>NZ_JAGQBL010000003.1:0-251226 GCF_024345615.1 Cyanobium sp. Maggiore-St4-Cus
GTTCACCGAGCTGCGGGGGCGGTAGCGGGCCACGTAGCCATTGCTCAGGCTGCGAGCTTCGATCTCGGCCTCAGCGCGAGCAGGATCGTCAGCCCCTAAGGCGATGGTGCTCAGCAGGCTGTCGGCCACCGCCACCGTGTCCTCGATGTAGTTACCAGAAAGACCAGTATTTGCAGAGCTACAGGCTGTTAGAGCAAGGCTGAGGCAGAGCACCAGGGCTACGGCCAAGCGTGAAAAAAGCTGCTTCAGCCGCTGGCGGAAGGAGGGAAGCACAGCGGCCATGGGAGAAACGCGAATCCCCCCATCCTAGAAGCCGCCTCAGGGGGCCTTTACGCAGGCAGGCCCATGCGCTGGCTTGCCAAGCAGGGCACCAGGGTCTCAAGCAGCTCAATGGCCGGCAGATCGCGCTTGCTGCAGCTGGAGCGCTCCACCAACTCCACCAGACCATCAGCCGCTCCGCGACCCACCACTACCCGCCAGGGAATACCAATCAGATCGGCATCCTTAAACTTCACCCCAGCCCGCTCGCTGCGGTCATCCAGCAATACATCTACACCTGCTTCCTGGAGACGCAGATAGAGCTGCTCAGCCAAGCCGCTCTGCTCGGCTTCGGCCCAATTGGCCGCCACCACGATCACTTCGAAGGGCGCAATCGATACGGGCCAGCAGATGCCATTGCCATCGTGATGTTGCTCAACAGCCGCCTGGGCCAACCGGGAGACACCGATGCCGTAACAGCCCATCCACAGGGCTTCTTCCGAGCCAGCCTCATTGGTGAAACGGGCCTCAAGGGCCTCTGAATACTTGCGGCCCAGCTGGAAAATGTGTCCCACCTCAATGCCCCGACTGGCCTGGAGCTGCTGGGAGGGGTCGTGTTGGCAGCGATCACCTGGTTGGGCGGCCCGCAGATCAAGGCTCTCAGGGCAGGGGCAGAGGGAGCCCCAAGCCGCGCCTAATAGGTGGATATCGGTGCTGTTGGCACCACACACAAAGGAACTGAGCTCAGCCGCTGTTCTGTCAGCTAGTCGCAAGAAGTGCTTGGTCCAGTGACCGGAATTGCTCAGCAGCCCATCGGCTAAGTGGGGACCCATAAAGCCAAAGGGCAAGGGCAGCAGCCCTTCGCTGGCCGCGGCCTCCTTAGTAATTGGGGAAATGTCCAATAGCGCTCCATGCTCCGCTGAGCAGCGGGCCGTGACTGCATTGGCCAGCTTGACTTCGTTGAGTTGTTGATCGCCCCGCATGCTCACCAGCAGGGGCTGGGCGCTTTCATCTTCAAAACGGGCTAGCAACATCAACACCTTCACGGTCTGACAGGGCTCAATGCCATGGCCGGCGCAGAGATCTTCGATGCTGCTTTGTCCAGGGGTGGCAAATGGTTCACCCTCACCTCCAGCCCGCGGTCCACCCGGTAGGGAAATTGGGTCAGCGGCTAACGAAACAGCCCGCTCCTGGTTGGCGGCGTAGGCCCCATCGGAACTAGCCAGAATCAAATCCTCACCGGCCTCAGCCGTAACCATGAATTCCTGGCTGGCCGAGCCACCAATCGCCCCGCTGTCTGCCTCCACCGCGACAGCTCGCAAACCACAACGGGCAAAGATGCGTCTGTAGGCGCCATCCATAGCGGCGTAGGTTTGCCGCAAGGACTCCTCATTGGCATGGAAGGAGTAAGCATCTTTCATGATGAATTCGCGACCGCGCATTAAGCCGAAGCGGGGACGAATTTCATCGCGAAATTTGCTCTGTATCTGATATAAATTGACGGGCAACTGCCTATAAGAACGCAACAGATCGGTGGCCAGATATGTGATCACCTCCTCATGGGTAGGCCCCAGCCCCAACTCACGCCCCTGGCGATCCTCCAGGTGGAACATGATTCCCTCCCCTGCGGTGTAGCCGGCCCAACGGCCGCTGCGCTGCCACAACTCCGCCGGCTGAAGTTGGGGCAACAGGGTTTCGAGGGCTCCGGTGCCGTCCATCTCCTCACGCACCACCCGGGAAACCTTCTGGAGCACCCGCCACATCAAGGGGAGATAGGCGTAGATGCCCGAGGCAACCCGGCGGATGTAGCCGGCGCGAAGCAGCAGCTTGTGAGAGGGAATCTCAGCCTCCGACGGATCGTCGCGGAGCGTCACCAGCATCAGGCGGGAGACGCGCATGGCAGGAGCTTTCGATGAGGGCGGAACCTATCACCGACACCCAGCCAGGGGAGCCGGTATGGGGGTGACCACCGCTGCTGATTACCTGCAAAACCCCTGCTATGGTCTCGATCTGATCCCGTTAGTCCAAAAGCCGTCTCATGCCACCCCAGCCCAGTTCTGCAAATGGATTGGGGGCAATCGGGCTACCTGCTGGACTTGTTGTCCAGGCCGAACCCGCAGATGCTGGATCCGCCGAGATCGCTGAAGGCCTAATCGGTATTGATGAGGTCCAAAGGGCTCTCAACCGTTCTCGGGCGTCTGTATACCGCTATACAAATACTGATCCCCGCAACCTCAATCCGCCTTTCAACCCGCGCAAGTTGAATCCGGAATACCGCAGCGATCAAAAGGATCCGCTGATGTTCCATCCCAACGAGGTAGCCCGTTTTGCCCGCGACGTGCTGCGGATCAAGGAAGTAACGGTTGAGGTACTCAACTCACCCTCCACTGCCACCCAACAATTGTTGGGTTCGATCCTCGAAGAGTTGCGATCCATCCGATTGCGCCTAGACCATCTCGATGGTCGCCCTACAGACCTGAGTGCCCGCCGTGATCAACACGATCAAGGCTCCCGCCCTGCCGCCTAAAACATTGGCCTTACTAGTTGACCGGTCTTGCAAGTTGCACGGTTCAGTCTTGCTAGTTGCACAAGTCAATAGTTGTTCAATCCCCAATTTCTGAGCCACAGTGCCAGAATTGAAGAAGTCCCTTTGATTTTCTGAGTGGAATCGGTGCCTTATGCGCCCTTTCCCATTGCTATGGATTCTGTTCCCCGAGATTCCCAACCCTCTTCCATCCCCCATCTAGCCGAAGCGACCGCGCCAGAGCGCGATCTTGATGAGCAGGGTGAAGATCCATTCAGTACGGGCCCCCAAGCCCTTTCAGGCCTGCTGGGAAGCCTGATCGCCCTGGCCACGGCGGTGGTGCCGCTAGCCATGGTTGTAGCTGGAAGACCCTTCAGCTATTCGGCCCCGAGCTTCGAGAGCTCAGGGGCGGCGCTGCAGCAGAAAGCCCTCATAGCCGAGAGCCTGAAAAATCCTGGCCGGATCTCCAAAGCCAGCCGCGTTGACGAGAGCCGTTAGCCGCGCTTCGCCAATCGGGTGGAGGCCTTGGGTAAGAGGAGCGAGATCGTCAGGATCAGCGTTGAGGCCACTAGCCCGTTGGAAACCCATCCAGGCTGCCTCCACCTGGCTTTGCAGGGTTGATCGCTCCGGCGCCATCAAATCAATCAGCACGAGTTGGCCACCAGGCTCAAGGCTGCGGGCAAGGGCCGTAAGGAATGCAAGCTTGCTGCCATCGTCTGGCAAGGACTGCAACACCAGCACGGAAAGGGCGCCAGCAAAACATCCGTCGGCGTTGAGGTCCTCGACCGTGGTTTGACGCCAGCTGATCGACTCGACACCCAGTCGCTGTTGGGAAGCGTCGAGCATCTCAGCGGATGGATCGATTGCGGTGAGCTGCCAGTCCGGGCGCTGAGCCCTTGCCTCCACCAGCTCTGCTCCGGTGCCGCAGCCCGCCACCAACACAGCTGCGCCAGAGCTGCTGGCCCGAGGCGAGGCAGCCAGCAAAGCAACCGCCAAGCGAGCCAGGCTGGCGTATCCCGGAATCAGCTGCTGGACTATCAGGTCATAACCAAGAGGCAGGTCATAACCAAGAGGCAGGTCATAACCGAGGGGCGTTGACACAGCTCGCTCGCGAAGGTTCCGATGCTAGGCATTGGGACGGGCGTGACCTAAGTTGGGCGGCGCCCATTCCCCCAGCCCGACCGTGCCCACCATCCGTTTTGAACAGGAAGGCCAGACGGTCGGTTGCATCGAAGGTGCCAATCTCCGCAAGGCCGCCCTGGATGCGGGTATCAACCCTTACAAAGGTCTCAACAACGTCAACAACTGCGGTGGCATAGGCCAGTGCGGCACCTGCGTTATGGAGGTGATCGAGGGCATGCAAAACCTTTCCCCCCGCAGCGATGTCGAGGAGGTTTACCTCTCTGATCGCCCAGCCAATTTCCGCCTCAGCTGCCGCACCAGCGTCAACGGCGATGTCACCGTGCGCACCAAACCGACCAACGCCGTTGGCCAGGGTTCAAACAGCCTGGTGGGCGCCCTCAAGTCCCTAATCGGCATCAAATAAGCGGCCGGTACCCCAATCCGTAGCTCCGGATGAAGCTCTACAGCTATCCCCGCTGCAGTACCTGCCTCAAGGCAATCGCCTGGCTGACAGCCCGTCACCTAGCTGCCGAAACGCTGGACATCACCGAGCAGCCGCCCAGCCTCGCCGAACTTGAGCAGGCCTTTGCCCAGCTTGGCAGGCAGCGCCTGTTCAATACCAGCGGGCAGAGCTATCGGGCCTTGGGAGCCGCCGCGGTGCAGGCCATGGACGATCAGGCCGCTCTAGCAGCGCTGGCCGCGGACGGCAAATTGATCAAGCGGCCTTTTCTGGTCGCAAACGACGGACGCATCCTCACCGGCTTCAAGGAGCCGGAGTGGCTGGATCTTCTGGGCTAGCGGGGCCAGGGGCGGTCATCAACTGGTCGAGCTCCTGGATTAGGGCTTCGATTCCGGCCCTGTTGATCTGGCTGAGATAGGTGCCCTTGGCGCCGTCTATCAAGGTGCACAGCAGCTCCTGGGAGCGCTCCAGGGCCGAGCCGCTCTCGAGTGCCGCGGCCAGCTCCTCCCAGAACCGGTCGATGAACCGCTGCAATAAATCGAGCTGCACGTCATCGCGGCGGGAAAGCTGGTTGCCAGTGCTGCGGGAAAGCTCAAGGAGGCTGTCGACCATGCCGCTCGCTAGTTGGCGACTGATGCCGGTCTCGACCTGGAGCAGCGGCTGCAACTGGCGCAGCGGTGCTGGCACCACGGTGCGCTCCAGACTTTGACGCAGGCTGTATCCCAGCAAACCTTGCAGCTCCGGCGCGAGCTTCGGTGCCACCCGGCTCAGCAGCAGCGGCGCCCAGATCCTCACCAGCTCCACCAGCGCCCGCTCGTCGCTGCTGCTGGCCACGCTCTGATGGCTGCGCAGGGCTCGCAGCCGCTGGGGCCAGCGCCGCGAGCGAATCAAGCCCTGGGTGCCATCGAGGATCTGCAGCGACAGCACTTCAAACAGCTCCACCGCCAGCAGTGCTACTACCCCCCGGCTCACCACGGCCCGCAGCGGCTCAAAATTGACCAAGCCGGAGGTCTGCAGGCGCTCAAGCACCGGTACCAGCCGCAGCCAGCGCCAGAAGGGCAGCAGCAGGGGCAGGTCGCTCCAACGGCGCAACAGGGCATCACCCCAGCTGAGGCCAGGCAGCCGGCGCCGCAGCCGGATCAGCCGCAACAAGATGTCTAAAACAAAGACGCTCTGAAAAAGCAGCAGGTCGATGCGCCAGAAGTGGTCTGTGGGTCTGCCGTTTTCATCGATCGATCGCCAGTAGTTGGTGGCCACCAGCGGCAGCACCTGGTCGTTCCAGAAGCGCCGCTCCTGGCTCCAGCCGCTGGTTCGGATCCGCTCTGGACTCAGCAACAGGCTGGCGGCCTGTCGAGCGGAATCCCGGTCTGCCCGCTGCCGCAAGCGATTTTTGATTTTCTCCAGGGTTCCCGAGGCCTCAGACGCCAGAAAGGGATTGCTATCGATCAGCTGGGCCGTGAGTTGGGCCTGACGATTCAGCAGGAGCACCTGGCGGGGCTGCGGTGCCTGGCCGGCCGGCAGGGTTAGCAGGGCCGCATCGAGTTGGCGAAATTGCTCCAGGTAGGCCTGGGTCTCCCGGTGGGGCTCAATCCCCTTGATCGGATCCACCAGGGGGGTGACATCCGGGATCACGGTGAGGGGCACCACTAGGGGCACCGAGGGGATCGGGTAGAGGTTGCGCTGCAGCCAGAAGGTGCGCAGCGGCACGTAGGTGATGTCGAACGCCACCCACAGCAGGTTGACGCTGGCCCACACCGCCACAAAGCGGTCCCAACCCAGCATCCAGCGGCCTACAGGCTCAGCCGCTGCCGACTTGGTGCGATCTTGCCAGCGAGGGGACGCCATGGGCTTTGGCGGGGTGGTTGTTGTGCCTAATCTGCCCTGTCTGGTTCGGTGAACCTGAACAAAGGAGATCTGCTGTCTTGAGCCCTTCCAACAGTCCAGAGAGTGGTCAGGTTGTCAATGAGGAGGGCGGCAGTCCCAGCCCCTCCCTGATCCAGCCCGAACAGGCACCCCAAGAGAGCCCCTGGGCCTTCTGGCGCAGCGTCTTGATCACCTTGGCTGTGGCTCTAGGTATTCGCCAGTTTCTGGTGGAAGCCCGCTACATCCCCTCGGGTTCGATGCTGCCAGGGCTGCAGCTTCAGGACCGCCTATTGGTGGAAAAGCTGAGCTATCGCCAGCGCTCGCCGCGGCGCGGCGAGATTGTGGTATTCCATTCTCCCCACCGCTTTGACCCGGTGCTGGCAGCTGGATCAAGCTCCAATCCCCTGCGTTGCCTGCTGGTGAATCTGCCGCTCCTGGGCAGCTTGCCAGGGGTTGCCAACCCTGCCTGCGATGCCTACATCAAGAGGGTTGTAGCCCTGCCCGGTGAGAGGGTTGTGGTGGATCCAAGGGGACACGTATTCATCGATGGCCAGCGGCTGGCCGAGCCCTACGTCCAAGGCGATTGCCCCGTAGATAGCCAGGGCATGGGTCCATGCCGAACCTTGAATGCCGTCGTTCCAGCTGGCCACGTGCTCACCCTGGGCGACAACCGGGCCAATAGCTGGGATGGCCGCTTCTGGCCTGGGGGAGCGTTCCTGCCCGAAAGCGAAATCATCGGTCGGGCCTTCTGGCGCTTTTACCCCTTCAACCAAACCGGTGCCCTTGGAGTTACAAGCTCCAGTGATCTGCCGGCTGCAGCCCGGTAGCCCGCACGGCACCGCATACCGACTGGCCCAAGCGAGGCTGGTTGGCTGCCATCGACAAGGACTCACCCCGCTCCCAGCTCCAGGGGTGCTGGGGGTCAAACAGGAGCCAGCGGCGAGTTCCCTGGCTTAATTGCTCGGGGGGCAGCCCCAGCAACTCGGAGCCTCCCCAGCTCAGGGCCTGCCAGAGCAGCTCCACGCTCCAGCCGCGGCGCCGCACCAGCTCTTGCCACAACAGCGGCAGCACAAGCCCATGGCGGGCGCCATGGCCGGCCACTCCGGCCCGCCGCTGATCCAGGGGGAGCAGTTGTTCTTCCGCATCAAGCGGCAGATGGTGCACGGCCACGGCGGTAAGTAGCCGCTGCTCTAGGCCAGCGAGCAAGCCCAGTCGATCAGCGGGAGTTCCCAAGCTGGGCCGCAGCCGCCAGCCCTCCTCGGTGGGGTGGAGATTGCCGCTATCAGCAAGCAGGTGCCACCAGCTGACGCTGGCCAGGGGCCGAGTGGGGGCCTGGGCCAATAGATCCACCCCAGCGGCTGTGGATAGGTTCATCAGCCGCATAGCCACAGTCGAACGAGCCTGAGCAAGGCTGAGCAGGCTCTGCAGCGGCAGGGTTTCGCTGAGCTCCGGATCATGGGGCCAGCCCGCCCTCAGAGCATCAACCCCCTCGCGCACGAAGCCACCGCAGCTAAGGCCGGCATCACGCGGGGCCACCAGCACGGGCCGGCTGCCCATCTCCCCCAGCAGCAGGCCCCGCTCCAGCAAAGCCAACGGTGGCTGCTGTTCAGCGCAGGCCAAACCAATGGCACCGGCAGCGATTTGATCGGCATGGGGGGCCAGCTCCTGATCGGCACCATCCAGGCTGAAACTGCCCCAAAGCAGTAATTGCATCGGCTCGGCCCACTCCAAACCAAGCCGCTCCGGTCGATCACGCCAGGGAGTAGCCCAGGGCAGCAGGGCCACGGTGCCGTAGCCGCCAGCAGCAGCGGCGGCCGCCAAGCTGGCCAGATCTTCCGCTCGCCCGCCGCAAGGTTGCTCCAGCACGCTGTGGGGGTCAACCAGCACTGGGGCCAGTAGCCAGGTATGGGCGTCGGTGGGGCTAAGGCCAAGGGCCTGGGCCCGCTGGCTAGCGCCTTCGCCCCAGAGGAGCAGCTCGCCACCCCTATCGATCAGGGCATCTGCTCTAGTGATCGGCTGACCAGGACCGGTGAGCAGCTGAACCTGGTGAAGCCAGAGGGGGAGCATCAAAACTCAGAGGGCACCGGCGGCGGTGCGATCCAACACGCCCCCAAGATGGGTGGTGAGGTTCATGGCGGCCACCACAGGACGGCCAGCTGGACCCTCGGGGTAATCGATCACCGTGACACCGCCATTGCCCTGCTTGATGGCCCAGATGTCAGCGGGTTGCAGGCCCAGCAGCCCGCACAGGATGGTCTTGTTGACCGCGTCGTGGGCTACCACCAGGGCCGTTTCATCGGCTCGGAGGCTGGCAGCGATGCGAGCCCAGGTCGTTAAGGAGCGGTCCCATACCTCCTGGAGAGTCTCCCCCTCAGGCATCTGCACGGTGTGGGGTGCCCGCTTCCAATCGGCCAGCAGCTCGGGCCAACCGGCGGCAATCTCCTGCTCCAAGCGGCCCTCCCAGAGGCCGTGGCCGATCTCCACCAGGCCAGTGCTGCTGGTGAGGGGCACACCAGGATGGCTAGAGAGGATTGCCTCGGCCGTCTGGCGCGGCCTGGCCATGCAGCTGGTGTAAGCGCGATCGATGCTCACCGGTGCGAGAAAGCTGCCAGCGGCCTCGGCCTGGGAGCGTCCGTTGGCATTGAGGGGAATGTCGATCTGGCCCTGAAAGCGACCCTCTCGGTTCCAGTCGGTTTCGCCGTGACGCACCAACAGCAGTCGGGCGCCTGAAGCTTTAGGGGGCAGGGGCTCCCCAAGGTGGGCCACCCCATTGAGCGACTCCACCTGGACGCCGCCCTTGCTGACATTGAGCACAGAGATGGAACAGTTATCGACCCGCAGCCGGCGGAAGCCGCTGAGGGGCAGCTCCAGCAGGGCTAGTAATAGGCAACGCAAGATGGCGTTATGGGCCACCACGAGCACGGTCTGGGGAGGGGCCTGATCGTCAGCTAGCGCGGCGGCATGACGATCAAACAGAAAATGGCGGAACTGCTGGGCCTGGGCCATCAGCTCCTGCAAAGGCAGGTAAGAGCTGCCATCAGGGCGCTGCAGCTCAAGCAACTCAGGGGCCTGGCGCCATTGCTGCTCCTGCTCGGGGTAGCGCTCCCGCAACTCCTCTCGCAGCAGACCGCTCCAGGGGGCCAGATCAATTTCCAGCAGCCCTTCCGCCTGTTCGGCAACCAGGTCCTGGCCCTGCTCGGCTAGGAGCAGACGGGCGGTTTCAGCGGCCCGCCGCAAAGGGGAGCAGTAGGCAGCGGCGCAGGTCAAATCACGCAGGGCCGCTCCTGTGGCACAGGCCTGGCTCTGGCCAGTTGCCGTCAGGCTCGACAGGTCGTCGCGGCCCTGGATCCGATGCTCCACATTGAAGCTGCTCAGCCCATGGCGCACCAGCACAATCCGAAGGGGCACGGGCTCGTCGCTGCTTAGATCCCATCGTATGGGAGTGGTGCGGGCCAGAATCCCGACACCGGTGCGCCCTGGAGGCCCTGCGTTTGAACGCCAGTCCCCCCCCGCAACCCCGCCAGAACGCTGGATGGACCACTGGACTTGCCCTGCTGAGCCTGGTGCTCAGTGGCCTGCTTTGGATCACTGGCCTGGTGGACAGCCTGCAACGCCCATCTGTGGGCAATTCCCTGGAGCTGCGCCAACTGGAGCTGACCGCCTTGGCAGCACCAGCACTGCCGGCTGGCCTGCGCCAAGCCCTCACCGGCGCCAACCCCCTCGAGGCCCTGCGCCTTGATCTGCAGAAACAGTTGGATGGCAATCCCGTGCCGCCAGCACCGCAGCAAGAGCTGCAACTGGCCCTACTGGAGCTTCAGGCCGGCCAGGGAAGTGCGGCACGCCAGCGGTTACAAGAGCTAAACCACCAGGTGCCACCTGAGCAGCGCCTGCTGCTCAAGGCCTTGGTCGAACCACCATCCAGAGCCGCCAGCCGCGACCCAGAGCAAGCGGCACAGGACCAACTACTTAAGGGCTGGGGCCTGTCTCCCCTAAGCAGCCAACTGGTGTGCCAAGCCCTAAGCGATCCCCAAGTTGCTTGTGGAGATCGCGCCGCCCAGCAGGTAGCAGTGCTGCGCCTACTCGGAACCGCCGTACTTCCGGTGCTGCTGCTACTGCTGGGCTCAGCCCTGCTGCTGCGCGAGCTGTGGCTGCGCTGGCGCGGCAAGGCAGCCCCGCTCGCCCCCCTGGTAGGGCCACCACTCACCCTGGCGGAGGTGACCCTGCTGATCGCTGGCGGGTTCGTGGTGCTGGGCGAGCTGGTGATGCCCCTTGTGCTGGCGCCGCTGCTGCAGGGGCTGCTCAAACCGTTGTCCAGCCAGCCTGCCCTGCAACAGGGATTGCTGGTGTTGGGCCTCTACAGCGGCTTGATGGCAGCGCCACTTGTTTTGTTGTGGAGCCAGCTGCGACCCCACGGACCCGGGCCCCAGGGGGGCTGGTTGCAGTGGCACTGGCGGCCGCTGGCCAGTGCGCTGAGCCGAGCTTTGCTGCAGGTGTTGCTGGTGTTGCCGCTGGTAGCCCTGGTGGGATGGCTGTTGGAGCGTTTGGTTGGCGATCCCGGTGGCAGCAATCCCCTGCTTGAGCTCGTACTCAACAGCGCCAATCCCCTTGCACTGCTCTGTTTCGCCATCACTGCCCTGGTGCTGGCACCCCTATTTGAAGAAACCCTTTTCCGGGGGGTGCTGCTGCCTGTGCTGGCCCAGCGCTGGGGGGGGCCTGCTGCGGTGGTGGTGAGCGCCCTGCTTTTTGGTATCGCCCACCTCAGCCTGGGAGAACTGCCACCTTTATTCGTTTTGGGGCTAGGGCTGGGCTGGCTCCGGCTCCAGAGCGGACGGCTCGGGCCCAGTGTGCTGATGCACAGCCTCTGGAATGGCCTCACCTTTGCCAATTTGTTGTTACTTGCTGGCTAAGCGTCTGCCAGCTATTGCTGCCTGGCGCCAAGGATGGTTCAATCGCGCAGTGCTTTGCCCCTTCCCTTGGTTGCCTCCCTTTCGCCCCGGCAGGCTCCAGAGCGCAGCGTGACTGCAGGGGCTAATCCAAGTAGCAAGCTGCAGAAACGCACGCTCAAGCTGATCCAGGGTTCGCTCTCCGGCCGCAAACTTGAACGCCGCGCACCTTGGATCTCCAACCTGCACCGGGCCACCGATGGCACACTTGCTGGTCTGGGAATCTGCATGCTTGCCCTCAGTGCCCTAACCCTGCACTGGCAAAACCAATGGGGTGTTAGCTATCAGCAGATGGAGTCGTCCCAGGTGCTGGAGCACAAGCTGCAGGAATCAGCTGCCCTGCTGGAACAGCACCACCTCGGCGCCGTGAAGCGACCTGGCTGGCTGGTACCCACCAGCAGCGAAAAACTCATTTACCTGCCGGCCCCGAGCGTGGCCTCAGCTGAACCCGGCTTGCCACTGCTAAGCAACTTGCCCCTGCGCCAGATCAGGACTGGCTACTGATGGCAATAATTTAATGAACAGCAGCCGTCAGCGCGGTCCGGTTCGGGCTCCTCGCAGCTCCCAGCAACGGGTGGTAGCCATCCAACCAGTGCCCGCTGGACGCCTGTTCGCTGTTTACGGCTTGCTCTGTGCCGGTTTAGTTGGCCTGGCGGGTCGGCTGGCCTGGCTCCAGGTGGTGGATGCCACCAACCTGCAGACCCGGGCCCATGCCATCCAGACCCAAACCACCAAGCCCATTGGCAAGCGGCGCACGATCGTTGATCGCAACGGCCGTCTAGTGGCTCTCGATGAGCAGCGCTTCACGCTCTGGGCCCATCCCCGTTATTTCAATTTCCCAGGCGACGACCCCCAGAAGATCCGCACGGCAGATGAGGTGGCCGGAAAATTGGCGGCCGTACTCGCCCAGCCCAAGCCAGCCCTACTGCAAACCATGGCCGGCCGGCCCAGCGGCGTGAAGCTGCGCACCGACCTCGACCCTGAAACGGCAGAACGGGTAAGGCAACTGGGCATTAGTGGTCTTGATCTGGAGGCCTATCCACACCGCATCTATCCCCAGGGCTCCCTTTTCGCCAACGTGGTGGGTTTTCTCAACCTGGAACGCGTTCCCCAGGCTGGCCTGGAGCAAAGCCGCGACAGTGATCTCAAGCGCCAGGAGACTGCCGTGCAGATGCGCCGCGGCGCTGATGGCACCCCCTTACCAGCCGGCCTAACGGCCGGCTCCCTCTACGGCGACGACCTGCGCCTACAGCTCACCCTTGACTCCCGTTTGCAACAGGTAGCCCTTCAGGCCCTGGCAAAGCAGGTGAAGAAGTGGAACGCCAAGCGCGGCGCGGCACTGGTAATGGACGTGCGCAATGGCGAAATGCTGGCCCTGGCTTCCACACCCACCTACGACCCCAATAAGTTCTGGACCTTTAATCCCGGGCTGTTCCGCGAATGGTCTGTGCAGGACCTCTACGAACCTGGCTCCACCTTCAAGCCGATCAACCTGGCGGTGGCACTGCAGGAAAAAGCCATTGATGCCAATGGTCGCGTTGCCGACACCGGCCAGCTCAGCATCGGCGGTTGGCCGATCTTCAACCACGACAAACGGGCTCACGGCTTAATCGATTTTCCCACCGTTTTGCAGGTGTCGAGCAACGTCGGCATGGTGAAGGCCATGGCCCAGGTGAAGCGAGATCGCTTCTGGCACTGGCTGCGAACGATGGGGATTGACGAAACCCCCGACACCGACCTACCAGGGGCGGTGGCAGGCGAGCTCAAGTCGCGCAAGGACTTCACCGGCCAGGCGATCGAATCTGCTGTTGCCGCCTTTGGCCAGGGGTTTTCCCTCACCCCGCTGAAGTTGCTGCAACTGCACGCCATGCTTGCCAACGGCGGCCGTCTGGTGAGTCCGCACATCACCCGCGGACTGCGCTCCGGCGATGCCCTAGCCAGCACACCCGAAGGCAGTGGTCTCCAGTTGCTTGATCCAGGCGTCACCCGCACGGTGATGGCCTGGATGGAATCGGTGGTGGACAACAGCAGCGGCCTGGGTATGAAGATTCCCGGTTACCGCATCGGCGGCAAGACCGGCACCGCCCAGAAGGCTGAACGTGGCGTCTACATCCCTGGGGCCCTGATCACCAGCTTTGTGGGCCACCTGCCCATCGACGATCCCCGCTATGTGGTGCTGGTGGTGGTGGATGAGCCCAAGGGAGGCAATACCTTCGGTTCCACGGTGGCAGCGCCAGTAGCTCGCCAGATCATCGATGCCCTGCTGGTGCTGGAGCGGATTCCCCCTTCCCACCCGAAGGAGCTGCAGAAAGCAGTCGCCAAGCCCCGCGCCTAAGCGCCTGTGGCCGTTCCCTGAAGGAAGGGCATCGCCGCTGGGATAACCCGAAAACACTGGCTAGCGTGATTGCACACCGGGTCGATGCTCCTCCATCAGCCCCCCTCTTCCAGCCAATGGCCAACCTGCTCGATCAACTCGCCGCCATGACCGTGGTGGTGGCCGACACCGGTGACATCGACGCGATCAAGCAGTTCACGCCCCGCGACGCGACCACCAACCCCTCGCTGATCCTGGCGGCAGCCCAGATCCCCACCTACCAGAATCTGATCGACCTCTCCTTGCAGGAGTCGCGCCAGGTGATGGGTGCCGATGCCGGCGCCGATGCGGTGGTTCGCGAAGCCCTCGATGAAATTTGCATCACCTTCGGAAAGGAGATCCTCAAGATCGTGCCGGGGCGTGTTTCCACTGAAGTTGACGCCCGCCTCAGTTACGACACCGAGGCAACGATCACCAAGGCCCGCAAACTAATAGGCCTCTACAACCAAGCCGGCATCAGCAACGACCGGGTACTGATCAAGGTGGCCTCCACCTGGGAAGGTATCCGCGCAGCTGAACAACTGGAACGGGAAGGTATCCACTGCAACCTCACACTCCTCTTCGGGTTTGCCCAGGCCGTCGCCTGCGCGGAGGCCGGCGTCACCCTGATCTCTCCATTCGTGGGGAGGATCCTCGATTGGTACAAAAAGAGCAGCGGCCGTGACGGCTATCCAGGTCCAGAAGATCCCGGTGTGATCTCCGTAACCCAAATCTTCAACTACTTCAAGACCTACGACTACAAAACGGAGGTGATGGGGGCCAGCTTCCGCAACATTGAAGAGATCATTGAACTGGCCGGTTGCGACCTTCTGACGATTTCGCCGGCGCTGCTTGATCAGCTGCGCCACACCGATGGCGAGCTAGAGCGCAAGCTCAACTCCTTCGACCCCGCCCCCACCGACGCCCAGATCCACCTCGACGAAGATAGTTTCCGTCAGATGCTGGCCGCCGATCCAATGGCCACCGAGAAACTCGATGAGGGCATCCGTGGTTTCTGCAAGGCCATCGAAACCCTCGAGGCCCAGCTAGCCCAGCGCCTTGCCGAACTCGAAGGCGCTGCTGCCCTTGTGGGGACTGGCTTAACCGAGGTGGGCCACACTGGCCATTAAGTACAGAATGTTGGCCTAGTGAACGCCCTCGACACCATGCGCGCCTTGGCCAGCAACGGTGAGGTTGTCAAGCTTGAGCCCGGAGAGCTGATTTTTAGCTCTGGAGATGCCGGCGACTGCATGTTTGGCTTACTTGAAGGATCGGTCCAGCTCAGCTGGAACGGCGACCAAGGCCACGAACAGATCAACGCCGGCGATGTATTCGGGGCAGGCGCACTGGTGACGAGTGATCACCGCCGCTACGGCAATGCCAAAGCCCTAACCGCCTGCAAGGTGCTGGTGATGAACAGGGAAAAGTTTTTGTTTGCCGTGCAGGAATCGCCGATGTTTGCGATTGAGCTGCTCGGATCAATCGACCAGCGGCTGCGACAACTCAAGGACTGCACCAAGATCTGACCCGACCTTCAATTGCGCTGAAACAGCAGTCTCCGGATCACACGCTGGGCAATATCGCCATATCCCATCTCGCCGGAAAGGATCTGGGCTATCCGCTGGGGAGCAGTAGGCCGCTTTATGCCGAGTTGATAGCCAACCCGCGGCACCCGGTAGAACACCTGGGCGATGCGCTTGCCCCAGCCCATCGAGGCGCCCCACTCAGCCCGCATCCGATTGGTGTAGCCCACTAGGGCCTGACTATCACCGGCTAGCCAGGGAATCAGAGCTTCGGCGGCCCGGCAGCCGCTGATAAGGGCAGGCCGTAGCCCTTCGGCCAGGAAGGGGTCGCAGAGGGAGGCGGCATCGCCCACCACCACCAACCCGTCATTGGCACCCTGGCCATGCAGGGGGTGGTGGCCATCCCAGATGCGAAGGCGACCAGGCTGGCGAACGCCTGCATGCGGCGGCAGGCCGAGGCTGGGCAGCAGCTGGCTTAGCACCGCCTCGGCATTAGCGGGGTCTCGGCCAATGAAGGTGCCCACGCCAATGCTGTAGCCACCCTTGCGGGGGAAGGTCCAGCAAAAACCGTGGCGCACCAGGCCAAATTCAAAGCGGGCCGTGCTCGGGTCGCTCACCTCGCAATCCACCTCCACCGACACTGTTTCGGCGTAGCGGGGCTGGCTTGGACCAAGGCCATGGCGAGCCGCCAACAGGGAGCCTGAGCCATCGGCGATGACCACGGACCGGGCCTTTAGCTGCAGCGCTTTCCCCTCCGGCCCGCGGGCCTGAAGCTGCCAGCAATCGCCTGCCCGCTGCAGGCTTTCCACCGCTACCCCAGTCAGAAAAGTAGCTCCAGCGGTCTGGGCCTGCTCCACCAAATAAGCATCGAGCACGGAGCGGCGCACGATCCAGAAGGGCGAATCACCGGGCAGGACCGCCGTAACCGGGTCGCCCAGGCACCAGGTGAAGCGCACCTGGTCAATCACCGAATCAACGGCAGGGCTGAGATCGAAGGGAAATAGCCCCTGCATCGAGGCCGCCATGCCACCGCCGCAGGGCTTGGATCGGGGGAAGCTGGCTCGCTCTAGCAGCAGCACCTCTAAACCGCCAGCGGCTAGGTGGAAGGCAGCAGCAGCGCCAGCCGCACCAGCGCCGACCACCGCCACATCAGCCACGCCAGCCGGCGAGCTGGTCACACCTTGAGGATGTCAGCTTCCTTAGTAACCAGAAGCTTCTCAAGCTCAGCGATGAATTTATCGGTGAGCTTCTGCACCTTCTCCTGTTCGTCGCGGCTCTGATCTTCGGAGAGATCGCCGTCTTTTTCCTGCTTCTTTACCCTGTCGATGGCGTCACGGCGCACGTTGCGCAGGGCAACCTTGCCCTCCTCGGCGTATTTGGCAGCCAGCTTGCAGAAATCCTTACGGCGCTCTTCAGTGAGGGGTGGGATGTTGATCCTGATCACCTTGCCGTCGTTGTTGCAGGTGAGACCCAGGTCACTCATGGAAATGGCCTTTTCGATCAGGCCCATCGAACCGCCATCAAAGGGCTGGATCTGAATCGTTTGGGAATCGGGGGTGGAGATGGTGGCGAGGGATTTCAGCGGCGTTTCAGCGCCGTAATACTCCACGGAAATCTTGTCGAGCAGGGAGGGGTTGGCTCGACCGGTACGGATGGTGTTGAAGGTGCGTTGGGTCGATTCCAACGACTTGCGCATGCTGGCTTCCAAATCCATGGCTGGCGTCAGGGGTGAATACGGGTACCAATCGGGTCTCCGGCCACGGCTCGGCCGATGTTGCCAGGGCCGAACAGGTCAAACACCACGATTGGGATGGAGTTGTCCTTGCAGAGGGCAATGGCGGTGCCGTCCATCACCTCCAGCTCGGAGCTGAGCACCTCCAGGAAGGAGAGACTCTCGAAGCGCACCGCATCGGCGTGCTTATTGGGGTCTTTGTTGTAGACCCCATCCACTTTGGTGGCCTTGAACACCACATCGGCGCCGATTTCAGCAGCCCGTAGGGCGGCGGTGGTGTCGGTGGTGAAAAAGGGATTGCCGGTGCCAGCAGCGAAGATCACCACCCGGCCCTTTTCCATGTGGCGGATCGCCTTACGGCGGATGTAGGGCTCGGCCACCTCCTGCATCGAGATGGCGCTCTGCACCCGGGTTGGCACACCGGCCCGCTCCAGGCCGTCCTGAAGGGTGATGGCATTCATCACCGTGGCCAGCATGCCGACATAGTCGGCGGTGGCCCGATCCATGCCAGCGGCCGATCCCTTCAGGCCGCGGAAGATGTTGCCCCCGCCCACCACGATCGCCAACTGGGTGCCACCGGCAACGCAGGCAGCCACATCGGAAGCAATCGACTGCACGATCTCAGGATCGATGCCATAGCCCTGCTCACCCATCAGCGCTTCGCCGCTGAGCTTGAGGAGAACGCGCTTGAAGCCCATTGATACCCCTGATCTGCCGGAGCGTAGCAACGGCCTTGCGAATTAACCTGCCGCCGCGGCCAGGTTCAGAACTCAATCCCCCGTTGAGCCTTGACCCCTTGCTCCCTGAAGGGGTGCCGCACCAGCTTCATTTCGGTCACCAGGTCGGCCCGCTCCAGCAGCTGCGGCGGCGCGCCCCGGCCCGTCAGGGCAACGTGAGTGAGTTCCGGCCGCAGGTCCAGTCCGGCAAGCACCTGTTCAATCCCCAGGTAACCCAGCTTGAGGGCGACGTTTACCTCGTCGAGCACTACCAGCTTGCGACTGGCATCCGCGAGGTAGGCCAACGACTGCTCCCAGGCCTGCTGCACCAGCTGCCGATCACGATCCCGGTCTTGGGTTTCCCAGGTGAAGCCTTCGCCCAGGGCGTGCCAGTGCAGTGCCTCCCCAAACAGCTCCAGGGCTTTTGCCTCCCCGGGCTGCCAGCCCCCTTTGATGAACTGCACCACCGCCACCTGGTCGCCATGACCCAGGGTGCGCAGCGCCAGGCCAAGGGCCGCCGTGGTTTTGCCCTTGCCATCGCCGGTGAACACGAGCACCAGGCCCTTTTCCAAGTTGCGCTCACCAACCCGTTGTTGCTGCACCTCCTTGCGACGGGCCATGCGGCGGCGATAGCCGTCCTGATCAGCTTCTGGCGCCAGATCACCGCCGGGACCCAGCTCCGCCGCTGCCTCATCAAGGCTTGAGGCTTGGTCGCTGGAGTGCTGATTCATGGAGTTAGCAAAGCGGTGACACCACTGTGGCGGTGACGGGCCAGGGCCGCATCCACCGCCTGCTGCTGGTCGCGCCGGGTGATCCAGTGGTGATAGGTGCGGGTATGAATAGCCACCGAGTGGCCCATCATCCGGGCCGCGACCGTGTCCGGTAGGCCGATATGAATGGTTCGCACCGCCCAGGCATGGCGCAGGTCGTAGGGGGTGATCGGCAACTCGTAGCGGCGAAACTGCTCAGCCACCCGGCGGCCCACCTGCTGCAGGGTCGTCTGGCGCAGGTCGGTTGCCACCTCTGGCAGGGGCGGCTGGGAACCCCCCAGCTGCTCCAAGCCGAAATGCTCCACCCAATCGGGCTGGAACGGCCACACCTGATGTTCACCGGTCTTGGAGGTGGGCAGCACCCGAATCACCCGGTCACCACCAGGGGCAAGGGCCGAAAGATCACAAAAGAACACCTCGTGATTGCGCAAGCCGTAGGTGGCCATCAAGCCGTAGGCCAGGCGCCAGGCCGGATTGGGGATCTGCTCGGCCCACAACAAAATCTGAGGATCACCCGGAAGCCGCCGGAACTGGGCCGCATGTAGGCCATAACCAGCAGCCCTCTCACTCCAGTTATCGGGCAGGTCGAGCTCAAAGTGGCGAGCCAGGGCGGCCAGGGCGGTGCCGCACTGCTGGCGGCTGCGACTGCTGGCGGCATAGCTCTCTAGCGCCATTTCAAGTAGGGGCAGACCCAAGGGCAGGTCGCTCTCGGCCGCAACGGCCGCCAGGCGCCGCAGGTAGGGCAGGTAGGCGCTGCTCCAGGTGGTGCGACAACCAGCAGGGTTGCGGCGGCGGCGCGGATCGGCAAAAAACGCTGCTTCAAAAGCTGCCAACCCCAGCAAATCGCCCGCGGCGGGCTGAGTAGCTGCCGGCAACCATGAAGTTGAGGGTGAAGGTGAAGTTGAAGTTGAAGGTGGCTGAGCTTGTTGAACCCCCCAGGCACTCCATGCGAAGCGCCCTTGCTGCAGCTGACGCAACACCTCTTTAAGCCGCTCCCTAGCCAGCTCAAGACCAGCAGTATCGGCAGGCAGCCCGAGACTGATGCGCTGCACCGGGTGGCGGCCCGAGCCCCGGCGACAGGGAAGGGGTCCGCGCAGGCCCAACCTTTGACCGCGCAGCTCTATGCGCAAGGAGACTCCGGCTTGGGCTAGGGCTTGGTTTGCCTGGGCGAGGCCGATCTGCAAGTTGGCCAAGGCTTCAGTGGAAACTGCTGAGCTGGCATCTGCCCTAGCCAGATCCAGCTCCACCGCTGCTTTTGCCATGGGCCCAGCACAGAGGCTGATGTTCCAGCACACAACTTGACGTTATCGATCCTGCGCCTTGGTCGCTAGGGGAGGAGCGGCAGCGTTACGCTCTCATCCTCTGAGCCGCGTGGAACGAGGGCATGGCCAAAGTTGGCGTGCTGCTGCTGAACCTCGGTGGACCCGAGCGTATCCAGGACGTTGGGCCGTTTCTTTACAACCTGTTTTCCGATCCGGAAATCATTCGGTTGCCCAATCCAGCCCTACAAAAACCGTTGGCCTGGTTGATTAGTACCCTGCGAGCTGGCAAGTCCCAGGAGGCGTACCGCTCCATCGGTGGTGGTTCACCGCTGCGGCGTATCACCGAGCAACAGGCCCGCGAACTGCAGAGCGAACTGCGCACTCGCGGCATCGAAGCCACCAGCTATGTGGCGATGCGCTACTGGCATCCCTTCACCGAGTCGGCTGTGGCCGACATCAAGGCCGACGGGGTTGAGGAGGTGGTAGTGCTGCCCCTCTATCCCCACTTCTCGATCAGCACCAGCGGTTCGAGTTTCCGCGAGCTGCAACGATTGCGCCAGGCCGACAGTTGCTTTTCCCGGCTGCCGATCCGCTGCATTCGCAGCTACTACGACGACCCCGGCTACGTGGGTGCCATGGCCGGCCTGATTGCCCGCGAAATCCAGGCTTGCCCCGAGCCCTCAAAAGCCCATGTGTTTTTTAGTGCCCATGGGGTGCCTAAGAGCTATGTGGAGGAGGCGGGCGACCCCTACCAAAAAGAGATCGAAGCCTGCGCCCAGCTGATCATGGAGCGACTTGATAGTGATCTGGGCTTCGCCAATCCCTTCACGCTCGCCTACCAGAGCCGGGTAGGTCCGGTGGAGTGGCTTAGGCCTTACACAGATGATGCCCTGCAGGATCTCGGCGCCGCTGGCATCAAGGATTTGGTGGTGGTGCCGATCAGTTTCGTCAGCGAGCACATTGAGACCCTCGAGGAGATCGATATCGAATACCGGGAGATAGCGACCGAGGCAGGCATCATCAATTTCCGGCGTGTGCCAGCCCTAGACACCACCCCGGCCTTCATCAACGGCTTGGCCGATCTGGTGCAGCAGGCCATGGCTGGGCCCGAGGTGAACCTCGACCAGGCCGCCGAATTGCCCAGCAAGGTGAAGCTCTACCCCCAGGACAAATGGGCCTGGGGCTGGAACAACAGCTCTGAAGTTTGGAATGGGCGCTTGGCGATGGTGGGATTTTCCGCTTTCCTGCTGGAGCTACTCAGTGGAAAGGGACCCCTGCATGCGCTGGGCCTGCTCTGAGCGCCCTCTAATGCAGAGCCGTCTAATGCGGGCCGGACTGACCGCGGCGGCGGTCGTGTTCAGCGGCAGCGCCTGCCTGCTGCTGTCCAGCTCTGCGGGGCTGGCCCAGAGTCGCTGGCAGATGGGGGTTTTTCCCGTCACCAGCTTCCTGGCCTACACCAGCCATTTCGGTACCCGCACCGGCCCCTGGGGTCGGGTTGAGCCCCATTACGGCCTTGATATCGCGGCGCCCATGGGATCGCCGATCCGCAACTGGTGGGCTGGCTCAGTGCAGGACGTGATCAACGACGGAGGCTGCGGCTTGGGGCTGGTGATTCGTTCGGGCGATTACGAGCACATCTACTGCCATTTGTCCGGCCGGGTTTCAGGCGGCACCTACAGCAGTGGTCAGGTGCTGCTGCGCCAGGGCCAGGGCGTACGCACGGGGCAACTAATCGGCCATGTGGGCATGAGCGGCCGCACTACTGGTCCACACCTGCATTGGGGCATGCGCCATGGCGGTCGCTGGCTAGACCCAGCCCAGATCCTGCGAGCTATGGCAGCCGGCAGGCGCCAGCAACCAGGTCGGGCAACTGCCCCGAAAGCGCCGCCGGCAACTAGGGTTGCCGTAATCCGTTAACCGCCAAGTTGATTGGCCTGCAGCAGCCGTGACGCTGACGCCCCTCGCCTCTGCGGCCCAGTCCGCTACCGCCACAACCAGTGGTGATGACACTGTTTCTGAAGCTTTTGCTCCTCAGCGAGTAAACGGCGGCTATGCCCTGATGGATGCCCTGCATCGCCATGGAGTGCGCCACATCTTTGGCTATCCCGGCGGCGCGATCCTGCCCATCTATGACGAACTGCACAAGGCAGAATCCCGTGGCTGGTTGAAGCACATCCTCGTGCGCCATGAGCAGGGCGGCACCCATGCGGCCGATGCCTACGCGCGAGCCACCGGCGAAGTTGGCGTCTGCTTTGGAACTTCGGGGCCTGGCGCCACCAACCTGGTCACCGGTATCGCCACCGCCCAGATGGACTCGGTGCCGATGGTGGTGATCACCGGGCAGGTGCCGCGGGCCTCGATTGGCACCGACGCCTTCCAGGAAACCGACATCTTCGGCATAACCCTGCCGATCGTGAAGCACTCCTGGGTGGTGCGCGATCCCCGCGACATCGGCAGGATCGTGGCTGAAGCCTTTTTGATTGCAGCCAGTGGCAGGCCCGGCCCTGTGCTGATTGACGTGCCCAAGGACGTCGGTCTGGAGGAATTTGACTACACGCCGGTGGCTCCGGGCTCGGCGATCCCAGCTGGATTCAAGTTGCCACCCAGCCCCGACCCCGAGGCCGTTGCCGCGGCTCTGGCCTTGATCCGCCAAGCCCGTCGCCCCCTGCTCTACGTCGGTGGCGGAGCCATCAGCAGCGGGGCCCATGGCGCCGTGAAACAGCTGGCCGAACGCTTCCGCCTGCCTGTAACCACAACCTTGATGGGTAAGGGAGCCTTCGATGAGAAGCACCCCCAATCGGTGGGCATGCTCGGCATGCATGGCACCGCCTATGCCAATTTCGCAGTCACAGAGTGCGATCTGCTGATTGCCACCGGTGCCCGTTTCGATGACCGGGTCACAGGCCGGCTGGATGGCTTTGCGCCCCGGGCCCAGGTGATCCACATCGATATCGACGCGGCGGAGATGGGCAAAACCCGCCTACCCGATGTGGCCTTGGTGGCCGATGTCCAGGCCGCGCTAGCAGCCCTTCTGGCTGCCTCAGCCCAGGACAGCTCGGAGGGCCGCACCGAAGCCTGGTTGCAGCGCATCGACAGCTGGAAGCAGAACTATCCCCTGGTGGTGCCCGATCCGGAGGGAGACATCGCCCCCCAGGAAGTGGTTGTCGCCCTGAGGGAGCTGGCACCAGATGCCTTCTACACCACAGATGTGGGCCAACACCAGATGTGGGCCGCCCAATTTCTACACAATGGCCCCCGGCGCTGGATCAGCTCGGCGGGCCTTGGCACGATGGGATTCGGCATGCCCGCAGCCATGGGCGTGCAGACCGCCTTCCCGGATGAGAAGGTGATCTGTGTTGCCGGCGACGCCAGCATCCTGATGAACATTCAGGAACTGGGCACTCTCAGCCAATACAACCTGCCGGTGAAGGTGGTGGTGATTAACAACGGCTGGCAGGGCATGGTGCGCCAGTGGCAGGAGAGCTTCTACGGAGAGCGCTACTCGGCCTCGGAAATGACCAATGGCATGCCTAATTTCGCAGCTCTAGCGGAATCCTTCGGCGTTCGGGGCGTGCGCATCGACGAACGGGCCAACCTGCGCCAGCAACTGCAGGAGGCCCTTGACCATCCCGGGCCTGCCTTCATCGATGTCAAGGTGCGCCGCAACGAGAACTGCTATCCGATGGTTCCCCCCGGCGCCAGCAACGCTCAGATGGTGGGGCTGCCATCCCATCCAGAGCTAGCTATCGACACGAGCCGCCATTGCCACTCCTGCGGTAGCACCACCGAAAGTGCCCACCTTTTCTGCCCCAGCTGCGGCGCCAAGCTTTGAGATGGCTCGCCGCATTGCTGGCGGTTCTATTGGTGTGGCCTGGAGCCGCCTTGGCGGCCGAGGTGCTGCAAGTGCGGGGGGCAACCCTGCTCCAGCTAGGCGACCAAAACCGTAGCTACACGGTGCAGCTGGCCTGTGTGGAGGTAGCTGAAGCTCAGCAGGCTGAGGCAGTGGCTTGGCTTCGCCAAGCCGTTCCTCGCCACACCCGCGTCAATTTGCGGCCGATGGGACAAAACCAGGGTGTGCTGTTGGCAAGGGTTCAGCCGCTTGCTTCCGTGCGTGGCAGCACAAACCAAGCAGCAGATCTTGGCAACGGTTTAATCGCAGCTGGTCTGGCTCAAGCCGACTCACACGCCAGCGCCGACTGTGCCAACGTCGCAGCTTGAATGAGGCCACTTATCTGCCCATGAGTCTGAATCGCACCGCCAAGGGCATAGTGCTAGTGCCCTCCCTGCTGCTGGGGGGAGCCTTCCTGGCGGCGGGGGTATGGAGTGAGGGCCCCGCGGCGAGTAATAAAACCCTGGCCCTTAGCTTGGGCGGATTGTTGATGGCGGCTGGGCTACTGGCCCAACTCCTACCGGAGAGCAAGCCAGAGTCTTCCGACTCCGACTGATCTCCAGTCAAAGGGCAAGTTTGATCTCCAGTCAAAGGGCAAGCTAGTTACTTCTTGGGCTGGGCTTTGGTGGCCTGGGCTGTGTACTGGGCGATCACTTCGTCCACAAATTTTTTGTCGTCGGCGGTGATCTTGGCGTAACAGCCCTGCTTAACCCGGCCCACAATCTGCACAATGCTGCCGTTGACAATCTGGGCGGCTTCAAGCTTGCCGCTGCCAGCTATCTGACCGCCATGGGCAGCGGTCACCACGTAGGTGATCGCCTTGGCATTGGAGATAACGGCGTTCTGCACGGCCAATTTTTGCTCTACCGCCAGCTCACAGACGTTGACGGCGGCGGCGAGAGCCAGATCGTTCATGGTCTCCAGGCTGACTGGCTTGGCCGCAGCGGCGGCGGCCCCAGGCGACTGGGCGAAGACAGGAGCTCCCAGCAGAGTGGTGGTACTTAGGGCGGAAGCAGCGATCCAGGCGAGGGAAAAGCGAGACACAGAAACTTGCGAGCAACGAAAAAGCTTCACCCCACTGTGCCACCTATTTCGAACCAGCGGCAGGGGGTGTGGGGCCTGCATCGCTGGCTTCACAGTTAAGACAACGCCCCAAGAAGGCGCCAGATTCAGGGTGGCTGCCAACTACCCATGCCAACAGCCGCGAACTGCTCGTCGTGCCGTTCGCGGCAGTTGGTATCGGGGCGATCGCCGAGGTGGGCGGCAAAAACGCCTCCCTAGGCGAAATGATCCGCGAGCTCGCGGGCCAGGGTGTGCGGGTGCCTGGAGGCTTCGCCACCACAGCCGCCGCCTACCGCCACCTACTGCGCAGCAACGACCTCAGCACTCCACTGCAGGACCTACTCCAAAACCTGGATGCTGATGATCTCGGTGCCCTGCAGGCCGCCGGCAAGGCCGCCCGCAACCTGCTGCTGAACACCACCCTGCCCGCCGACCTCAGCGAAGCGATCCTGGCCGCCTATCGAGAGCTGGCAACACCAGATGGCGTTTTGCCAGCGGTAGCAGTGCGCTCGAGCGCCACAGCCGAAGACCTGCCCGATGCCAGCTTTGCTGGCCAGCAGGAGACCTTCCTCAATATTCAGGGCGAAGCTGCCCTGCTGCAGGCCTGCCGGCGTTGCTACGCGTCGCTGTTCACCGACCGGGCCATCTCCTACCGCCAGCTCAATGGTTTTGACCATCTGGAGGTCGCCCTTTCGATCGGCGTGCAGCGGATGGTGCGCTCCGACCTGGCCTGCGCCGGGGTGATGTTCAGCATCGACACCGAGACAGGCTTCCGCGACGCGGTGCTGCTCACCGCCGCCTACGGCCTCGGTGAAAACGTTGTTCAGGGCGCCGTTAACCCCGATGAAGTGCTGATTTTTAAGCCAACGCTTGAGCAGGGCTTTGCGCCGATCCTCAGCAAGCGACTGGGCAGCAAGGCGATCCGGATGGTGTACGGGGAAGCGGGGATCACCGTGACAAACGAGCCCGTGCCGGAAGCCGAGTGCAACCGCTTCGCCCTCAGCGATGACGAGTGCCTCACCCTGGCCCGCTGGGCCTGCCAAATCGAGCGTCACTACAGCGCTAAGCGTGGCGCCCCCACGCCGATGGACATCGAGTGGGCAAAAGATGGCCTCACAGGCGAGCTGTTCATCCTCCAAGCCCGTCCGGAAACCGTGCAGTCGCGGCAGCAGCAGGCGGTGCTGCGCAGCTGGCACCTGGAGCCCCATCAGGCGCAAACCCTGGTGAGCGGCCGCGCCATCGGCGCCTC
The DNA here is from genome assembly GCF_024345615.1 of Cyanobium sp. Maggiore-St4-Cus. Taxonomy (NCBI): domain Bacteria; kingdom Bacillati; phylum Cyanobacteriota; class Cyanophyceae; order Synechococcales; family Prochlorococcaceae; genus Cyanobium; species Cyanobium sp. Maggiore-St4-Cus. The sequence continues at coordinate 25,727 of NZ_JAGQBL010000003.1, forward strand.
GGTGAGCAGCGGCGTAGCCCGGGTGATTAAGGATCCCGGCGAAATCAGCCGTTTTGAGGCTGGCGACCTACTGATCACCGAACGCACCGACCCCGACTGGGAACCAATCCTCAAACGAGCCAGCGGCGTGGTGACCGACCAGGGCGGCCGCACCTGCCATGCGGCGATCATTGCCCGCGAGATGGGCATTACGGCCATCGTCGGCACCGGCGATGGCACCCAGCGCATCCATGACGGCGACGCCATCACGATCAGCTGCTGCGAAGGCGATGTCGGCCGGGTGTACCGGGGCAACCTGCCGTTCAGCGTCACGGAGCAGGCCATTGACGATTTGCCCGCCACCCGGACCCGCATCCTTATCAATGTGGGCAATCCGGAGGAGGCCTTCAACCTCGCGGCCATTCCCTGCGACGGGGTGGGCCTGGCCAGGCTGGAGTTCATCATCGCCAATCACATCAAGGTGCACCCGCTGGCCCTGCTCCAGCCTGAGCGGGTTGCTGACGCCCAGCAGCGGCAGCAGATAGCCCGGTTAACGGCCGGCCACACCAGCCCCGCCGAGTACTACGTGGATCTACTGGCCCAGGGCATGGCCCGCATTGCAGCGGCTTTCTATCCCAGGCCGGTGATCCTGCGCTTTTCCGACTTCAAGAGCAATGAATACGCTCGCCTGCTTGGGGGAGCTGCGTTTGAACCCAACGAGGAGAACCCGATGCTCGGCTGGCGGGGCGCCTCCCGCTATTACGCCCCCGCCTTCCGCGCTGCTTTTGCCCTCGAATGCCAGGCCCTTAAACGGGTGCGCGATGCCATGGGACTCACCAATGTGATCCCGATGGTGCCTTTCTGCCGCACCCCCGAGGAGGGGGATCGGGTGTTGGCCGAAATGGCCCGCTCCGGCCTGGTGCGGGGTGAAAACGGGCTTGAGGTGTATGTGATGTGCGAGCTACCAAGCAACGTGATCGCGGCAGAGGCGTTTGCGGAGCGCTTCGATGGCTTCTCGATCGGCTCCAACGACCTCACCCAGCTCACCCTGGGGCTGGATCGCGATTCAGCCTTGGTGGCTGAGTTGTTTGACGAGCGCCATCCGGCCGTGAAGGCCATGATTCGCCTGGCAATCCAAAGCGCCAAACGCTGCGGCCGCAAGATCGGTATCTGCGGCCAAGCCCCCAGCGACTACCCCGATTTCGCTCGCTTCCTGGTGGAGGAGGGCATTGATTCGATCAGTCTCAACCCCGACGCCGTGATCGCCACCCGCCTGGAGGTGGCCAGGATCGAGGCCAGATTGGCCTGAGCCGCCAACCGCGTCTCTCAGCCGATCCGCCGCAGCGGCGGTCCCTGACTGGGTTGAATCTGGGCCGGTAGCTGCTGGCTGCTGATCGACTCCAGGGTGGTCATGTTGTAGCTGGTGTAGGTCGTGCGTCCCGCGCCATCACCCTGGGGCCAGAAGGCATCGATCACGGTGAGGGTCTGCACTGGAGCCGTGCTGTCCTGCAGCCGGCGGCGCGGACCGCTGCCCAGGGCGCCGAGGTTGAGCAGGTCCAGTTGACCCACCCGGCCTGGGAAGAAGGCGTGATGGTGGCCGCTGATGTAGGCATGGGCGCCGGTGCGCTCCAGCAATTGGCGCAGGGCCTCGCTCTGCTGCAACACCTCGCCAGGCCGGTCCCGGCCCTCTCCTACGGCCAGCAGCGGCAAGTGGCCAAGCACCAGTCGCAACCGGGCCGATTGGGCCTCGGGGCTGCGCAGCTGGCGCTCGGCCCAGGCCACCTGTTCGGCGGGCAGGGCGGCCGAGGAGGCATCCCACACCAGCAGGAAAAGGTCGTTCTGACGCACGCTGTAAGCGAAGGGAAAGCGGCTGGCATCAACAAACTTCAACCCCAAGGCATTCTGCTGGCCGCGCCAATAACGCTCGGCCTCCTGGCGATCGAGCTCAAATATGTAGTGGCCCCCAGAACGGGCGGAAGAGGCGTCGTGGTTGCCCATGGTGATCGCCACCGGCAGCCCAGCCCGCTCCAAAGGTGCCAGCAGTTGGCGATGGAAGGAGGCCCACATGGCGCTGAGGTGTACCCGGCTGAGGCCCTGCTTCTGGCCCGCCACCATGTCGCCGCCGCAGAGCACCAGATCGGGTTTCCAGCTGGGGATCAGTTCAACGGCCCGCAGCACCTCCGACAGGTAGCTGGTGGAGCCGTAGCTGCTGTTGAGATCGCTGATCGCCACCAGGCGCAGGTCGCCCCGGGGCGGCAGCAGCGGTTTGGCACCGCCTCTAGGGGCGGCAGCGGCCTCAGGGCTCAGGCCTGATGCCGCAAGGGCGGCCACTCCCAAGCCAGCCAAGCTGAGGAAGCCACGTCGGGAGACGAACGCACCAGGCCAGGTGACCATCGGCCAGGTGAGGTTCTTCGGCGTGCTGCGCTGGAACATACCCATGGTTTAGCGCCCCGCCTAGGCAGACAGACGCCAGAGCAAGGTGCCGTGGGCCGTGGCTCGCAGCACACAAAGGACCGCCAGGGCCATGCAAAGGGGGCAGTGGGTAATCGACAAAGAATCGACGCCGCATCGACCTCCAGCCTGGCAGCCCAATTCAATTTCAGGCGCAGTGGAGCCAAGACTGCTGAAATAACGCCATGAATTGCGCCCGGCTCCCGTGCAGGCGCCCCCTTGGAGTCGGTAGTGCTGCGCCTGAGCGAATTGAAGCTGCCCCTCGACCACAGCGAGGCCGACCTGGCGGCGGCAGTGCTGAGGCGCCTGCGGCTCGCCCCCGATCAACTACTTGGGTTGCGGCTGGTTAAGCGCAGCGTTGATGCCCGCAAGAGCGCGGCGATCACCCTCGTTTACAGCCTGGATCTGGATTTGGACCTTGATGCCCGTGCCGAGGCCCGGCTCCTGAAGCGCTTTGCCGGCGACCCCCATCTGCGGCCCAGCCCCGACACGACTTATCACCCCGTAGTAAGCGGAGCCAACGCAGGAAAGCTGCGACCAGTGGTGGTGGGAGCTGGTCCCTGCGGCTATTTCGCGGCCCTGCTGCTGGCCCAGATGGGGTTTCGTCCCCTATTGCTGGAGCGGGGCAAGGCGGTCAAGGAGCGCAGCGCCGACACCTTCGGCTTTTGGAAGGGGAGCGCTGACTTCAATCCCGAATCGAATGCCCAATTTGGCGAGGGTGGGGCTGGCACCTTCTCCGACGGCAAGCTTTACAGCCAGGTGAGCGAAGCCAAGCCCTACGTGCGCAAGGTGCTGGAGGAGCTAGTTGCCGCAGGCGCTAACCCTGACATTCTCACCCTGCACCACCCCCACATCGGCACCTACAAACTGGCCACGGTGGTGCGGGGGTTGCGGCAGCGAATCGAGGCCCTAGGGGGCGAGGTGCGCTTCGAGTGCCGGGTAGACGGCCTGGAGCTAAATCCCGTGGACCGCTCCATTCAGGGTCTGCAGCTCGATAGCGGCGAACGAATTGCCGCCAGCCAGGTGGTGCTGGCCCTTGGCCACAGTGCCCGGGACAGCTTTGAGATGTTGAAAACCGCCGGCGTGGCGATGCAGCCCAAGCCTTTCGCCGTTGGTCTACGCATCGAACACCCCCAGAGCCTGATTGACAGGGCCCGCTGGGGGCAGGCCGCCGGCCACCCCCGCCTGGGCCCAGCTGAATACAAGCTGGTGCATCACTGCCGTGAGACAACCAACTTGGGCCGCAGTGTCTACAGCTTTTGCATGTGCCCGGGGGGATTGGTGGTGGGGGCTACCTCGGAGCCAGGTCGAGTAGTCACCAATGGCATGAGCCAGCACACCCGCAACGAACGCAATGCCAACAGCGGCATCGTGGTGGGTATCGAGCTAGCCGATCTGAAGCCCTACGGGGAAAGAGACGACGATCCCCTCGCCGGCGTTGCTTTTCAGCGCTATTGGGAGGGGCGCGCCTTTGTTACAGGCGGATCTAACTACCAAGCACCTGCCCAGCGGGTTGGAGATTTCCTCGCCAACCGCCCAAGTCAGGGCAGTGGCGGAGTGATTCCTTCATACCAACCAGGAGTTTGCTATGGGAATTTGGCTGGCTGCCTACCGGAGTTCGTTCTGACAGCTATCCGAGAGGCCCTGCCCGCCTTCGATCGCCGCATTCCAGGCTTCCTAATGGGCGATGCCCTGCTCACCGGTGTAGAGACCCGCACCTCGTCGCCCGTGCGGCTACCCAGAGATGAAATAACCCTGGAGTGTGGCAACACCCCAGGGTTATACCCAGCCGGCGAGGGAGCTGGTTATGCCGGCGGAATCCTCTCGGCAGCAATTGATGGCATCAAAGTGGCCGAACAGGTAGCCCTGTCAATCACTCTTCCTCGTCCTCAGCACCCAGTGGTACCAAGCGAATCTGTTTGCGACCCAACTTGATTTCGAACTCATCGCCAGGCTTGAGGTCAAGCATGCCTGTATAAGCCTTGCCGACCATCAAGTTGCCGTTGAATTGGACCTTGGTGTTGAAGCTGAGTTTGCGGCCGCCCTTCCCGGTTTTGGCTGCACCGCCAAAATCGACTCCCTTGGCATTCAAGAGAGCCTCGTAGAAGGCTGTGAAATTCAGCCGTTCCGAACCGTCTTTTTTGTGGGAGACATAGCCGCAAGCGCGAACCAAGTCAGACTTGCTCACATCCCCGAGTTCTTTGACCTTGGCGAGAAGGTCGACACCAGTGAGCATTGATGATAGTTATGCAACTTCTGCATTATTGCGCAGAAACAGGCCCGAATGCAAGCTACGCGGCTTTGATTGAAGGCGAATCTAGCTCGAAACAGCGCCAAGATTCAAGCCTGAGAAACAATGCCGCTCCACTGCACCGCCTTCACCTGATCGCGCCGCCAGGAGTGAAAAAGCAGTGGTTCGCTGGCTGTGCAAAGAGGGCAGCGGCCAATTTGCGCCGTGGGCACCCCAAGTCGCTCCAGTTGGAGCTGGGCGGCAAGGCGAATATCAAGGCGGTCTTTCATAGGGTCTGGATCGGCCTGCAGAGCGCCGCACTGACGCAACTGCTCAAGCAGAACAGGCAGCAAAGACGCATCAGGGGTGGCGGCTAGAGACGCCGCAACCTGTTCAGACACCAGCCGCTGCACTTGGTAGGAGCCACCGCCGATCGCTGGTCCTAGGGCCACCAGCAGCTCGGCCGGCCGACTGCCTCCATCCACCAGCTGCTGCACGGCGCGCTCGAGGATGCCTCCAGCCACACCGCGCCAACCAGCGTGGCAAGCCGCCACCCGGCCAGTAGCGGGATCAGCAATCAGCACCGGGGTGCAGTCAGCGCCACAAGCCCAGAGGCTTTGGCCGCCGGCATCACTAATAAGACCATCGGCCTCGGGAAAGGGATCGGCGCTGGCCTGGCTGGCTGGCAAAACCACGGCACTGTGCACCTGGCGCAGACGGTGCACACTCACCCCAGCGCTCACATAAGCCGCCAGCACCTCAGGCCCCCGTCCCTGCCATTGACGTGTAAAGAAGCCATGCTCAAACGACTGGAGCAGGTCGCACTGGAGGTAGTAGCCGCCATAGGTACCTACCCAGGTCCAGCCGGGCAAGGAATTGAAGTCCCGGTCGGGACGATCAAAGGGGGGATCAACCGCTTCGGCCATCGTGGGGAATCAAGCGTCGGGAAGATCGCGCAGCAACCAGAAGCCTTCAAAGCGCTGGTCCTGCTCGCTGGCCTGAACGGCAAGGAACTGAAGGCCACCGGCCTGCTCTCGGGCGGCAGCAAAAGCGGCAGTGGCCACCTCTGCCTCCTCAGCCGGCAAGTTGGTGAGCAGCCAGCGATCCTCAAGGCCTGCCTCAAGTACTAGCTGCGGTCCACTGATCTCAAGCCGCACGGGTTCGAGCCCAGCCAGCCAGCCGGCTAGGGCCAGGGCCCTGGTGGAGCTGAATAGGCGAATGCCCGGCACCGGCAGCTCGGCAGCCCCCGCCTCCGGTAGGGGTACGAGGCCCGCAAAGCCAACCTCCCACTCCGATGCAGCGGCTAGGACACCCAAGGGCAAGGTGGCCCAGGCCCAGCTGTCTCCCCGCGCCTCTTCCGGCAAGGGCACCGCAATCGGTCGCAAAGCCTGGGGAGGCGGTGCTAACGGGCCCGCCATGTAGCCGGGCTCCTGGGGATACACCAGGCGCTCGCGCTCCTGCAGCCAGTTGACTAGGGCGTAGGTACGGCGGCTGGCCACCAGCTCCAATCCCAGCCCCTCAGCCGCCCGCTGCACCATGGTGCGCATTGAGCCTCGCCAGCAGCGCAGCCGCCGAGGCGGCCCAAAACCCTGGGCGGCAGCACCAGCCAATGCTGCCTCCAGAGCCTCCCTCAGCCAGATCGAATTAACGCTGGTGGCAGGGCAGGCCTGGGCCCAGCGGAAGGTTTCGCTCGCTACCTCCCCTGGTCCGGGCACCTCAGGGGTGGAACAGATCAGCAGCTCCCAGCGCTTTTTGCCATCTTCTTCAAGGATGGGGCGAGAGTAGTAGTCGAGCTCCCAATCTGGAGCGGCCTGCTTCATCCGGCCCCTTGTTCTTGCTGGCGCAGCACGGAGCGGGCCCGGTTGGCCCGCTCTGGAGCCTCAGCCATCACCTTGTCTCGATCAATCAGCAGTTCACCGGGCTGTCCCTCGAGAAGGGCGGTATTGAGGGCGATGCGGCCTCGGCCCGGATCCAGCTCGGTGATCAGGGCCTTGACCCGGTCTCCCTGGCCAAAAACCTCACGCAGGTCCCGCAGCTGACCACCACTAATTGCCGATTGGTGCAACAAACCGCTCACACCGCCTAGATCGACAAACAAGCCATAGGGCTTAATTGCCACCACCTGGCCTTCAACCAGCTGACCAACCTCCAGGTTTTGGAATAGGGCTGCAGTGGCAGCTTTCTTCTCCGACAACACCAACTTGCGGGTCTCTGGATTGACCTCTAGGAAAGCGGCACCAAGGGTCTTACCCACCAAAGCCTCATGGTTTTCGCCCTCCTGCAGCTGGGAACGGGGGATGAAGCCGCGCAATCCCTCAAGTTCACAGGTGACACCACCTCGATTGAAGCCGTTCACTTTGACCTGCACCACCTTGCCCTCCTTCTCCAAGAGCCTCACCTTCTCCCAGCTCTGGCGCAGGGCCAAGGCACGGGCGCTGATGGTCACCATGCCATCGGCGTTTTGCTCGCCGGTGACGAGCACATCCACCTCCAGCCCCTTGGGAAAGGTCTCCTTGAGGTTGGTGATCACCCCCAGGCCGCACTCTTTCTTGGGCATGAAACCCGGCGCCTTGCCGCCGATATCCACGTAAACGCCATCGCTTTCGACACCGATCACGGTGCCGCGCACCACCTCTCCAGTGGTGCCATGGGGCTCGTGGTCGTCGAGAGCCGCCAGAAAGGCTTCTTCGTCAAAGTCGAAATCGTCGACGCTCCGCGCCGTGGGCTTGGTGCTGGGCTCTCCGGCAACAGCAGCCTTGGGAGCACGCTTCTGACTCGGGTCAGGGCCCAGCAGGTCGGCCATGGTGAGGCCCTCCATGGACCCCAGGTCAAACAGCTCGTCGTCGTTTCGGACAGGAGTGCTGGCAGGTGCCGCAACCCGGTTAACGGGAGCGAGCTGAGCGGGAGCCTGGGGAGCTGAGGCAAGCGCAGGCTCAGTCGCAGACGGCTGCGGGGCTGGCTCGTCCTTGCGGATCATCAACACCTGGGGCGGCTTACGCAGGGGCGCCAGCGGCTGGGGGCGTGCAGGCACTGGGCGCGCAGGACCAGGGGGCACGGGCCGGGATGAGGATGAGGGCGGTTGACTGCCGGTACCGGCCATCTCCACTAAGGGCTGAGAGCCCCACACTGTAGTGATCAGTCCTCAAAAAATGCCCCAGCAGCGCCACCTTGAGCAGCTGGCCTGGCCGCAGGTTCAGGAGCTTGCAGCCCAGCCAGGAAGCACTGTTGTCTGGCCCTGGGGGGCGGTCGAGCAACACGGCCCCCAACTGCCGCTCGGAACGGATGGTCTGTTTGCTGAGCGAGTGCTAGACGCAGTTTTGGTAGCGCTGGAGCCAAGCCTGCCCATCGTGCGGCTGCCGCTGCAGAGCATCGGCTTCTCCCCAGAGCACCGTGGTTTCAGTGGCACCATCAGCCTCCCCCCCCAGGTCCTGATCGAGCAACTGGTGGCCGTAGGCCACGAACTGGCCAGCACAGGTTTTCAGCGCCTGGTGTTGTTTAACGGACACGGAGGCCAGATATCCCTGCTTCAGACCGCCGCGCGCCAGCTGCGGGCGGAGCGGCCCGAGCTAGCCGTGCTGCCCTGCTTTTTATGGAGTGGTCCCGAGGGGATCGCCGAGCTCATCCCCGAGCCGGAGCGCTCCGACGGGCTGCACGCGGGCCTGGCGGAAACCAGCCTGATGCTGCACCTCGCCCCCCAGCTGGTGGGCGAGCAGCGCCCCTGCGATGGCAAGCGAGGCGAGGTCATCCCCGCGGGTTGGAGCCTGGAAGGGGCCGCCCCGCTTGCCTGGCTCAGCCAGGAACTCAGCCTGACCGGAGTGGTTGGCGACGCCCGCGGCGCTTCTGCAGCCCTGGGAGCCCAACTTTTTGACCGGTTGGTGGCAGGTTGGCAGCACCGCTTCGAAACCCTGCTGGCCAGCCCCTGGCCAGGCCTAGGGACGGTCAAAGTTCGGTAGGGAGTGGTTACAGTCTCAAGATCAGATCCAACAGCGCGGCTGCCATGACAACTCTTGCTCCTCACAATGTTTCCGAGGCGTTTCCTGCAGACCAACTGCCCGACTTCAGCACTGATACCTACAAGGACGCCTACAGCCGCATCAACGCGATCGTGATTGAAGGCGAGCAGGAAGCTCACGACAATTACATCTCTATCGGTGGGCTGCTCCCTGACCAAGCTGAGGAGCTGACCAAATTGGCCCGCATGGAGCTGAAGCACATGAAGGGCTTCACAGCTTGCGCCAATAACCTCGGCGTCACTGCTGACATGCCGTTTGCTAAGGAGTTCTTCTCTCCCCTGCACAACAACTTTCAGAAGGCTTTAGCTGAAGGCAAGGTCACAACCTGTCTTTTGATTCAGGCCATTTTGATTGAAGCATTTGCAATTTCGGCCTATCATATCTATATTCCTGTAGCTGATCCATTTGCCCGCAAGATCACCGAAGGTGTAGTCAAAGATGAGTACACACACCTTAATTACGGTCAGGAATGGCTGAAAGCCAACCTTGAAACGGTGCGAGGGGAGCTGGAGCAGGCAAACCGTGAGAATCTCCCCTTGGTGCGCAAGATGCTCGAGCAGGTCGCGGGTGACGCGGCTGTTCTGCAAATGGACCAGGAGGATTTGATGGCCGATTTCCTCACCTCCTACCAAGAGGCTCTGCTCGAAGTTGGCTTCACTTCCAGGGAGATCGCCAAAATGGCAGCTGCTGCATTGATCGGCTGAAGCCCCCTGCCAGGCGTGTCGTGGCAAGATGTAGCGTCCGCGACATCCTCTGGGGTTGCCCATGTTCGGCCTGATCGGTCACTCCACAAGCTTCGAGGCTGCCCGCGAAAAGGCTCGCACTCTTGGCTTTGAGGAGTTTGCCGAGGGTGACCTCGACGTCTGGTGTAGTGCCCCTCCTCAACTTGTGGAGCATCTTCAGGTCACCAGCGCCACAGGCAAGACCATAGAAGGGGCATACATCGACTCCTGCTTCGTGCCAGAAATGCTGAGTCGGTTTAAAACCGCTCGCCGCAAGGTGCTCAGCGCCATGGAGCTAGCTCAAAAAAATGGTATCGATATCACCGCTTTGGGCGGATTTACCTCGATCATTTTTGAAAATTTCAACCTGCTCAAGGAGCAGCAAATCCGCTCCACCACCTTGGAATGGGAGCGATTCACTACCGGAAACACCCACACCGCCTGGGTGATTTGTCGCCAAGTTGAAACCAATGCCCCCAAGCTCGGTATCGATCTGAGCCAAGCCCGGGTTGCAGTCATCGGGGCTACCGGCGATATCGGCAGCGCTGTATGCCGCTGGCTGAGCCAGCGCACTGGAGTCAAGGAGCTTTTGTTGGTCGCCCGCCAGCCCCAACCCTTACTGGATCTACAGCAGGAGCTTGGCGGCGGCCGGATCCTCAAGCTGGAGGAGGCCCTGCCGGAAGCAGATGTGGTGGTTTGGGTGGCCAGCTTGCCCCAAACGCTGAGCATCGATGCTGCCAGCCTTAAGTCGCCCTGCCTGATGATCGACGGCGGCTATCCGAAAAACCTAGACACCAAGGCCAGTGGCAACGGCATCCATGTATTGAAGGGGGGCATCGTTGAGTTTTTCAGCGACATCACCTGGCAAATGATGGAAATGGCTGAAATGGACAACCCCAAACGTCAGATGTTTGCCTGTTTCGCCGAGGCCATCCTGCTGGAGTTCGAAGGTATCCACACCAACTTCAGCTGGGGGCGCAACAACATCAGCCTCGACAAGATGGATCTGATCGGTGCCGCTTCCCTGCGCCATGGCTTCCAGGCCCTGGGGTTGTCCGCCCAGATCGATCCCACCCCGGCCTTGACTACTGCCTGAATACCTTTCGTCCCCTTGCCCATAGCCGCCATGGCCCGCCGCGCCTTGCTGGAGTTCGAAAAACCCCTCGTTGAGCTCGAAGAGCAAATCGAGCAGATTCGCCAGTTGGCTCGCGACTCGGAGGTGGATGTGAGTCAGCAGCTGCTACAGCTCGAGACCCTGGCCACCAGGCGTCGCAAAGACATCTTCGATGCCCTGACGCCCTCCCAGAAGATCCAGGTGGCCCGCCACCCCCAGCGGCCCAGCACCCTGGATTACATCCAGGTGATTACTGATGAGTGGCTGGAGCTGCATGGCGACCGCCGTGGCAGTGACGACCAGGCCCTAGTGGGTGGGGTTGGCAGGATCGGTGAGCAGGGTGTGGTGCTGTTCGGACATCAAAAAGGACGCGACACCAAGGAAAATGTCGCCCGCAACTTCGGCATGGCATCCCCAGGGGGCTATCGCAAGGCGATGCGGCTAATGGAGCATGCCGATCGCTTTCGCCTGCCGATCTTGAGTTTCATCGATACGCCGGGGGCCTACGCGGGGGTGCTGGCCGAGGAGCAGGGGCAGGGTGAAGCGATCGCCGTCAATCTGCGTGAGATGTTCCGGCTGCGGGTGCCGATTCTTGCCACGGTGATCGGCGAAGGCGGATCTGGTGGCGCCCTGGGAATCGGCGTCGCCGACAGGCTGCTGATGTTCGAGCACAGCGTTTACACAGTGGCCAGCCCAGAGGCCTGCGCCTCGATCCTGTGGCGGGACGCAGGCAAGGCCTCCACTGCCGCTGAGGCTCTCAAGATCACAGGCCCTGATCTTCTCAAGCTCGGCATCGTTGACCTGGTGTTGCCCGAGCCTGCCGGCGGCAACCACTCGGCTCCTCTCCAGGCCGCTGAGACCCTGAAATCTGCCCTACTGGAGCAACTCAGCCAACTGCAGGGCCTAAGTGAATCCCAATTGATCGAGCAGCGCTACGCCAAATTCCGCCGCATGGGAAGGGTGCTCGACAGCGAGTCCCCAATTGCTTCCCCCAGCTCTTAAGATTTGCTTCAGGTCCCGTTGCCTCCCAGAGCCTGCCTTTGCCTGATTCAGCACCTGTTGCTCTGATCACCGGCGCCTCGCGAGGCATAGGTGCAGCAGCAGCCCACAAGTTTGCCGCTGCCGGCTACGATTTGCTCCTGCTCGCCAGGACTACTGCCGACCTCGATTCGCTTGCGACGGATCTAAAGCCAACTGGCAGGAGAATCGAATCCATCGGCCTCGATCTCGCCGAGCCTGCCACTATTGCTCCCGGACTGGAAGACCTCTGCGGCCGAGGCCTCACACCTACTGTTGTAATTAACAATGCCGGCGTTGCCTATACAGGCTCCTTGGCAGAGATGCCCTTGGAGCAATGGCAACGGTTGATGCAGCTCAATCTCAGTGCTGTATTTCAGGTGTGCCAGTCGCTGCTTCCAAGACTCAGGCAGGCTGGCGGCGGACATATCATCAATCTGAACAGCCATGCAGCCCACCAAGCCTTCCCCGACTGGGGCGCTTACTGCGTTAGCAAGGCCGCTCTCCTCTCCCTTAGTCGATGCCTTGCCGTCGAAGAACGCCCCTTTGGCATACGGGTAAGCACCCTTACCCTAGGTGCGGTGAATACGCCTCTCTGGGAGAGCGAAAACGTCCACAGCACGTTCGATCGCCGTGCCATGCTTGACGTTGAAAGGGCATCTGAAGCCCTGCTGTACTTGGCCCAACAGCCAGCCACCTCAGTGGTGGAAGATCTCACCCTCATGCCGGCCGCCGGCGCGCTTTGAGCCCCCCTATGACTTCCACCCTGCCGTCCAGCATTCCTTCGCGCCCCATTACACCCGATTCGGCTCCCCTGCCCATAAGTCTGCGAATCCGTGAGCGTCTTGACGCGGCAGGAGTTGCTTATCTCGCAAACGACAACATTTCTGACCACCTGCGCGATGGTGAGCTCGAGCAGTTGGAGATTGAGGTGGCGGGCAAGGTTCGAGAATTGCTACGTAGTCTCGTCATCGATATAGACAAAGATCACAACACCGAGGAGACAGCTGAGCGTGTCGCCCGGATGTATCTGCACGAAGTCTTTAAGGGGCGCTACCACGAGCAGCCAAAGATCGCCAGTTTCCCAAATGTCAAAAAGCTGGATGAAATTTATACCGTTGGTCCCATTACCGTTCGCTCAGCCTGTTCTCACCACTTGGTGCCCATTTTGGGCAATTGCTGGATTGGTATCAAGCCAGGCGATCGGGTGATTGGCCTGTCCAAATTCTCTAGAGTTGCCGATTGGGTATTCTCAAGGCCTCATATTCAGGAAGAAGCTGTAATGATCTTGGCCGATGAGATCGAGCGTCTTTGCGAGCCCCAAGGTCTGGCGATTCTGGTAAAAGCCCAGCACTACTGCATGAAGTGGCGTGGTGTGAAGGAGCCCCAAACCAGCATGGTCAATTCTGTGGTGCGAGGCGATTTCCGTATAGATCCAAGCCTTAAGGCTGAATTTTTCGAGCTGGTTAAGCAGCAGGAGTGCATGCTTTCTACCTAAAGCGAAAGCTTTAGGTAGAAAGTCACCTTCCCCGAAGACCAACCTCCCCGAAAATCAACCTCAGGGTTTGCTGCCAATTGGTCCAATGGCCGGAGAAGCCTGCCGGCTAGAGCCACCCCCTTGGGCTGGCAGCGCTATCACCACCATTACCTGGGCTGAAACGTCTTGAAGCTGCAAGACGTAGCTCGGCCCTGTGGCGCCGTCAATCAGCAGCCACTGGTTGGCACCAGGGCTACGCCGGTACCAGTGAAACGCTGAGGGTGGCAATGCGGCCAAAACGTCGGCTACGGCCGTGGCCTGTAGGACTGCCCCCTGCACGGCTTCACCCTGGAGCACCAGCTGCTGCAAACCATCGATTTGCTGCTGAACTGCACTCTCCTGTTGCAGATCCGTATTGATCTGCTGGCGCAGTGCACGGATCTGGGACTGGGGGTCGGCACTCACCCCTGGTACGCAGGAAAGCTGGCCATCCACCAGCTGGCAGCCCACTAGGTCCTGGGCCCGTACCGGTGCCAGCGGGCCTAGTCCTAAACCTGAGCCAATGGTCAACGCCAGGGCCCAGAGGGATGGACGAAGAAGCGCAGATGTACGAAACAAACCCATCAAGAAGGGGCAAGACCCACCGATCTTGACTGGGAAGGCCCAGGGAGGCCAGCAACCCGTACCGCAGCCACTAGTGCGGCAACCTGATCGAGATCCTTATTGCCTGGGCTTAGCTCCACGCCGCTGGAGGCATCGAGGCCTGTGGGGCGCAGCTGGGTAAGCACTCCCGGCACCCGGTCGGCCCGAATGCCCCCCGCCAGCCACCAGGGAAGAACTGGCGTAAAACCCTGCAGCCACTCAATCGGAATGCGGTGGCCGGTACCGCCCAACTGGTCGGGCACCCAGGCATCGAGAAGCAAGGCATCCACCACCAGGGCGTAGTCAGCGGCCCGCTGCAGATCTTCCGGCCTGCGAATCCTCAGGGCTTTCCAGATCTCACAGCCCAAGCGGGAGCGCAGCTGGCCGCAGAGCTGGGGTGTTTCTGAGCCGTGCAACTGCACCACATCATGACCCTGTCCCAGCTCTAGTTGGGCCCACTGCTGATCGAGCGGATCGGCCACCACCAGCACACCGCGGCAGCCAGGCGCCGCGGCCCGCATCGCCCCAAAAAGCGCCGGCCGGTGTTCAGCCTCAAGGAAGCGAGGCGAGCCCGGCACCCCGATCACGCCGATCGCATCCACCCCCAGTTGGGCCACCGCTGCGGCCTGGTCCGTTTCCCGCAACCCACAGATCTTCAGCAGGGGGGATGCCATGGCGAGGGCAAAGGCTCTCACCCCTTTCTAGGATCAGACACCAAGACAGAGGGCAGTGGGAGAAGGCTGGCAAATTTTCAAAATTCGGGGCATCCCCCTACGGATCCACCCCAGTTGGTTTGTGATCTTGGTGCTTGCCACCGCGGCCTTCCAACAGCAATACAGCCTCACCCTCAAAGATCCGATGAGTGCCCCGGTGCTCTGGGGCCTGGGGCTGGTTACGGCAATGTTGCTGTTCGTTTCGGTGCTCCTACACGAATTGGGCCACTCCCTGGTGGCCCTGGCCCAGGGGGTTGAGGTGCGCAGCATCACCTTGTTCTTGCTGGGCGGCGTAGCCAGCGTGGAGCGCGAGTGCAGCACCGCCCGCGGCGCCCTGCTGGTGGCAGCTGCTGGCCCTGCCGTAAGCCTGGTACTGGGCGTGGGCCTGCTGGCCGCGACCCATCCAGCCGCCCATCTCTCCCCCCTGCTGGGCGCCATGGTTTCAGAACTGGGCACCCTCAACATGGTGCTGGCCCTGTTCAACCTGTTGCCCGGCCTACCGCTGGATGGGGGCTTGATTGTGAAGGCCCTGGTGTGGCAGGCGAGCGGTAGCCAGCGGCGCGGCGTGGAGGTTGCCAACAGCTGTGGGCGCTTCCTTTCCCTGCTGGCCATTGGCATGGGCACAGTGGTGTTGCTGCGCGGAGGGGGCCTCAGCGGCGCCTGGTTGATGCTGCTGGGCTGGTTTGGACTTGGGGCCTCGCGCAATCAGCGCCAAATGCTCGCCTTACAGCAAACCCTCAAAGAACTAAAAGTACGGGATGCGGCTGGGCGGCGATTTCGGGTGCTTGAGGCGGCAGGTCGGTTACGGGAACTGAGCCAGATGCGTGTCTCCCAAGCCAGCGAGGTCGACCAAGGTGACTGGCTGCTGGTCTGCGATCGCGGCCGCTGGCAGGGCTTCATCGACGACAAGCCCCTGCAACAACTGCCAGTGCAGCGTTGGGATACGGACAGCATCGGCGACCACATCCAGCCCCTCTCGAGCCTGCCCTCCATCCGGGAGTCGGCACCGCTGTGGCAAGCGGTGCAGCAACTCGAGGAAAGCGGCCGCAACCGGCTGCTGGTGCTAAGCCCAGCCGGCCTCCCCTGCGGCACCATCGAACGCCCCGAGCTCGGCGAGGCGGTGCTTGCCAAGTTGGGCCTGCGCCTGCCCACTCCCATGCTTGAGGCCGCCCGTCGCCAAGGCACCTATCCACTTGGCCTGGCCTTAGCCCAGGTGGTGCGCTCCATGGTGGCCTCTGGTGAAGCAAGCGAGGAGGGGCCAGCCAAAGCCAGCCCGTAACTGGCCTCGGTCGCTGCAATCTGTTCCCATTCCTCGCTGCTGAGGGGGATGGTCCTGTTACCGGCCGCCGCCGCAGGCAGCTCAGCCTGGGCCGCTTGGATCAAACGCAGCTCCAGCTCAGTGCGGTCAACGGGCAGAACTGGCAATTGGGGTGGCGGCCCGCCAAACACAAGCTTCCATAAGTCGGCGGGTGGCTCCAAAAGAATCGAGCCGTGCTGCAGCAGGCAGCCGCGGCGCCAGAGCTGGGCGCTGCCAACCCGCTTGACTCCGCTGGCGTGCCCTAGATCCGCAGCCGTACTGGTGGCAAAGCAGCTGCTGGGTTGTGGGCTGGCGGCCTGGCGGCCTGCCTGCAATGGCAGTCCCAATCCGGCAAAGCAATTCACAAGCCAGGCGCAAGCGCTGCCGTACGTCTCCTGACGCGATAGGGGGGGATCAGGCCACACCAGGGCGTAGGTGAGCTCTCCGGCGTGGAGCACGGCACGGCCGCCACTTGGTCGCCGCACCAAATCGATCACCCCCGCCGCTGCCAGCGCCTGCCAATGGGGTTCTATGCAGCGCTGGTGAAACCCCAGCGACAGGGTCGGGTGCTGCCAGGAGTAGAGCCGAAAGGCCGGTGCCCGTTGGTCCAGCAGCAGGCTGTCTATCGCCATCTGCCTGGCTCCCGGATGGCAGCTGCTGGGCAGCAGCCGCATGGCTGGGAGGGTAGATGCTGGAGAGTGATCCATTCCGCCAGGTTGCTCTGATGTTGTGGAGCCTGTTGCCCTATCTGCCCCTTGGCCTGCTGGCGGGTCTGCTGTCGGGAGTGCTGGGCATCGGCGGTGGGCTGGTGTTTTCACCCCTATTGCTGCTAACCGGACTTGATCCGCACCAGGCCCTGGCCACCAGCACCCTGGCGATCGTGCCCACCACCCTGGGTGGCACCTGGGCCCACCTGCGCAACCGCAGCCTTCCCTGGCGCGGGGGCTTGGCGATTGTGCTGGGTGCAGGCCTCGGTGCAGGCCTGTTCAGCCAGGTTGGGCTGGTGCTCCATGGCTGGATGTTGCTCGCAATGCAGGCGTTGATGTATGGAGGACTGGCCTTGAGCTTTCGCCCCCCGTCGGCGCAGGCTGCCATCGATACCGCCAGCTTGAAGCTGGCGGGTTTGACAGCCACCGGCATGGTCGCAGGCATGGCCACCGGCTTGCTCGGTCTCGGCGGTGGCCTGGTGATGGTTCCCCTGATGGTGCAGCTGATGCAGGTGCCAATTCACCTGGCAATCCGCTTCAGCACCCTGGCGGTGCTCACCTCCGCCTCAGTCGCCTCAACCACCTTCCTGCTGGATGGCCGAGCACTGCTGCCGATCGGGATGCTCCTAGGAGGCACAGCAGCTGTAGCCGCCCACTGGTCGGCCGCCAGGCTGGATCGGGTCAGCGACGGTCAGCTGACGTGGCTACTGCGGGCTTTAACTTTCATACTTGCGCTCGACAGCGGTCGCAGGGCCCTGGCACTACTACTGAGCCGCCCCGGCTGAAAGTGGCGCCCAGAAGCCTCCGTCTAGCTCGTAGCCAAGCACCGCAGCCATCTGGGCTAAGCCCTGACGGCAACTCAAACCGTGCAGGCGCGCCCAGGCGTCAAGGCTGAAAAGCCTGTGGGTGATCCAAAGCTCCAGGGACTCGGGGGCAAAACGGATGCCCTCCGTGCGGCTGAATTGGTGGGGCAGCACCATCGCCACGTGGCGGGTGAGTTGGCCGCCGCCACGCTCCAGCAGCAGGGGCAGCCAGGGAGCTTCCGCATCGGCCCGCAGGGACCAAAGCCGCAACTCGGCAATTTCCGACAGCTCCCGGGGGTCGTCGTCGGCACGGGGCCAATTGAAGTGAAGCTCCAGGGAACCAGCCTGCTGGACAAGGGCATCAGGGCTAAGGCTGAACCAGGGCTGGAGAGCTGCAAGATCCAACTGGCGGATCTGGCTCTCGGAAATCTCCACAGGGGCCATCAAGAGCTGTGACAGCAGGGCGGGACAAGCTGGACCGTAGCCACCTAAGGGCAAAGAATGGGGCGAATCCAGTTGCTTGCTGCCCTCCCATGGTTTCCACTCTCAGCCAGGCCGAAGTGCTGATTGCCCTGGTGGTGGCCGCCCATGCGGGCGTGCTGGCCGTTCGCCTCTGCTTCAGCCTTTACAAAGCCTGAGAAGCTGGCCATTGCTCCTTGGCAAGCCTTACCCCTTGGCAAGTTGCACCTGGCTAGCTAAAAGCATCTAGGCCCCAGCGGGGTTTGATCCCTCGTTGCCCCCATGCCGCCTCTCCACCCATCCAGTTATCAGGCCAGCCAAAATCTGCCCTTGCGGCGAGAAAGAAAGCCGCTTTCTGGTGCGGATTCCAGGCCTGCTTCCCTCCGCAAGCCAGGGTCGCTACCCGATCCTGCGTCTCAGCCTGATCCCCAGATAATTACTGGCGGTGAAGCAGCCGCACTGCAAGCCCTCTCAAGTGAGCGGCAAGAATTGCTCTGCAGCGTGATCGGACTGGCTCTCAAGGTTGGCCTTGTTGTGGTCGCTGGCGTCAGCCTGGTACGACTTGCCACCGCTTATCAGGAGCGGATGGAGCGCCAGGGTGAGCTCTCAGCGGTGCTCGGCCTTGAACGGGCCAAACTCTCCAAAGCACGCGAACGCTTTGACCATCTGTTCATGGTGGAAGGGGAGCAGCGGCTGATCCGCGAGCAAAATCAGTGGATTGCCCCCAATCGCCTTCGGGTGGTTTGGCAGCAGCCCACCCCGTAGGTTGGGGCACCTGTCTCAATTCACTTGATGGCCGCAATAGCAGCCGCCGGAACGGTTTTGATCACCGGCACCACCTCAGGGGTGGGCCTCAATGCCGCAAGTGCCCTCGCCAAACGCGGCTGGCATGTGGTGACGGCCAACCGTGATCCCGTTAAAGCCGCTGCTGCCGCAGCCAGCCTGGGGATTCCTGCAGAACAGCTCAGTCATCTGCGTTTTGACCTCGGCGATCTCGACAGCGTTCGGGTGGGAGTCGAAACTTTGGTGGCGTCACTGGGACGCCCCTTGGATGCCCTGGTGATCAATGCGGCTGTCTACAAACCGCGGCTAAAGCAGCCCGAGCGCTCCCCGCAGGGCTACGAAATATCGATGGCCACCAATCACCTGGGGCACTTTTTACTGATTCAGCTACTGCTGGGTGACTTGCAGCGCTCAAGCCACCCCTCGCGGCGGGTGGTGATTCTTGGCACCGTGACGGCCAACTCCAAGGAACTGGGCGGCAAGATTCCGATTCCAGCTCCAGCGGACCTGGGCGACTGTGCCGGCTTCAAGGCCGGATTTAAGGCCCCTATCGCCATGGCCAACGGCAAGGCCTTCAAACCTGGCAAGGCCTACAAAGACAGCAAGCTCTGCAACATGATCACGACCCAGGAGCTGCATCGTCGTCTGCACGAAAGCACCGGCATCGTTTTCAGCTCGCTATACCCAGGCTGCGTTGCCGACTCGCCCCTTTTCCGCAGCACGCCGCAGGCGTTTCAGACTATTTTTCCTTGGTTCCAGAAAAATATCACCGGCGGATATGTAAGCCAGGCATTGGCAGGAGATCGGGTTGGCCAGGTGGTGGCCGATCCAGATTTTTCCGCCTCGGGTGTGCACTGGAGCTGGGGCAACCGCCAAACCAAAGGGGGACGGCAATTCAGTCAGGAGCTCTCCGACAAGGCCAGCAACCCTGAAACGGCGCAGACCTTGTGGGAGGAATCAATGAAGTTGGTGGGGCTGACGCCGGCCTAAAAGCGGCGGCGGAAGGCATCGTCGCTGCGGCTGGATGCTTCTTCAGCGAGGCTCAATTTCCAGACGTTGCGGCTAAGGCGGCGGGCCTTGAGGCCGCCTCGCTCAACCGTTTCACTGGTGGGGCGGGCACCAAGCAGCTGACTCACCTCGGAAGTGCTGAGGGGTGCCCCGGTCTGGACGGCCAGCTGGGTGAGCTCGAGGCGTTGCCGCAAAGCAGCCAGATCGGCCTGGCCACCGTCTTCGGCCTCCGACCAAAGCCATGGCAGGTCGTGGGCCGAACCGGCCATCTTCTGCATCAATCCCATACCGATGAAAGCCAGTGCTTGCTCCGGCTTGACTCCCTGGGCTGCTGCCTGGGCCATCCATTCAGGCATCGAAGCACTGTTGACAGTGTCTCCAGCGGGCATGGGTTCGGCCTGGGCAGCCTGGCTGCGAGTGGAGCTAGAAGCGGTGCGGCGGGTGGCCATGGACGTCCCCTGAACGTTGGCCGGACGGTACCGGCTCAGCCGCGATGGGCAAGGGGCAGGGGGCTTCAGGGTTAAGATCCAGCCGCAGCAAAGCCGATGTGAGGGCTAGCTGTTCGAAGGATTTTCCCTTGCCATCCCGCCTTCCCTCCCGAGACGAACTGGCGCTGCGCCGGCGTCGGGAGATGGCGCTTGGCTCAAGCTCAAGTGGCGGCACCCAGATCACTGGCACCCGGGTGGGCAGCGACAGCTCAGGGGCCAGTTGTGTGATTACCACCGACAGTGAGGGCTCCCGGCTGGCACGCCAATCCAGCCATGTGCAGTCGATTGAGCTGCGCACATACGTATTTCTTGATTCGCTGCAGCCCCAGCTAGCTGCCTACATGGGCACGGTTAGCCAGGGCTTCCTGCCCATTCCCGGTGACGCCTGCTTGTGGCTGGAGGTATCTCCGGGCATGGCTGTGCACCGGGTCACCGACATTGCCCTCAAGGCCAGCACGGTGCGGCTTGGCCAGATGATCGTGGAGCGGGCCTTCGGCTCCTTGGCGCTCTACCACCGTGATCAGAGCAACGTCCTCCACTCCGGCGACGTTGTGCTTGAGGCCATCGGCAGCCGGGTGGAGCTCCGCAGCCGTTGCGAGGTCAGCTGGACCGAGATCATCCGGGCGATCACCCCAGACCACGCCGTGCTGATCAATCGCCAGAACCGGCGCGGATCGATGATTCAAGCGGGGATGAGCATGTTCATCCTGGAAACCGAGCCCGCCGGTTACGTGCTGATCGCAGCCAATGAGGCAGAAAAGGCTTCCAACATCACTGTGGTGGACGTGAAAGCCGTGGGCGCCTTTGGCCGTCTAACCCTGGCGGGGCGGGAGGGTGATGTGGAGGAGGCAGCCGCCGCCGCGATGCGGGCTATCAGTCATATCAACAACAAGGCCAGCTGACCCAGGGGCTTGCTCTGACAATTGAGCTACTGGCAATTGAGTTATTGGCAATTGAGCATTAGTTGCTCAGCTCCAGCAGGCGGAGCAACTTCGGGGCAAGCGCCCGAGCTGCCTTGCCGCGGCTGCCGAGCTTGGCCTTGAGGTGGGTGCCCATCAGGGCGTAGGAGCATCCTGCCTCGCGCACATAAAAAAGGCTGTCGTAACCAGGGCCATGACCCTGGGGAGCGCGCAATATCTGGCCGCGGCAGATCCCCTCGGCCTCGGCCCTGGTGGTGCCGGATGGATCGGCCAGGGCCATGGCGCTGCGGAAGCTGGCTCCGCGATAAAGGCTCTCGCCTAGTTCTTTCAACAGACGGTGAATCCGCTCGTGGTCGGTGGGGGCGTATCGGGCCGAAAAAACACCCGGAGCTCCATCCAGGGCATCCACCTCGATGCCTGAGTCGTCGGCGAGGGCCCAGTGGCCGGTGATGCGGGCAACAGCCTCGGCTTTGAGACGGGCATTAGCGAGGTAGGTCGCTCCCGTTTCTTCAATATCGAGACCGGGCGGCTGGGGCAGGACATCCAGCTCAACCAGCTCAAGCATCGCGCCGATTTCGGCCACCTTGTGGGGGTTGCCACTGGCCACGACCAGGATCGGCATTCAGCAGGAATCGGGGCAAGTCATTGTCCCCCAAGGAGGTGTCTATTTCCTGCAGCAGACCTACGGTTGGTAAACGCCTTGGCCCCCGCGTGATTGGGTTCCAGGGGTGACCGATGGACCCAAGCCTGATTCTGCAGAACCTGGTCAGCCCACCGGTGCTGTTTTTTTTCCTTGGCGTGACCGCCGTACTGGTGGGATCGGATCTGGAAATTCCAGCCCCAATCCCAAAGCTGTTCTCCCTCTATTTGTTGCTCGCCATCGGATTCAAAGGTGGCTTGGAGCTGGAGCACAGCGGTCTCGGTGGCCAAGTGCTGCCCACGATCGCCGCCGCCATGGCGATGTCGCTACTGGTGCCTCTCTACAGCTATCTGGTGCTTAAAACCAGGCTGGATGGGTTTAATGCTGCCGCCATTGCCGCCACCTACGGATCGATCAGCGCGGTGACCTTCATCACCGCCGAGAGCTTTCTGGAAACCCAGAACCTGCCCTTCGATGGCTTCATGGTGGCTGCCCTGGCCCTGATGGAATCGCCGGCCATCATTGTGGGACTGCTGCTGGTCAAATTGGCAGCCCCCACCCAGCAAGCAGCGGGGCCGAAGATGGGCTGGAGCTCCGTGCTGCGGGAGTCATTTTTAAATAGCTCGGTATTTCTGCTGGTAGGGAGTCTGGCGATTGGCTTATTGGTTGCAGCTTTCAGCCCAGCCAGCATCGACAAAATGCTGCCATTCACCGACAAACTTTTCTATGGAGCCCTCAGCTTCTTCCTGTTGGACATGGGGATCGTTGCGGCCCAACGGATCCGAGATTTACGACAAGCGGGAGCCTTTCTGATCGGCTTTTCGGTGTTGATGCCACTTTTTAATGCCCTAGTAGGCACCCTGATCGCCCGAGGTCTGGGCCTTGGACCTGGTAATGCTCTGCTGTTTGTGGTGCTGTGCGCTAGCGCCTCCTACATCGCGGTACCAGCAGCGATGCGAATGACAGTGCCGCAGGCCAATCCCAGTTTGTATATATCTACAGCGCTGGGAGTCACATTTCCCTTCAACATCATTGTTGGCATTCCCCTCTACATGGCCATGATTAAGGCCTTGCTTCCCACTGCCGGATAAATCAATGAAACGCCTCGAACTGATCCTCAGCGAGCGGGAGTTGGACGCGGTGATCCAGGCAATGGAAATAGCGGGTGTGCCCGGTTACTCCGTAGTCAGGCACGTCACCGGCAAGGGTCCGCATGGCTCCGTGTCCGAGGGCATGGAATTCAGCGGTCTAGGCGCCAATGCCCATGTGATCGTGTTCTGCGAAGCGGATTTGCTGGATGCACTGCGGGCTGCCCTGCGCCCCCTTTTGACCTACTACGGCGGAGTGGCGTACGTCACAGACGCCGAGGCCCTCTAGATGCTGGGCAAGCAAATTTTGATCAAAACGGGTTTGGTGGGGCTGGAACCCCTTGCCAGCACTGCAATGGCAAGCATTGCCTAACGTTTTGTGATGCACTGATCAGCCTGCCTTATCTAAAGGCGACGCAACAGTGATGGTCGGTTCCGGCTGAATGGCTTGACGGGGGGTTTGGCTGCCGACCATGGTTGCGAGCGAACATTCAACCCCACCTCCACCAGGAGCAGGTAATGGCAACTGAATCCATGGGCATCGCCCTCGGCATGATCGAAACTCGGGGGCTGGTGCCCGCGATCGAGGCGGCTGACGCCATGACCAAGGCCGCCGAAGTGCGCCTGATCGGTCGTGAATTCGTCGGCGGCGGTTACGTCACCGTGATGGTGCGCGGTGAAACCGGCGCCGTCAACGCAGCTGTGCGCGCCGGGGCCGACGCCTGCGAGCGCGTGGGCGACGGTCTTGTGGCAGCGCACATCATTGCGCGCCCCCACCGCGAAGTGGAGCCTGCCCTGGGCAACGGCAACTACGCCGGTCAAAAGGACTGAGTCGCTCAGCGCCTGACGCGTTGATCTATCTCAATCCCTTACCCGCCCAAATCGGAGAAACTCCATGAGCAAGAAGTACGAATCCGGGGTCAAGGAGTACCGCGACACCTATTGGACTCCTGATTACATCCCCCTAGACACCGACCTGCTGGCGTGCTTCAAGTGCACCGGCCAAGAAGGTGTTCCCAGGGAAGAGGTTGCCGCTGCTGTGGCCGCTGAATCCTCAACCGGCACCTGGTCCGCCGTGTGGTCCGAGCTCCTCACCGACCTCGACTTTTACAAAGGCCGCTGCTACCGCATCGAAGACGTTCCTGGCGACAAGGAAGCCTTCTATGCCTTCATCGCCTATCCCCTCGACCTGTTCGAAGAAGGCTCCATCACCAATGTGCTGACCTCCTTGGTCGGCAACGTGTTCGGCTTCAAGGCCCTGCGCCACCTGCGTCTGGAAGACATCCGCTTCCCGATGGCGTTCATCAAGACCTGCATGGGTCCCCCGAACGGCATCGTGGTTGAGCGCGACCGTATGAACAAGTACGGCCGTCCTCTCCTGGGCTGCACCATCAAGCCGAAGCTCGGCCTGAGCGGTAAGAACTACGGCCGGGTTGTCTATGAGTGCCTACGCGGCGGTCTGGACTTCACCAAGGACGACGAAAACATCAACTCCCAGCCTTTCCAGCGCTGGCAGAACCGTTTCGAGTTCGTTGCTGAAGCTACCAACTTGGCTCAGCAGGAAACAGGCGAGAAGAAGGGGCACTACCTCAACTGCACCGCTGCAACTCCTGAAGAGATGTATGAGCGCGCCGAGTTCGCTAAAGAACTGGGCCAGCCCATCATCATGCACGACTACATCACTGGTGGCTTCACCGCTAATACCGGTCTTGCCAAGTGGTGCCGCAAGAACGGCATGTTGCTGCACATTCACCGTGCCATGCACGCTGTGATTGACCGCCATCCCAAGCACGGTATTCACTTCCGAGTGCTGGCAAAGTGCCTGCGTCTCTCCGGTGGTGACCAGCTGCACACCGGCACGGTGGTCGGCAAGCTGGAGGGTGACCGCCAGTCGACCCTCGGCTATATCGACCAACTGCGCGAATCCTTCGTCCCCGAAGATCGCAGCCGCGGCAACTTCTTCGACCAAGATTGGGGCTCCATGGGCGGCGTGTTCGCCGTGGCCTCCGGCGGTATCCACTGCTGGCACATGCCCGCACTGGTTGCCATTTTTGGCGACGACTCGGTGCTGCAGTTCGGTGGTGGTACCCACGGTCACCCCTGGGGCTCAGCTGCTGGTGCTGCTGCTAACCGCGTGGCTCTCGAGGCCTGCGTCAAAGCCCGTAACGCCGGTCGTGAAATCGAGCGCGAAGGCCGCGACATCCTTCTGGAAGCAGCGAAGCACAGCCCTGAGCTAGCCATCGCCCTGGAGACCTGGAAGGAAATCAAGTTCGAGTTCGACACCGTCGACAAGCTCGACACCTGAAATCGTCAGTCTGAGATGGTGAGTGGGTCAGGCAACTTGCCTACTCACCTCCCAGAACGGAAGATTCAGATCTAGAGATTAAACTAATCTCTACGAACGAGATTAAGAGCCTTTCATATAAGGTTCAAACATTCCATCCACACAAGGATCCCCATGCCTTTCAAGAGCACCGTGGGTGACTATCAAACAGTCGCCACCCTGGAGACATTCGGCTTTCTACCGCCGATGACTCAGGACGAGATCTACGACCAAATCGCTTACATCATCGCCCAGGGTTGGAGCCCGCTCGTTGAGCATGTCCATCCCAGCAACTCCATGGCGACCTATTGGTCCTATTGGAAGCTGCCCTTCTTCGGCGAGAAGGATCTGGGTGTGATCGTGAATGAGCTTGAGGCTTGTCACCGCGCCTATCCCGACCACCACGTTCGCTTGGTGGGCTACGACGCTTATACCCAAAGCCAGGGTTCCTGCTTCGTGGTTTTCGAAGGACGCTGATCCCAGCCCTTCCGGGGCTCGAGCCATTGGCCTGAGCCCCAACTCTTTTCCTCTGCGGGCTAGTTCGCGCTGCGAACTGGTCAGCACCTTTTCAGATATTCCATTCGACGGGCGGACATGGCCAGCTCATCCAGCCGGGAAGCAGCTCTAGAGCGCCGCAAGGCCCTCACCAACGGTGGCAAAAAAGCCGCCAACCGGTTCACTTCCGGTCCGAGCCGTGTGCGCTCGGTTGAAGACGCTCGCCCCACCCGCACAGCCCCAGCGATGGAGGCCCCAGCATCGGTGGCCAAGGCTGCCCCGGCCGTGAACGCCCGGGGTGCTGCCTCCCAGCGCAGCCTTGCGGCACCCACCGGCTCCAGCCGGACGAGCCAAGCCCGTCCAATCGCAAATCCCAGCAGAGATTTGGTGCTTGCCCGACGGGAAGCCCTTTCCAAACGCGGCAAACGTGCCGACACCTCCAGCGACCGCACCCGCACGGACCTGGCCAAAATTGCACCAAAAGCCCAGGCACCTGCAGCGGAAGCCAAGTGCAAATGCCAGGGCGAAACCGCTGCTGCACCGGCCCTAACAAGCCTCAGTAATCGCACTAGCCAAACAACTAGTAGTGGTGCCGATCGCCGTGCCACAGCCAAGCGGCTCTCCCAACTGGATCCCAGCCGGGCCCTTGTGCTCGCCCGCAGAGAAGCTCTCTCGAAGCGTGGTAAGTCAGCTAACGCGCCCAAGAGCACTACAGCCGCGTCGGTATCCCGCCAGGGCAATCCTGATATGAGCGCCCGCGAACTTTCCCAGAAGGTGCGTGAACTGCGGGCCAAGGTTGGCAGCGCTGGTTCCAGCAGAGCTGGCGGCACCCGCCCCTCTGGCCCAAACCGCCACGGCGCCAAACAGGCAGCAGCCGCAGAAGCCCACTGGAAAGTGGGCGTGAGCGAAACCAGCTCTGGCCAGGTGGTGACCGGAACCCAGGCCAATCGCTCAGAGAAAACCACTGGTAACGAAGCAGCTACCTGCCGTGCCATTACGGGCACCGAGTATCTCGGCGCCGAAGTGTTCCAGACCTTCTGCCAGAGCGCTCCGGTGGCAAGCCAGCCAGCCAAGGTTCGCGTCAGCGCCACCACCCACGGCAACCGGGTCACTGGTAATGAGGTCGGTCGCTCTGAAAAGGTGACCGGCGATGAGCCCGGTACCTGCAAAAACATCACTGGAACCGAATACGTTTCCGCCAATCAGTCAGCAGCCTTCTGCGGCACCTCCACCCCCAGCCCTAGTCCGCGCAAGGTTGGGCGGAGCCAGACCCAAGGCGGCCAGGCTGTTTCCGGTGTGATGGTTGGTCGCTCAAACCTTGTCACGGGTGACGAACCCGGCTCGGGCAAGCAGCTCACCGGCTCCCAGTACATATCCGATCAAGGCCAGGTGACCGGACGCGCACCTACCAAGGTTGCAAGCTTGCATACCCTTCGGGGCACGGGCATCACTGGCACCCATGTGGGCCGCAGCGAGCATGTCACCGGTGATGAGCCCGGCAGCTGCCGCCTGGTAACTGGTGATGAATACGTCGGCAGCCAGCAATACGCCGATTTCTGCGGCAGTAAGCCCGAGCCGGAGGCCGCCAAGGTGGGCTTCAGCGTCACCAATCGGGCCCAGGTTGTCAGCGGAACCCACACTGGCCGCTCCTCCAATGTCACCGGCGATGAGCCCGGCACCTGCAAGGTCGTAACCGGCACGCCCTACGCCGGCCTTGAGCAGGCAGGGGATTTCTGTAACAGCAAGTCTGTCGCCGAAATTCGTCAGCGCACTCCGGTGCGGGGCTCTAACCGCATGAGTGGCATACAACCAGGCATTGGCGGTGTCCTCACCGGTGCCGGCCGCGGGGCCTGCGAATCCGTCACCGGCACTCCCTATATCGGTGGCGATCAACTCGCCAAGGTCTGCGGTGCAGCCGCAGCCCAGGACTCCGACTTCCCCCAACCCCTGGCGGGTAGTCAGCCCTGGCAGCAATTCAGCATCCAATCCCCGGCTCGCTCAGCCCAGGTGGGGCGAGAACCAGCTGGGGCGGTAACCGGCACCAGCTACGAGCAGGGCAGCAGGATTACCGGCCCTTTTGACCTGGCCGGTGACATGGTCACCGGCACCGAGCAATTCCGTTTCGACCGTCGCGGCAGCAGCCAAATCGCCCGGGGCCCCATTGAGGTTCCTGTGAGTGTTGACGAGGATGCCCGTCCAACCTCCAGGGTTACCGGCGAAGGCATTTCTGCTGGCTTGAAGATCACTGGTGATGACTGGGATCGAGGTGATCGGGTCACCGGCACCGAGGGTGTTTCAGCTCGGCGCCGCAACCCCACCCGGCCAGGCTCGAAGACCTCGATGCCGGCCGCCCTCCAGCCGAAGCGCAACGAGGAGCGTCCCGAGCCGATCTGCCGTGTCACCGGTTCCAGCGGCAGTACCACTGCCGGCTCCCTGATCACGGTTTCCGGCGGCGCCCGCGGTTGATTTCCTGATGCCCCGACGCCCTCTTGCCACTGCCTATCGCCCGCTGGCTCCGACGGCTCCCCGCCGTCGGCCAGGTGCCGCTGTCGCGAGCGAGCTAGTGGCGACTGGCTTGCATCCGCTTAGCGATGGCCAGCTCAATGGGGTCCTGAGGGCCTACGAAGACCAGGTGAAAGGGGCATTTGATCGCATTGTGCCCTTGCTCAAGCGCCTCTCAGCCCTGCAGCACGAGGCTGATTTCATCGAGCAGGCCCAGCGGCTGGCTAGGGCCGAACTGGGCTTCGAGTTGCCGCTGCCCATTCTCGAAAAGGCCTGGGTGAGCCAGCTCGACATGCGCACCTTGTTCGCCTGGTGTGTATTTGAAACCTACGAACAAACCAGCGACGCTTTCTTTCAGCACGATCCCCTAGGAGGCAAGCCTGGCAGTCCCGCAGCCGAGGCCTTCAATGAGTTTCTACTGGCCTGTGGATTCCACCTACTCGACGCAACCCCATGCGCTGACGGGCGCCTGGCCCATGCCATGGCCTACGCCCTGCGAATTCCATTCAGTTCGGTGCGGCGGCGTTCCCATGCCGGTGCCCTGTTTGACGTTGAAAACACGGTCAACCGTTGGGTTAAAACGGAACATCGCCGCTACCGCGAAGGTCAGCCCAATTCGGCGCACGAAGACACCCGTTACCTCAAGGTGGTGCTCTACCACTTCAGCTCAAAAGATCCCCTGCATGAGGGCTGTGCTGCGCACGGCAGCGATGACGCCTTGGCTGCCTCCTGTGGCCTAGCCCGCCTCAAGGATTTCCAGCAGGCCGTCGAAAACAGCTTCTGCTGTGGTGCCTCAGTAGATCTGTTGCTACTCGGCATCGACACCGACACAGACACGATTCGCGTGCATGTGCCGGGCATTGATGGCAGCACCAATCTGGAAAGCTGGCTGGATGCCCAAGCGGCCTATGAGTCCACCCGCCATCTCAATGCGGTTGAGGGCCGTGCCCGCATTCAATCGCTGGTGGAGCAGGCAGCGGCCAGCAGTCCCGATCCGGGCATGGTGAAGCTGATTGCTCGCTTGATCGAGAACAACATCTCCCAAATCGATTACGTGCGCCAGTACCACCGAGGCAGCTACGGCGATGCTGGCCATGCGGAGCGCTTTATCGGTGTGGGCATAGGCTTCAAGGAGATCCACCTGCGCAATCTCACCTATTTCGCCTATATGGACACGGTGGAGGAGGGAGCGCCGGATTTAGATGTAGGCATCAAGATTTTCAAGGGCTTGAACGTTTCTCGGGGCCTGCCTGTGCCAGTGGTCGTGCGCTTTGATTACAACGGCCAAGTGCCCGGGGCGAGGCAGCGAGCGATCCGCAATTGCCAGAGGGTGCAAGCCGCCATGGAAAACCGCTATCCCGAGTTGTTTGAGCAGGGCCTATTGCATGCTCTGCTTACCGTGCGGGATCAAGACCGTCACACCCCAGCTGAAGCTGTAGGTTCCACCATCACATTCGCGAGCGGAGGAGGGCACTGACATGTTGATCTGCAAGGTGGTTAAACCACTGGTGTCTACCAATCGCATTCCAGATTTTGAGCACAAGCACCTGCAGGTGGTGCTCGATGGCAGCACTCAGAAAGTGGCAGTTGATGCGGTGGGTTGCGTGCCAGGCGACTGGGTGATCTGCGTCGGCAGCTCAGCTGCGCGTGAGGCTGCTGGTAGCAAGTCGTACCCGAGCGATCTAACGATCGTGGGAATCATTGACCACTGGGATCCTGATGCTGGCAAGGCGCAAGCTCCGCCAGGAGGGGCTAGCTAATGGAAATCATGCAGGTTACCGGCTCTTTGGTTTGCAGCCAGCGGGTTGCTGGATTAGATCACTCCAATCTGCGCGTGCTTCGCACCGCTAAGGGCAAGCTGAGCGTTGCGGTAGACCCTGTCGGTGCATCCCCAGGTAACTGGGTATTCACCGCCAGTGGCTCTGCCGCCCGCTTCGCCTGTGGCAACCCCGAGGTGCAGACCGATCTGACGATCGGCGGAATCATTGATTTCTGGGAGCCCGATGGCTAGGTGGCCCGGGTAGCTAGCTGCCCGATCGACCTGTCATCACTCCAGCCCCCATACTCCTGAGCCATGGCCACCCCCACCCCTAAATCCACCACCAGCGGAGCTGCTGCTGCCAAACCCGCCCCCGCGGCAGCGGCAGCCAGCTCCACATCGGTGGCTGCAGCGGCGGCGGCCAGCTCGACCCCACCTGCAGCGGCCCCCAAAGCCCTGCCGGCGGCGGCAGCCCAGTCCCCTGCGGCGAAAGCCGTAGCCAAGCCAGCTGCCTCGACAGCGCGCCGTGCTTCCAGCACGACCCGCCGCTCTAGCGCCAGCTCAACCGGCGCCCGTACTGGTGCCGGCAAGGGCGCCGGCACCACCCCCCCAACCACTCCTTCGCGCAGCAACGCCATGGCTCCTTCCATTCAGGGCATCGCCCTCGGCATGATCGAAACCCGTGGCCTGGTGCCGGCGATTGAAGCCGCAGACGCCATGACCAAGGCCGCTGAAGTAACCCTGATCGCCCGTGAGTTCGTTGGCGGCGGCTACGTCACCGTGATGGTGCGCGGCGAAACAGGTGCGGTGAATGCAGCAGTGCGTGCCGGCGCTGATGCTTGTGAGCGCGTCGGTGACGGCCTGGTTGCTGCCCACATCATCGCCCGTCCCCACAGCGAAGTGGAGCCTGCCCTGATCGCAACTGCTGCCACCCGTCGCCTCTGATGGCCATGGGCGCCGTTCATCCGCGCGTCCTGGGTTACCTCGGCCGCGCCCTGAGCTTGGAATTTTCCGCAGTTCAGCAGTACATGACCCAGGCCTCCCTAGTGGAGCTCTGGGGTGATGGTGATTCGGCTGCCCGGTTTCGACGCGAAACCGTGGAAGAAATGCAGCACGCCGAACGCCTGGTGCAGCGCATGCTTGCTCTGGGGGTGGCTCCTGCCGCATCCCAGTTGAGGCCCGTTGCCCATGCCGCCGACCTGGTCGGACTGCTCCGGCTCAATCTCGCCCTCGAAAACGACCTGATCCATCACTACGCCGAGGCTGTTCGCTTTTGCGTTTTGGTGGGTGATGGCGCAAACGAAGTCCTGTTCAGGAGTCTCTTGAAAGACGAACAGCACCACGGCGAAGATCTGGGGGCCTGGCTGCGCAGCCTTGGCTACAGCCCCAACCCATCGATGGAACGGGCCACCTTCTGAGCCGACCGACGCCCATCCCCCCTTGTTCGCCCCACCCCTGCCACTTTCGATCCAGCTGGCCTGGTTGATCCCCCTCTATGGGTTCAGCGGGATGGTTTTGTCCCTGCCGTGGGCTGCTGGATGGATCAAGCGTCACGGTCCTCGCCCGGCGGCCTATCTCAACCTGATCGTCACGCTGTTGGCGGTGGTGCATGGCACCTTGATCCTGCAGCAGGTTTGGCTGCTGGGTCCCCAGCACATCGAGCTGCCCTGGTTTCAGGCTGCCGATCTCGACCTGCGCATTGGCTTCGACCTATCCCTGACCAATCTGGCCGCCCTGGAGTTGGTGACCGGACTGAGCTTGGTGGGTCAGGTTTTTGCCCTGGGCTACCTGGATAAGGAGTGGGCCCTGGCGAGGTTTTATGCCCTGGTGGGTTTCTTTGAAGGCGCCCTTGCCGGAGTTGTACTGAGCAGCAATCTGTTCATGAGCTATTTCCTGCTGGAAATGCTCACCCTTTCCACCTATCTGCTGGTGGGGTTCTGGTATGCACAGCCGCTGGTCGTTACGGCGGCCAGAGACGCCTTTTTGACCAAGCGGGTTGGCGATGTCTTGCTTTTGATGGGAGTAGTCGCTCTCTCAGCCTGGGCTGGCTCGATGGAATTCGACGACCTTTACGTGTGGGCAGCAGAAGCCCATGCCAATGGCTCCCTAACCCCGCTTGCGGGCACCCTGCTCGGGCTGGGCCTCATCGCCGGCCCCATGGGTAAGTGCGCCCAGTTCCCCATGCACCTCTGGCTTGACGAGGCCATGGAGGGTCCAAACCCTGCCTCGATTCTGCGCAACTCCGTAGTTGTGACAGCTGGAGCCCTTGTGCTGCTCAAGGTGATGCCGCTGCTGCAGTTTTCACCTCTTGCCGTTGATGTGTTGCTGGTGGTGGGCACAATCAGTGCCCTGGCTGGTGCCCTGGTGGCGATCGCCCAGGTCGATATCAAGCGTGCCTTCTCCTACTCCACAACCTCCTATCTGGGCCTGGTTTTCATCGCAATCGCCCTGCAGCAGCCTGCTATTGCCCTGTTGCTGTTGTTTGCCCATGGCCTGGCCAAGGCCCTGCTGTTCATGAGTGTGGGCAGCGTTATCGCCACCACCAGCTGCCAGGACCTCACCGAGCTGGGTGGACTGGGCTCACGCATGCCTGCCACCACAACCGCCTACCTGGTTGGTGGAGCGGGCCTGGTGGGTTTGCTGCCCCTTGGCTGCTTCTGGTGCTTCGGCCTGCTAGTGGAGGCGCTAGGCCGCACCGCACCATTTTTCGCCGCAGTTGTGCTGATCACCAATGCCCTGACAGCCTTCAACCTCACCCGGGTATTCCGGCAGGTGTTTATGGGAGCGCCACTGCCGAAAACTAAGCGGGCCCCTGAGGTGAACTGGCTGATGGCCTTACCAATGGTGAGTCTGACTGTGCTGGTAACCCTGCTACCAGCCTTGATGGCCCGGATAGATCCGGTACCTGGCCTTGCCTCCTTCCCCCTGCCCCTAGCCACTGCAGTGGTAGCAAGCGGGGTGGCTGGAGTAATCGGCGGCTGCCTGGCGCCGTTGCACAAGTTCTGGTCCCGATCCATGTTCCAGCCCCTGCGGTTGCTCCAGGATCTACTGGCATACGACTTCTACACCGAGCGCATCTACAAGGTGACGATTGTGGCAGCGGTAGCCGGCCTGGCTAGATTTAGCAACTGGATCGACCGGGCCCTAGTGAATGGCTTTGTCAATGGCATTGGCAGGCTGTCCCTGGCGAGCGCTGAAGGGCTGAAACTCTCGGTTAGCGGCCAGCTGCAGACTTACGTCCTGACGGTTTTGTTGGCCATCGTGCTGCTGCTCACCTCGCTGCAGTGGTTGCACGGATGAGGAGCACTCAATGCTGACCTTGCTACTGCTGATCCCCTTTGTGGGAGCTCTAGTCCTGGCCCTCTGGCCCGGCAACCCTGCGCCCGGACGCATGCGCACCGTGGCCCTGGTGGTGCTTGGCCTGCAGTTGGTCTGGAGCCTGCTGGTGCTGCTCCGCTTCGACACCGGCCTCAGTGGCATGCAGCTGCAGGAGTCATTTGTCTGGGTCGGCAGCATCGGCCTCGATTACCGGCTCGGGGTCGATGGTCTGTCGATGCCGCTGGTGCTGATCAATTCAGCTCTCACCTTGGTTTCGGCGATCTGCACCCGCGACATTAACCAGCGGCCCCGCATCTACTTCGCCCTTTTACTGGTTATCAGTGGCGCAGTCAACGGTGCTTTCTTAGCCGAAAACCTGCTGCTGTTTTTCCTGTTCTATGAGCTGGAACTGATCCCTCTCTGGTTTCTGATCAGCATCTGGGGCGGCGCCAACCGGGCCTACGCGGCTACAAAGTTTCTTATTTTTACAGCCGTCTCGGGAATTTTAATCCTCGGCGCATTCTTGGGCCTCTCCCTGTTAACCGGCAGTGTGGACTTCAGCCTCACCCCGGTCACCAGTGAAAGGCTGGCGATGGGAGGTCAGCTGGTGCTACTGGGGGCCCTGCTAGTGGGATTCGGCATCAAGGTGCCCCTATTCCCATTTCACAATTGGCTGCCCGATGCCCACACCCAGGCCTCTACACCTGTGTCAGTGCTGCTGGCAGGGGTGCTGCTGAAGCTGGGCACCTACGGCTTGCTGCGCTTCTGCATGGGTCTTTTCCCGGAAGCTTGGGCCCTGCTTGCGCCGGGATTGGCCATCTGGGCAGCAGTTTCTGTGCTGTTTGGCTCCCTGGCAGCTATCGCCCAGCAGGACATGAAGCGGATGGTGGCCTACAGCTCCGTGGGTCACATGGGCTACATCCTGCTAGCCGCTGCAGCTGCCACACCGGTCGCCCTGCTCGGGGCGGTCTTCCAGATGGTGAGCCACGGTCTGATTTCAGCTCTGCTTTTTCTGCTGGTGGGCATTGTGTATCGCAAGACGGGCACCCGGGATCTCTCGGTGCTGCATGGTCTGCTCAACCCGGAAAGGGGTCTGCCCTTCACAGGCACGCTGATGATTTTGGGGGTTATGGCCAGTGCCGGTATGCCTGGCATGGCCGGCTTCATTTCGGAGTTCATGGTGTTTCGCGGCAGCATCACCGCCTTCCCACTGGCGACCTTGCTTTCGATGGTTGGTTCGGGCCTTACGGCGGTTTATTTTCTATTGCTCGTTAATCGCGCCTTCTTCGGCCGCCTGGCAGTGACACCGGCCAGCGATGCGATTTCCGATGGTCGCCTCGATGTGCGCCTGGCCCCAGTGGCGCCCCGCGAAACCATTCCCGCCATGGGGCTGGCCTTTGCTGTGGTGGCCATCGGTCTGCTGCCCTCGGGCCTCGGTAAGTTGAGCGAGGTCGCTTCCACCTCCATGGCCCAACTGCCAGCTCTGGTGGCCGCCCTGCAACTGGCAGCCCTGCATCCATGGGGGGTGGGCTAATGCCAATCATCTCTGCCGAACTGGTCCACGCTGGGGGTAGGCCTGCTGCCGCAGAACTCGAACAGCAGCTACTCAGCGGCCAGACCCTGCTCAGCGAATCCGCAGACCACCTGATCGAAGTGGTGGATGTGCTCAAGAGCTACGGAGAGGTGCTGGATGCCTACAGCATCAACCTGATCTTCCAAGCCGAGCAGCAGTTCCTGCTGCCTTTCCCACTGTTCAAATACCTTGACGGTGACAAAAACCCAGCCAAGATCTGGAGCCACCTAATTCACGACCGGATCAACTTCGAATACGCCGAATATTGCATGAAGTCCATGCTCTGGCATGGCACCGGCGGCCTTGATGCCTATCTGGATTCCGATGCGTTTGCGGCCAACTGCGCAGCGATCATTCGCCGCAAGACCCGGCTTGATCCCTTGCTGGCCCTACTCAACCCCCTGTTCAGGGGCTTCCTGCCCGAGCTGATTCGTACCGCGGCCACCACCCACGCTCTCGGTCAGTTTTGGCGGGTAATGAGCGATCTTTTCATCGATCTGGCCGAGGCTGAGGCAGATGGCAGGGTGGCCAGCATCGACGCTGTGGTCGAGTTCATCAAGGACGGACTTGTCGTCGCCGCTGCCAACCCGATCACCTACGGAGTGGAGGTTGACGGCGAACACTTTTGGGTGTTGCCACCGGAGGCTGGTCTTACCTTTCTTGTGGATGTGGCCGTGCCCTATGTGGAGGCTGTCTTTCTGCGGGGCATGCCGTTCCTGGGCACGGTTAGTTTCAACGCCCAGGCCCAGCAGATCTCACCGGACCAGGCGCAGTTTGCCTACGGCGCCCTATTTGCCGACCCCCTACCGAGCATGGGTGCCGGCATTCCACCCAGCCTGCTGATGCAAGACATGTTCCGGCATCTGCCGGAGCGGTTGCACCAGTGGTATCGCGAGCGCACTCGGGGGGAGGGAGATGTGCGGGTGAAAATCTGCATGAGCTTCCAGAAGTCGATGTTTTGTGTCACCAATGCGGCGATACGTGGCACCTTCCCCCAGCCGCTCAATAGCAGCGAACCAGCAGCCCAGGCAGCAAACCGCGCCTATGCCGCAGCCTGGGCCTCCCGCCTGGCCACTGCCCGCACTGATTGCCTTGACTGATCTTGCCTTGACTGAGCCCCAAATGACCTGTTTTAGCTTCAAGTAATGGACCAACCCTGGACCCCGCGCCCCAAACCCGAGCAGGCCGAAAGGCTGGAGCGGCGCATTGAATTCAGCGACTACGCCACCACCAGAGACTTTCTGGAGCGGCTCAATGCCCTCTGCGAGACCGAACAACGCTTCCCTGATATCAGCTTCGGGCGCACCTACGTGAACCTGACCCTGCGCGCCGAAACTGAAGACTCCCCAATCGAACCAGGAGACTGGGCCTTCACAGCAGCCATTGATGCTCTGGTCTGTTGACTTTCCCAGTCCCCGGCAACGACACGCTGATTGATCTACAGGCGGCCTATGAAGGAGCAGGCATTCAGGCGATGCTAGATCAACTCGACTTGGAGCTGATTGGCCTACGGCCGGTGAAGGCGCGCATCCGAGAAATCGCTGCCTTACTGGTGGTCGACAGGGCCAGGCAGCAAGTGGGGCTCGAGACCAAGCCGCCAAGCCTGCATATGTCATTCACGGGGCGACCGGGCACGGGCAAAACCACAGTTGCTGCCCGGATGAGCAAAATCCTGCACGGTCTCGGCTATGTGCGCAAAGGCCATGTGGTGACCGCTACCCGCGACGATCTGGTGGGGCAATACATCGGCCACACCGCGCCAAAAACCCGGGAAATGCTCAAGAAGGCACTGGGCGGCGTGCTCTTTATCGATGAGGCTTACTACCTCTATCGACCAGAAAATGAAAGGGATTACGGCGCCGAAGCCATCGAAATATTGCTGCAGGTAATGGAGGGTAATCGCGACGACTTAGTAGTAATTTTTGCGGGCTACAAAGATCGAATGGATATTTTTTATCAATCTAATCCAGGGCTCTCATCCCGTGTAGCAAACCATATCGATTTCCCGGACTACAGCGCCGAGGAACTGCTTGCCATTGCCCAACTGGTGCTAGCCGCCGAAAACTACCGCTTCAGCCAGGAGGCCACTGCAGCTTTTGCTGACTACATCCACCGGCGCATGCAGTTGCCCTTCTTCGCCAATGCTCGCTCCATTCGTAACGCCATTGATAGAGCGCGAATGCGCCAGGCCAACCGCCTATTCAGCCGCATCGGTAGCCCCCTAACCAAGCTCGACCTGATGACGATCGAGGCAGAAGACATCACGGCCAGCCGTGTATTTGACGGTGAAGTCGAGGGACTAGACCCATCTAGGCCCCTAACCTAAAATCAGAGCTGATTTGATCGCCCCATGTCACTTACACGCCTTACTGCAGCCGGATTTGCCCTGGGAGTGGCCCTTTGGGGCGGCAGTGCCGGTGCGGCCCCCACATGCACCTTTCTGCAACCGGTTGGGGGAAATGGCAGCTCACGGATCGTGTCCAAATCGGTGGGAGCGGCCAAGGTCACCCCGATCGGAATGGCCTTCGGTCGCACCAACTGGAACACCGACTTTCTGGTGGACCAGCCCTACACCAGCTTCAAGTTCTTTTTCACCGCCAACAGCTCGGACCCCAAGGCCAAGTACCCCGTTGAGGCCTACATGAAGTTCAGCGATGGCTCAAGCCTGCAGATGTTCAATACAGAGATGAATCCGCCGATGGGCACAGGCAAAATGTTCGGCCCCTTTGCAAGCGTGCCCGGCAAGCAGGCAACCCAGATGAATTTCAAAGTAGGGGCAAGCAAGGATCCCGGTGCCTTGGGCTTCAGCTATAGGATTTCAGTGCAGGGGTGCCGCTAAATTTAATATAATTTAAGCAGAGCTTTAACGACGCTTTCGGGAGTCTATCTGCAGCAGGTCTCGCACCTGCTGCACTTGGCGTGAAAGAACCGGATCGCTATTTAGTTTGCGGTCGATTTGTTCAACGGCATACATCACCGTGGAGTGATCCTTGCCACCAAAAGCCTCGCCGATGCGCGGCAGGCTCAGATTGGTGCTCTGGCGCATCAGGTACATACCCACCTGGCGGGCCTGGCTGACGGCTCGCTTGCGGCTAGCGCTGCGCATCTCTTCTACGCCCACACCGAATACCTCGGCCACCTTCTCGATTACTTGGACCGGCTTCACTTCCACATCCCCACCACCGGGATCGAGCATGGGGGCCACCGATTCCACCGTCATCGGCAGGCCGGTGATCGAGGCGAAGGCCACCGCCCGGGTTAGTGCCCCTTCCAGCTCGCGGATGTTGGAGGTGAAACGGCCGGCGATGAACTGGATCAGGTCGCGGGGCAGCACCATCTGCTCCTGCTCGGCCTTCTTGTGCAGGATCGCCATGCGGGTTTCCAGGTCTGGAGCCTGGATATCGGCAATGAGGCCCATCGAGAAGCGGGAGATCAGCCGCTCCTGCAATCGAGGAATCTGGGACGGAGGGCGA
Organism: Cyanobium sp. Maggiore-St4-Cus; assembly: GCF_024345615.1. Classification (NCBI taxonomy): domain Bacteria; kingdom Bacillati; phylum Cyanobacteriota; class Cyanophyceae; order Synechococcales; family Prochlorococcaceae; genus Cyanobium; species Cyanobium sp. Maggiore-St4-Cus. The sequence goes on from NZ_JAGQBL010000003.1 coordinate 63,721, forward strand.
TCGGAGGCAATCACGATCTGGCGGCCCGCCTCGTGCAGGGCGTTGAAGGTGTGGAAAAACTCCTCCTGGGTGTATTCCTTGCCCTCAATGAATTGAATGTCGTCCACCAGGATCAGGTCGGCGGCGCGGTAGCGGTCGCGGAAGGCCTGCATGCCGTCCTTGCGGATCGCCTGGATCAGGTCATTGGTGAAGGTTTCGGTGCTCACATAAAACACCCGCGCCTCGGGGTTGATTTCAAGTCGGTAATGGCCGATCGCCTGCATTAAATGGGTTTTGCCCAGCCCGACTCCACCGCACAGAAATAGGGGGTTGAACTCCCGGCCCGGTGCCTCGGCTACCGCTAGGGACGCAGCGTGGGCCATGCGGCTGTTGGGTCCCACCACGAAGCGGTTGAACACGTAGCGGGGGTTGAGGCCCGGCGCCAATTTTCGGGGCGTCTCGCCCGTAGCACGCGGCGCGGCATCACGACTGTTCACGGCCACCGGAGCCAGAACCGCCGCCGCACCACTGGCGGACGCCGCAATGATGTCATCACCGCTGGCTGCGGAAACCCGAACCTGAACCTGGCGGCCGGCGATCTCACTGGCAACCGCCTCGATCGTGCCGAGGTAGTTCTTGCGCAGCCAGCCACAGGCAAAGCTATTGGGGGCCTCAAGCTGGAGCTGGCCGGCCTCAAATCCCTGACAGCGAGCCGGTCGTATCCAGGTCTCAAAGGTGGGCTTGCTGAGGTTGGCCTGCAGAGCCTGTTGAACCTGGTGCCACAGCTCCTCTCCCTGCTGCACCGAATTCCGCCGTATCGAAGGAGCCGAATCTACGCATGGTTGCGCAGCAGGGCCGTCTTTAATGAAACGGATTCAGACCTGGCCCAGTTCCATCCCCATGCTCCGCCTCTCCCCCCGCTGTCGAGCTGCGCTAGTCGCCCCTGCAGCGCTGCTGCTGGTGGGCTGCAGCCAAGGGCTGCCTGGGCTGCCTGGCCGCCAGAGCACCCAGACACCGATCAGTGATGCACCCCCAACGCCGTCGCTGCAGCAGGGCAACACCCTGATCGTTGATGCGGTGGCCAAGGTGGGGCCAGCCGTAGTGCGAATCGACACCGTCAAGCGCCTGGTGAACCCCTTGGGCGGCCTGTTTGGCCGCGGGCCCACCATTCAGCAGCAGCAGGGCCAGGGCTCGGGCTTCATTACCCGTTCTGACGGAGTGTTGCTCACCAATGCCCACGTGGTGGAGGGAGCCAGTGAAGTGACCGTGACCCTGCCCGATGGCCGCAGCTTCACCGGCAAGGTGCTCGGCAGCGATCCGCTCACCGATGTAGCGGTAGTGAAGGTGGTGGCTTCCAAGCTGCCGGTGGCTCCGCTAGGAGATTCCTCCAGAGTGCGCCCGGGCGAGTGGGCCATCGCCATTGGCAATCCGCTGGGCCTTGATAACACCGTCACAGCTGGAATCATCAGCGCGATCCAGCGCACCAATGCGGTAGGTGAGGGCCAGCGCGTGCCCTACATCCAGACCGACGCTGCCGTGAATCCCGGCAACAGTGGCGGCCCCCTAATCAATGACCGGGGTCAGGTGATCGGCATCAATACAGCCATCCGTCAGGCCCCAGGCGCCGGGCTGAGTTTTGCGATCCCAATCAACGTTGCTCGCCAGATCGCCGCCCAGATCCTCGAGAAGGGCTCCGCCAGCCATCCCTACATCGGCGTACGACTGCAGGCCCTCACGCCCCAGTTGGCTAGGGAGATCAACGCCAGCACCGATGAATGCCGGCTTCCCGAGGTGAATGGGGTGGTGGTGGTGGAGGTGATGCCCGGCAGCCCAGCCGCAGAGGGTGGCCTCAAGCCCTGCGACTTGATCGACCAGGTGGGAGGCAAGGCCGTAAAGAACCCCTCCGAGGTGCAGCTGGCCGTGGACCAGGGCCGGGTGGGTCAGCCCCTGGCCGTATCCCTGCGTCGCGGCGACGGCCGGCTGACCCTGCAGCTAAAGCCAGCAGAACTGCCTCGCCAGGGGTGAGTGCTACCTGCAGTCGCCAGCTGATCGTGATGGCCCGCTGGCCGGCTCCGGGCCGTTGCAAGCGACGCTTGGCCCAGGAGCTTGGCGCAGCCAGGGCCGCCCAAATCCAGGCGCGGCTAACAGTGCACACCCTGGCGGCGGCTAGGGACGCCCGCCAGGGTCACGGCCTTGAACTGGTGCTTGCCGTTGAGGGCTTGGGTGGCCTCGCCGCCAGCCGTTGGGGCAAGGCGCTCGGGGCGGACAGAACCGTGCTGCAGGGACGAGGGGCTCTGGGATTGCGCATGCAGCGCCAGTTTCAGCGTGCCGCCAGGGAAGGGGCCAGCAAGGTGGTGCTGATCGGCAGCGACCTGCCCGAGCTCGAAGCCAGCGACCTTTCAGCCGCCTTTACGTCCCTTAGGCACTGCCAGGGGGTGTTGGGCCCGGCCCTCGATGGGGGCTACTGGTTGATTGGGCTGCGGCGTCCCGAGCCGGAGCTGCTCGCAGGCATCGCCTGGGGGGGCGCGCAGGTGCTCGAGCAAACCCTGGCGGCAATGGCGCGTCGGGGCCTGGAGCCGGAACTGCTAACCCGACGCGGCGACCTCGACTGGGCCAGGGACCTGCTGCCATGGCGCTGATCACCCCAACCATCACTCCAACCATCACCCCAAAAATCTCCGTGGTGATTGCCGCCCGCAATGAGGCGCCGCGGCTGCCTCTGTTGCTGGCCGATCTGGCGGCGGGGTGGGAGTTGCTGAAGGAGATTGTGGTGGTGGATGGCGGCAGCGCCGATGCCAGCGCCCGGGTGGCGGCCCTAGCCGGTGCCCAGGTGCTGGCCAGCCCCCCCGGCAGGGGGAGGCAGTTCTGCTTGGGAGTTGAAAGCAGCGGCGGCTCCTGGCTACTGCTGCTGCATGCCGATGCACGCCTGCCAGAGCGCTGGCAGCAGGCCGTGGCACGGGCCATCGACCGCGATGGGCCAAAACAAATCGATGCGGCCTGGTATTTCGACCTGAGGATCGCTGGGGCTGGCCTTGGCCTGCGGCTGGTGGAGGCGGGAGTAGCGCTGCGCAGCCGCTGGCGGCAGCTGCCCTATGGCGATCAGGGCTTGCTGCTGCCCCGATCGCTGCTGCAGCGGGCAGGGGGCCTGCTGCCCTTACCCCTGATGGAAGACCTGGCACTGGCGCTGCGGCTGCGGCACCACTGCCGGCTACGGCCGCTGGGTGCCCAGCTGAGGGTTGACGGTCGCCGCTGGCAGCAGCTGGGCGTATGGCAGACGGCACTTAGCAACGCCCAGCTGCGGCGGGCCTGGCGGCGGGGCGGCAGCGCCGAGGAGCTAGCTAGCAGCTACTACGAAGGGGGTTCATAGAAGCCGGCGTTAAGGCGAGTACCAGAAAGCGCAACGGCGCTGCAGCGGCTCAAGCTCCCAGCCCTGGGCGACATAGAAGGCCACCACCTCTGGGTCGGCAAACAGGCTGACCCGATCCACTTCCATCGAGCGCAGCTGATCGAGGACGTAAACCATCAACTGCTTGCCCAGTCCAGCGCCCTGATAAAGGGGATGTACGGCCACGTCCCAGACGGTGGCTTCGACGACGCCATCGCCGGTGCAGCGGGCGAAGCCCACCAGCTTTGGCATCCGGGTGTCATGGCGCCACAGACCCACCCGCAGCAGGCTGTGCTGGAGGGCTTTGCGCACGCGGCGCAGGGGCCGGCGGCTCCAGCCCACGGCATCGCAGAGCCGCTCAAGCTCGAACAAGTCGATTTCCCGCTCGCGGCTGAGCACCAGGCTGAGCTGGGAATTGGGCGTGGGGCAGAGCCGGTGCTTGTCCCCGTAGAGGCTGGTGAGGAGCTCGGCCGAAGCCACAGGGGCGGGTGCAACGCAATGGAACGATCCTGCCCGATGGTCGTTCGAGCTGCGATCGCTGCGCCAGCCTGGGGGGCCCGGATTGCCGAGCGCTGGTGCACCAAGCCCCCTCCCCCCTGCTGGTGGCAGTGCATGGCTGGCTGCTGGCCGGCAGGTTGTGGACGCCCCTGGCCGCCGCGCTGGCACCACGCTGGGAGCTGTGGAGTCCGGATTTACCGGGCTTCGGCCAGCGGCCCAGGCCCCGGGGGCTGCAGCCAAACCTGGCCAGCTACGGCCGCTGGCTAGCCGCAGCGGCCCAGGAGCAGGCGGGTGGCAGACCAATAGTGCTGCTGGGCCATTCCCTCGGGGGCAGCATCGCCCTGCATGCGGCGCCCCTACTGGGCGAGCAACTGGTGGGGGTGATCCAGATCGCCGCCGGCGGTGGTGTCTATCAGCCGCGAGCCTTTGCCCAGGTGCGCCGCGGCGGCGCCCTGTTTTTGCGCTGGCGTCCTGGCTGGCTGGCGGAGCTGCCGGGCAGCGATTCGGTGCGCAGCCCCCTGCTCGCCGAGCGCCGGGCAGCCCAGGGCCTGCTGGCCTGCAGCACCGGCCCTGGGGCGGTGCGCCAGCTGCCCCAGCTCACTGCCCGCCTGCAGGTGCCAAGCCTGTGGATTGCCGGCGAACGCGACCAGGTGATGGCATCTCGCTATGTGCGCCATCTGGCCGGTTACGCCCCAGAGCACGAGTTCATCGAGCTGGCTGGAGCTGGCCACCTGCCGATGGGCCAGATGCCTGAGCAACTGGCGGAGCCGATTCAGCAGTGGCTCAGTCAGTTGCCAAGCAGCCAGTTGTAAATCAGCAAGTTGCCAGGGTCTGAAGACTGATTCAGAGCGCGGCCAGGCCCCGCTCCTGCAGGTCGGCCAGCTGGGCGTAGACACCGCCCGCCAGGCGCAACTCGCTGTGGCTGCCCTGCTCAATCAAGTGCCCCTTGCGCAACACCAAGATGCGATCTGCCGCCTCCACCGTGGCAAGGCGGTGGGCAATCACGATGGCGGTGCGCTCCTGAAGCAGCCGCGAAAGATCCCGTTGCAGGGTGGCTTCGGTGGAGGGATCCATAAAAGCCGTGGCCTCATCCATCACCAGCACTGAGGGATCGCGGATCGCCACTCGGGCCACTGAGAGGAGTTGGCGCTCGCCGGAGGAGAGGTTGCCGCCGCGCTCACGCAGCTCGGTGGCAAGCCCATCAGGCAGGCGCCGCAGCAGGGGCTCTAGGCCCAGCTCAGCGCAGATCTGATGCAGGGCTTCGCTGCTGATCGGGGCGTCGAGGCGCAGGTTGTCGGCCACGTTGCCGCTGAACAGGAAGGTGTCCTGCAGGACCACCCCTAGCCGCTGACGCAGGGTGTGAATCGGCAACTGGCGGATGTCGATGCCATCGAGCAGGATCCGGCCGCGCTGGGGCTCATAGAGCCGGCACAACAGCCGGATCACGGTGGTTTTGCCTGAGCCGGTAGGGCCCACCAGGGCCACGTGTTCACCGGGAGCAATGCGGAAGGAAAGATCGGTGAGGATCGGGTCGTCTTCTCGATAGGCAAACGACACGTTGTCGAAGATCACTTCACCAGCACTGGCCCGCTTACTGCCGCTCTGAATGGCTGCAGCAGAGCGTTCACTAGCTGGTAGATCAGCGATCTCGATCGGTTGCTCGAGCAGCTCGCCGATGCGTTCAACAGCGGTGAGCCCCCCCTGGATCTGGGTGAAGCGCTCCGCCAGCTGGCGCAGGGGATCAAACAACCGCTGGGAATAAAGGATGAAGGTGGTGAGGGTGCCTAGGCCCATGGCACTGCCGAGCACCATCCAGCCGCCCAGGGCAAGCACCACGGCCACTGCGCTCAGGGCCACCCATTCGATGAAGGCCGAGATGGCGCTGTCAAACAGGATTGTGCCGTTGACGGCCTCGCGATAGGCGGCGGTGACCTGGGAGAAACGGGCGCTGTTGGTGGCCTCGCGGCGGAACATCTGCACCACCTCCAAGCCCTGGAGGTTTTCCTGCAGATCGGCGTTGAGCTGGCTGAGCTCCTCGCGAACCCGGTAGTTGGCCTTACGGAAGCGACCCTGCAACCAAAGAATGCCGAGCACCACTGGCACCTGGCTGACCAGCAGCAACAGGCCGAGCCGCCACTCGATCGAGATCATCGTGACTGCGATCACCAGCAGGGTGACCAGGTCGGCCAGCACACCTACGGCGCCACTGCCAAACACCTCCGCTAGGGCATCGACATCACTGGTGAGCCGGGTGAGCAGCTTGCCAACGGGAGTGCGGTCGTGGAAGCGCAGCGACAGTGCCATGGCGTGGGCAAACAGGTCGTCGCGGATGCGGGCGGTGAGCCGCTGGCCAACGGCCTGAACGTTAAAGGTTTGGATGCCCTGCAAACCCAGACGCAGCATCACCGCACCAAGCAGCAACAGAACCAGCAGGCGCAGGGCCTCCGGCACCGCCATGCCATCAAGCCAGCCCAGGGTGGGCTCTCGCCGCAACACGGCGATTGCCTGGCCCACCAGCAGCGGCTGCACCGCAGCAGCGAATGCCACCGGGATCAGCAGCAGCAGGGTGAGGCCGAGGCGGCGGCGATCACGGCCGAGGTAGGGCAGCAGGCGGGCTAGGCGTTGCCGGTCAAGGCCTGCCATCAGCTACCTCGGGGGGTGGCAACCAGAGCGATGCGGTCGACGATTCCCTGTAGGGGACCGTCGTCGAGTCGCAGAGCTAAGGGGTGGCCCACCAGCCTGGCGGTGGAGTGGAAAAGATCTTCAATGGCGATCAGGCCGTTTTCCTCCAGGGTGCGACCGGTGGCTACCAGATCGACGATCGCCTCACTCATGCCGGTAATCGGTCCCAGCTCTACAGATCCAGCTAGATGGATCAACTCCACCGGTAGGTCGAGGGCATCAAAGAAGGCCTGGGCGCAGCCGGTGAATTTGCTAGCAACGCGGCAGTGGGCGGGCAGGTCGGAAGCGCGCCGATAGCCACTACTTGCCTTCACGGCCACGCTCATGCGGCAACCACCGAAACCCAGATCGAGCAGCTGGGCCACCGGCAGCTGGTGTTCGCGGATCACGTCGTAGCCCACCACGCCGAGCTGGGCCTGGCCGTAGGCCACGTAGACGGGCACATCGGCATTGCGCACCAGCAGGGCCCGGGCCTGACCGCAGGCGCTGGGCACCATCAACTGGCGGTTGCCGGGCTCAAGCAGGCCAGCGAAATCGAGACCAGCGGCCGCAAAACGGGCCACCGAATCCTTCAGCAGGGCACCTTTAGCGAGGGCGACGGTGATCATGCCGGGGCTGCAGCGGTGATCATGGAAAGGCGCCACAAACTGGACTTTAACGATGCAGCAACTCAGCGTCGGGCTGATTCCGGTACTGCGCGACAACTACATCTTTCTGATGCAGCGCCAGGGCCAGGCGGTGGTGGTCGATCCTGCCGTGGCAGAGCCAGTGATCGCTGCCCTCGAGCAGCAGGGGCTGGAGCTGGTGGCGATCCTGCACACCCACCACCACAGCGACCATATCGGCGGCACCCCCGGACTGCTGGCCCGCTGGCCCGAGGCGGCGGTGCTGGCCAGCCGCGACGACCTGCTGCGAATTCCGCTGCAAACCATGGGGGTGGGCGATGGCGACAGCGTTGAGTTGCTGGGTGAGCAGGTGCAGGTGATCGCCGTGCCGGGGCATACCCGCGCCCACATCGCCTACTACCTGCCCGCTTCCGGGCACCTGTTCTGCGGCGACACCATGTTTGCCGGGGGGTGCGGGCGATTGTTTGAGGGCAGCGCAGCCGACATGCATGTCTCGCTGCAGCGGCTGGCCCAGCTACCGGCAGCCACCAAGGTGTGGTGCGCCCATGAATACACGCAAGCCAATTTGGGCTGGGCCGCCGCGGTGGTGGCAGCCAGCGATCCCTGTGCCGGTGCTATCGAGGCGCGGCTGACGGCGGTTGGGGCGGCGCGGGGCCGCGGCGAAGCCACCATCCCCAGCAGCTTGGAACTGGAGCGAGTCACCAATTTGTTTGTGCGAGCCAGCAGCCCGGAGCAGTTGGCCGAGCTGCGGCTTAGTAAGGATCACTGGCCCAGCTAGGGCCGCTGGGCAGGGGGGCCAACCTGCAGGGCCTGCTGGGTTGGGAAGATCACACCAAGGGCTCCGGGGCGCAGGGCTAGCCGGCAGCGTTGGCCCCGGCTGTATTCGGCCTCCAAAGGCAAGCGCAGCCGCAGTTTCAGATCACCGAGCTGCACTCTGTAGAGCCATTCCCGGCCCAGGAATTCGCGCCCCTGCACCCAGGCCTCACCCTCCGCATCTGGATGGAGACCAATCGCCTCAGGACTGACCAGCACCTCCTCGCTTTCACCTGCAGTTCCCGCTTGGGGCAACAGGGAGGAGCCGGCTGTGGCGTGCAGGTTTCCTAGAGCTGTGATCACCTGCTCACCACACCGCTGGGCCGGCAGCAGGTTGCCTTGAAGCACAAAGCGCCCCACAAAGGAGGTGGCGGGGTGCTGCACCAGGTGCCTGGGGCTAGCGCATTGGTGCAGCACCCCATCGCGCAACACCGCCACCCGATCACAGATGGCGAGTGCTTCTTCGGGATCGTGGGTCACGATCAGGCCGCTGGCACCACAGCGCGAAAGCACGGCGGGCAGCTCGCTGCGCAGCCGCAGGCGCACCTCCACATCAAGATTGGAGAAGGGTTCATCGAGGAGCACCACGGAAGGGCCCGGCGCCAGGGCCCGGGCCAAGGCGAGCCGCTGGCGCTGGCCGCCCGAAAGCTCGTGGGGATAGCGGCACTCCAAGCCATTGAGCCCGAGCAGCTCCATCAACCAGCTAGCCCGGCTGCTGTCCTGACCGCGCCGCAGGCCAAAACAGGCATTGCGCCAGGCGTCGAGGTGGGGGAACAGGGCGTAGTCCTGGAAAACCATGCCAACGCCGCGGCGCTCCGGTGGCAGCCAGCGGCCGGGACCGGCCACGGCCCGGCCGTCGATCAATACCGAACCGCGCTCTGGACGCTCAAAACCAGCGATCAAGCGCAGCAGGGTGGTTTTGCCGCAACCGGAGGGTCCAAGCAAGCCCACCAATTCGCCCTGATGGAGGGCTAGATCAATGCCCTGCAACGTCCAGTCGCCTGCTGTGGCATTGGCGTAGCGGTGCCACAAGCCTTGCAGTTGCACGTGTTCGCGCAACGGCAACTCGGCAGGCATCAGCTCGGCAAGGGGGCTGGCGATCGGCGCAGGACCGGCAAGGGCCATAGGCTCAGCCACCATCCTGACCTGGCATGAGTCACCCGATGCAGCCCGAAGCCGTAATCACCGCCAGCGCCCCTGCGCCAGTAGGCCCTTACAACCAGGCGGTGAAGGCGGGGGGAGTGCTGTATTGCTCCGGTCAGATCGCCCTGGATCCCAGCACTGGCTTGATGGTGGGGGCTGGTGATGTGGAGGCCGAGACCCGCCAGGTGCTCAGCAACTTGCAGGCCGTCCTGGAAGCTGGCGGCAGCAGCCCAGGACAGGTGCTGCGCACCACGGTCTTTCTGGCAGACCTGGGCGATTTCGCTCGGGTTAATGCGATTTATGCGGAGCTATTTAGCGATGGGGTTTCGCCAGCTCGGGCCTGCGTCGAAGTCGCTGCTCTGCCCAAGGGGGCTCGGGTGGAAATCGACTGCATTGCCTTAGTCGCTGAGTAACTGACTGCCAAGGAATTAGTTGGGCGGATTTAAGGGGCAATCCATCAGCCCGGCAGCTTGCTCGTCTACGGCGCTGAGTCGCTCCAGGATTGAACGCAGGTCGAGGACGGACAACTCGCCATCTTGCCCCCACTTCATCACCGAGCGACCGATATCAGTTGAGTCGCTATTGCCGGAGCTCATCACCATGACCAGGACCCCGCGTGTTGATTTCAACACTAGCTAGGCGCGGGGAGCATGAATTCAAATAATTCGCCCTGCACCAGCACCGAGCCCTGGCAAGGGCCAGGGGACTGGGGATGACCCCGGACTGGAGCAGCGCAAAAGGTCTGCAAATGTGACGTCCACTCTTCGGCGCGGAAGACGGCGTACGGGGAGGAAACCGGGGCGGATGCTGGGGCGGATGCCGGGGTGGAAATCATGACCCTGGGCAATTAATACACCCGTACTATAAGCGAGAGTTTGCATTGTCAACGGGCCATGCCAGCCCTGGTATGGCCCGCTTTGGCCAGGATGATGGATTCGCCTGTCTGCGATTGAGATGAAACTGCCAGAGGGTTGGCGGGTCTGGCTGCTGGTTATTGGGCTGAATGTCCTAGCCGGCTATCTCTGGTTTATCGATCGAGGCGTCGAGCCGCCAGCCGCTGGCGGCAACCTCCTCGACCTGATCCGATCCCTGGGCCGCTGAGCCTTGCCTGATGGCGCCGGCGCACCCTTAAGCTCATCAGCGACGGGGCGTGGCGCAGCTTGGTAGCGCGGGTGCTTTGGGAGCACTAGGTCGCAGGTTCGAATCCTGTCGCCCCGATTGACTTTTCACCGATAGGCCTTCAAGGCTAGTCCCCAAAAAGGTCCCCAAAGCGTGCTCAAGCGTTTTGGGGCTATCTCTTTAGGCGGCTGCTTTCAGTGTCAAAAGGGTTCCACCCGCGCCGGCAAAGCGAGGAACCCGGCCACTTCTCAGGGGCCTTCCATCAATTGCTCAGCGGGATTTAGTCGTGGCTGCGTAGTGAATGACTCAGTCACTACGCAGCCGATTGGAAAAACGGCTGCGCAGTGCTTGCTCAGCAGGCTCTGAACTTGGCTGCCGGCTGCCATTGGCCTCAATCGCTTCCCGGCAACGGTCCACCAGCTCCTGCCGCAGCACGTCGGGGCTTTCAATGCGAATGCCACCGCCAAAAGCAAACAACCAGCTGCGTAGGTCTATGTCGGCTGCCACGGTCCAGAGAGGTAGGTCCAGCTCCACCGGATAGGGGTGGCTGTCGCTAGGGCCGGGCTCCAGCACATGCGGCGCCTTGGGGTGGTGCCACCAGCTATCGCCAGTCAGCGGCTTGGAGAAACGCGTGTGCTCGATTGGGTAGCGCTGCAGCCCCTCGCGGATGAAGGCAAACGCCCAGGGGGCGCAGCAAAAGCGCAGGGTGACGAGTGCCTGGCTGCGCCGCTGGGCCGATGGGCTGGCAATCGCCAGCTGCTGCTCAAGATCACTCCCGAAGTAGATGCCACCGCTGTGGTGCAGCAAGCGCTCCAGGCGGCTGAGGGCGGCGGCGTGCTCTTCCGGGCTGCGGCGTAGGTCTCCATTGCTGGGGGGAGAGGCGAGGCGATCGAGCCGTTCGCTGCGGATGAGCCCTTGCTCATGGCCCACCTGGTCTTCCTCGTAGAGGAGATACCAACCGACGTTGTGGAAGATCAGCTGCAGCGGCCATACCCGCAGCTCACCAGCGGGGCTGTCAGCAAAGCTGCCAACCCCCGGGTAGCGCTGAAGCAGAACACGCCTGTGCTCAACGATTGCGGCCTCAATGGCGTCTGCCCGCCTAGGTGCTGCCAGCGAATCGCGCCGCACCAGGGCGGTGTCCACCACCGCATGGCGCGCATAGCTGCGCACTGGCGCTACACCATTGGCGCTGATGCCTGCCCAGCCCAACCGCTCATCCAGCTCCACCAGCAGGTTTTGAGCAGAAGGGTCGGCCAGGCGGCCGGCGCTCTGGCGCAGCACGTTGTGCAGCTCCTGCAACCGCGCCGCAGGCAGCACAGCGGTGCCCAGGCAGTAGCCGTGTCGCACGTTGTCATTGCGATTGCGGAAGCCGTAGGGCGTAAGGATCTTTTCGAGGTCCTTACGCAGCGTTGCCGTTTCACCGCCTAGGTAGGCACCAGGGATGGCCTCGGTGGCGACAATCAGGTACTGGTGCAGGTTGGCGCCGCGTTCTGCCGGCCGATCAAAGGGCTGTTGCAGCAGATGGCGCAGAAGCGTCATCACCCGCAGAAACACCGGTCCATCGCCCATGGGCGGCAGCCCGCCATGGCTTGCGCCACTTCCAGCATCACCCCGCATGCGCTGGGGAACCTCTGCCAGCTGGATTGGAGCAGACACCGGCACCGCGCTGCAGAAGCCATTGGCCTCCAGCCAGGCCAAATCCCCCCGGATCGCAGTGGCATCAGCAAAACACTGGCCATGCAACTGGCCTAGAAACGCCGCCGCACGAGCGGCCAGATCACCCTGGGGCAGTGGCGAGAGGATCGCCTCCAGCTCCTCGGTGCTGGCCGGATCAGTTGGCGACAGATCAGGCCAGCTGCTCAGCAGCTTGATCAGATACAGCAGCCGCTCGAGATCAAGCAGCCGCGAGTAGCCGTGGCGCTGCAGCTTGCGCTCACGGTTGGTGGCAGAGCGGATGCGCTTATCAAGCCCGGACAGTTCGGCCTGCAGCACTGGCGTCAGCTCGCCGTGATGGGTTGGCACCACAGCGCAGATCGCCGCAAACCCCTCCGCTCGGCATGGCCCGAAATGCGGATCGGCAAGGGCAGCGGCCATCTCCTGGATTACTGGCACCGGCACGGCCCGCTCGCGCCGGCTGTTCCACTCCAAAGAGGTGGGCAGGTCTGTGTAGAGCCACCAACCGATCCACTCCACTGGCGCTGGTAGCGGGAGAGCATGGGTGATGGCCAGGCGCCAGGGGCGGCGGGCATGGGTGGCGTCAACAATCACCGGAGTGCCCGCAGCCACGGCCTCTTGAATGCGCTGGTGCAGCCGCTGCTGGATATCAACCCAGGGGCCCTGCACTGCTGCATCACCAAACAACTCCGCGCGGATCACGTCGGTGGAGAGCACCAGCGCAGGGGCCTCCCCGGGTCCAGTGAGCAGGGGCGCCAATGCTTTTGCCAGCGTGGTTTTACCGCTGGCGGGCTGGCCGATCAGCAGGTGGCAGCGCAAGGTCGCCATCGCGGCAGAGGCAACAGGGGCTTCCACTATTTCGCACGAAAAAGAGCATCGCCAGCCCCCGCAGCGTTGACGCTGCATTCAGCAACACGTTCCTGCCTCCCTTGGCCCATTCCTGCAGCAGCAGTGCCCGCTCCACACCACGGCGGGCTGAGAACTCCTACGCGCCGCCAACGCCCTTAGAAGACCTGCACATCCTCGATTTCCTCGAGCTTGCTGGATCCCAAGCCAAGGCAGGTGCGGCGCTAGCGATGCACCAATCGACGGTGTGCCGCAGCTTGCAGTTGATGCAGCAGCAATTCCAGCTGCTGCCACGCCGTGGAGCACCCATTTTCCGGCACGGCCACAACACCTGTCTGCACCACCTGCGGCTGGCCTACAGAGAGCACCGGCTGATGGCTGGGCTGATCCGGCTCGGTACAGACCTGCTGCACCAAAGCCTTTTGCATGGCATGGCCGGCGTACAGCTTGTGCCGCCCCGCTTTCGCAACGCTGAGCACTGGGCTGAGCTGGTGAACCATGGCCTCCTCGATGGCGCAATCGTTAGCTCCTTTTGTCTGGAGCAGCAGCTGCAGTCAGGTCAATCGCCCAAATGGGACGGGCTAACCGCCATGCCCATGGGGCAGCTGGCCTTGCAGCTGGTGGCCACAACTACAGAGGCAAAGCAAGTGTTGCTGCCGCGACGGGGTGCGCTGCCGCTGCTGCATCAAGCCCTGGAGTGGCACGGTCTTGGAGTTGCGGCGCAACCAGAGGCCTGCCAGGAACCTGCTGCCTGGCTCAAGCGGGCAAGGGACCGCAAGCTGGCGATGCCCGTCTGCGCTGAGCTGCTAGGGCCTGGCTGGCTAGAAGCCAATGCTCTGGTGCCGCTAGCAGCGCAGCCACCACTGATCGAGCAGCTATGGCTGCTGCTACCCCGTAGTGCGGCTCACAGCAAGGCGGCACGGCTTTGCCTGCGGCTACTGAAGGTCCGGATCAATCGGGCAGCAACAGCGCCAGTGGCAGCAGGGGTTGGGGCGTGAGGAGCAGCAGCAACGCTGGCTGGTATGCCCCTCAACTATGCGAGATCTGCATGAAATCCAGCACCAGCCTGGATTTCAAAGGCCACAGCGCTGCTGACAAGTCCACTAACCCGCAGCAGAATTGGCTGTCTTGCAGCTGATGCTTTTCTCGGTGGATTCAGGCTTGGCCGAGCAAGAGTTCACCGGCGCATTAGAAGCCCTAGGTGGCTCCACCAGTAATGGCCGATTGCGCGAGCTGTTGGGCTGGAGCGAGCAGGTTTATGACGCCGTCAAAGCCACCCTGCTCTCATCAGATCGAATCAAGACGGGACGAGGCCGAGGTGGTTCGGTTGCCTTGATCGACCCTTCGACAAACCAGAACCCTTCTTCTACTGCGAAGTCAGCCTCCTTAAATCAAACCGTGACGACCACTTCCACACAGCTCGGTTCCCAGTCGAGCCCTCAGTCCGCTGGCCAGCAAAACCTCTCCGCCTTTATCTGGTCCGTCGCCGACCTGCTGCGGGGCGACTACAAGCAGAGCGACTACGGCAAGGTCATCCTGCCCTTCACGGTGCTGCGGCGGCTGGACTGCGTGCTGGAGCCAACCAAGGCGGCAGTGCTGGAAGAGAAGGCCCTGCGAGAGGGTCAGGGCCTCGACCCCGAACCCTTCCTGCTGCGTAAGGCGGGCCACAACTTCTGCAACACCTCGCCGCTGGATATGAAGCGGCTGATGGGGGATGGCGACAACATCGCCGAGAACCTGCGCAGCTACATCCAGGCGTTTACCCCAGCGGTGCGGGAGATCTTCGAGAGCTTTAAGTTCTACCTGCAGGTGGACGAGCTGGAAAAGGCCAACCTGCTGTACCTGGTCACCGAGAAGTTTGGCCAAATTGACCTGCACCCAGAAACGGTCAGCAACGCCGAGATGGGGTTGGTGTTCGAGGAGCTGATTCGCAAGTTCGCTGAATTATCCAACGAGACCGCAGGGGAACACTTCACCCCCCGCGAGGTCATCCGATTGATGGTGAACCTCATCTTCATAGAAGACGACGCCGCCCTGACCCAACCGGGCATCGTTCGCAGCCTCTACGACCCAACCGCTGGTACAGGCGGGATGTTGAGCATTGCAGAAGAACACCTGGTTAGCCATAACCCCACAGCCCGCCTGGTGTTGAGCGGCCAAGAGCTGAACGCAGAGAGCTATGCCATCTGCAAAGCGGACATGCTGATCAAGGGCCAGGACATCAACAGCATCTGTTTTGGCAACACCTTGTCGGATGATCAGCTTCCGGAGGGGAAGTACGACTACATGCTCTCCAACCCACCGTTTGGCGTGGAGTGGAAGAAGATTCAAAAGGAAGTAGAAGCTGAGTCAAAAGCACTGGGGTTCGCCGGTCGCTTTGGCCCTGGGCTGCCAAGGGTGAGTGATGGTTCCCTGCTGTTTTTGCTGCACCTGATCAGCAAGATGCGGTCAGCTCAGGACGGCGGCTGCCGCTTTGGCATTGTTCTCAATGGATCTCCACTCTTTACCGGAGGAGCAGGCTCAGGCGAGAGTGAAATCCGCCGCTATGTGTTGGAGAACGACTTAGTGGAGGCGATCATCGCCCTGCCCACCGACATGTTCTACAACACGGGAATCAGTACCTACATCTGGATTCTGAGCAACCGCAAGCCAGCCCAAAGAAAGGGCAAGGTGCAACTTATTGATGCCAGTAGCTACTGGCAGAAGATGCGCAAGAGCCTGGGCAGCAAGCGCAAGGAGCTATCACCTGAGCACATTGATGAGATTACAAAGCTGTTCGGGGCCTTCGAGGAAGCAGAAAAGGAGGGCAAGCCAATCAGCAAGATCTTCCGTAACGAGGACTTCGGCTACCAGACCATCACGGTTGAGAGGCCGGTGAGAGATGAGGCAGGGAACATTGCCCTTGGCCAGAAGGGTAAAGCGAAGGGGCAACCTCAGGCTGATAGCAGCTTGAGAGACACAGAGAACGTGCCGCTATCAGAAGACATCGAGACCTATTTCGAGCGAGAGGTGCTGCCGCACGTACCTGACGCCTGGATTGACCACAGCAAGACCAAGAAGGGTTACGAGATTCCCTTCAACAGGCACTTCTACGTCTTCACGCCGCCTAGGCCACTGGAGGAGATAGACGCCGAGCTGAAGCAGGTGACCGACCGGATCCTGGAAATGATTGGGGGGCTGTCGACATGAGCCTGCACTCATATCCAGAGTATGTAGACAGCCCTATCCATTGGCTTCACAAACAGCCGATTACATGGGCCGCCAAGCCTGTGAAAGTAATAGCAAGCATCAATGATGAGACACTTACGGAAGCTGTCGACTCTGAGCGCACGATTGAGTATGTCGACATTGGCTCAGTCAGCCTGTCAAAGGGAATAGAGAAGACAGAGACCCTGCTTTTTGGTGAGTCGCCATCAAGAGCCCGGAGGGTACCAAGAGAGGGCGATGTTCTTGTCTCAACAGTGAGGACGTACTTAAAAGCAATTGCCCCGGTAACCAACCAACCCTCGAACCTTGTTGCATCTACGGGATTTGCAGTTGTAAGACCAAGACCAGAGATAGAGCCCAGCTATCTCAAATACGCGCTTCAAGAAGAGCACTTTATTCAGGAGGTGATATCACGCTCCACTGGGGTCAGCTATCCGGCAATTAATGCCTGCGACATTGGGCGAGTACTGGTCTCCGTTCCAGGCAAGGATGAGCAGCAGGTGATTGCAACCTTCCTCGACCGCGAAACCACCAAGATTGACGCCCTTATCAGCGAGCAGCAACGCCTGATTGAGCTGCTTCAAGAGAAGAGGCAGTCGGTCATCTCACATGCGGTGACCAAGGGGCTAAACCCGAACGCACCGATGAAGGGCTCGGGAGTGGAGTGGCTGGGTGAGGTGCCGGAGCACTGGGAAACAGGGAAAATCAAGCACTACTTCAGAACTACCAGTGGCAGCACACCCAACAGCGATAAGCCAGAGCTCTACTACACAACAGAGGAAGACGAGCATGGAACACCCTGGATAAGAACGACTGACATCGACAATGACGAAGTCAATACTGCAGTAGTGTTTATAACCCCGAAAGCCCTTGGGGACACAGCGTGCAAAGCACTACCTGTGAATACAGTTCTCGTTGCTCTCTACGGTGGTGGCGGGACAGTAGGCAAGAACGGAATACTCAAGATTGAGGCAGCTGTAAACCAAGCTCTGTGTGGCATTCTGCCTTCGCCCAAGGCTCTCCCCGAGTATGTCCATAAGTACATCCAGTTCTTGAGGCCGTTTTGGATGGAAAGGGCTGTTAGTTCCCGAAAAGCAGGCAACATCAGCCAAGAACTTGTCGGCGACACAACCTTCCCCATTCCGCCACTTCAAGAGCAAATGGCAATCTTGAGAGCCATTGAGGAGAAACTCAAGGAACTGGATGAGCTGGCAATACAATCTTCTGAATCACTTGTATTGCTGGAGGAACGCCGCTCGGCCCTCATCTCTGCTGCGGTAACGGGGCAGATAGACGTCCGAGGACTGGTAGAAGCGGAGGCTGGCAAGCAGTGACCATCACTCCCAAGACAATCCAAATCTTCCTGCCCAGCGGCGAGCCTCACGGCATTCGCATTGCAGAGATAACCACCCGGATTGTCCAGGTCATTGAGGTCCCACGAAGTCTGCTGAACAGCTTCCTGGGTATGGAGCAAAGCTCCCAGGTAGGCGTCTACTTCCTGATTGGAGAAGACACAGAAGACGGCGATCGCTTGGTGTACGTCGGTCAAACGGGCGATCTACGTGCCCGGCTTACTGCCCACAACCAGAGAAAGGACTTCTGGGAAAGGGCCTTGGTGCTGACCTCCAAAACCAACAGCCTCACTCAAACCCACGCTCTTTTCCTGGAGTGGCATTCTCTTCAGCAGATACGCGATGCAGGCCGCTTTGCCGACGAGAACGGCAACAGTGGCTCAAGGCCGCACACACCAGCCCCGCTGGAAGCCGAGTGCTTTGAAGTGTTTGAAACAGGAAGTGTCCTTGTCTCCAGTCTTGGGTACCCCCTGTTTGACCCTGTAGCCAAGCCAAAGCAGAGCCAGGAACCAGCGGAAATCCTCAACCTCCGTAGCCCCTCAAACGGAGTAGAAGCCAAAGGTCTCTACACAGCAGAAGGCTTCGTCGTACTGGCCGGTTCAGTTGGCCGTGTTGACACAGCCCCCTCCCTTGGGGAGACCAACGAACGATGGAGACAACGACTTCTAGACAGCGGCGTCATGCAACTTGATGACCAGGGCCAGCTTGTGTTTCCGAAAGACCACTTGTTCAAGTCCCCAAGCGGTGCTGCCATTGCCTTGCTCGGTCGCACCGCCAATGGGTGGAAAGAATGGAAGAGTAACCAAGGGCAGACTCTGCATCAGCTGATTCGGGAGCCGGAGGCCAGCAACCCATGAGCGTCCACTTCGAATCCGCCTTCGAGAAGGAAGTCTGCGAGTACCTCGGCAGCCATGGCTGGCTCTACCAAGACAAGACGGCAGACAACTACGACCGCAAGCTGGCGCTCTACCCGCCAGACCTGACCGCTTGGCTTGAAGACTCGCAGAAGGACGCCTGGGATACCTACAAGCAGAAGAACGGCAGCAAGGCAGAAGCCAACCTTCTGCAACGCATTCGAGAACAGCTCGACCAGCAGGGCACCCTCGACCTGCTCCGCAACGGCATCGAGGTCATGGGTCTACCCAAGGCCCTCAAGCTGGCGGAGTTCAAACCCGCCCTGGGCCTCAACCCAGAAATCCTTACTCGCTACAACGCCAACCGCCTGCGAGTCGTCCGCCAGGTGCGGTACTCGCTGCACAACGAGAACAGCATCGACCTGGTCCTCTTCCTCAATGGCATCCCGGTCGCCACCGTTGAACTCAAGACCGACAACACTCAGTCGATAGACGACGCGGTGTGGCAGTACAAGACCGACCGCCTACCCAAGCTCGCTGGCAAAACCCCTGAACCCCTGCTGAGTTTCCCCAGCGGTGCCCTGGTGCACTTCGCCGTGAGCTGCCGGGAGGTACTCATGACAACGAAGTTGGCAGGGCCGGCCACCGTGTTCCTGCCCTTCAACAAAGGCAGTGACCCTGGCGGCAAGAACTGCGGCAAGGGCAACCCCGTGCCTAATGGCCCCGGCTACCCCACCGACTACCTGTGGCAGGAGGTGTGGGAGCGGGAGAGCTGGCTTGAAATCCTCGGCCGCTACTGCATTGCCGAGCGGAATAAAAAGAAACAAATCACGCGGATTCTCTTCCCTCGCTACCACCAACTTGTGGTCACCCGGCTGCTGCAGGAAGCGGTGCGGAGCGAAGGACCAGGGCAGAAGTACCTGATTCAGCACTCGGCTGGCTCTGGCAAAACCAACTCCATTGCCTGGACCGCCCACTTCTTCTCTGAGCTGCACGACGCCAACGATCAGAAGGTCTTCGATTCGGTGCTGGTAGTCAGCGACCGCAACGTCATTGATACCCAGCTGCAGGAAGCCCTCGAATCGTTTGAGCGCAAGAAGGGCGTGGTCGCTTCCATCACAACGGACAAGGGCATCAAGAGTGACCAGCTGGCAACGGCCTTAGGCGGGGACAAGAAGGTGGTGGTCTGCACCATCCAGACCTTCCCGGCCTTGATGAACAAGATGCAGGAGATGACGCTTAAGGGCGGCAAGCGGTTTGCTGTCATTGCCGACGAGGCCCACAGTTCCCAGACCGGCCAGGCCGCCGAAAAGCTCAAGAAGGTGCTCAGCGCCTCAGATGTTGCAGACCAGAGCGACGGCGCTGAAGTCTCCATAGAAGACGTACTGGCGGCCCAGATGTCAGAGCGGGTGAAGGAAGACGGCATTACCTACGTCGCCTTCACTGCCACGCCGAAAGCCAAAACCATGGAGCTGTTCGGCAGGCGACCCAACCCCCATGAACCAGCTGGCGACGGGAACCTGCCGGAGCCATTCCACGTCTATTCGATGCGGCAGGCCATAGAAGAGGAGTTCATCCTTGATGTCCTGCAGAACTACATCTCCTACTCATTGGCCTTCCGTCTGGCTCAAGACGGGCGGGGTTTGGCGGATGAGGAAGTGGAGCAGAGCGCAGCCAAGAAGAAGCTCATGGGCTGGGTGAAGCTGCACCCCCACAACATTGCCCAGAAGGTCGAGATCATCGTCGAGCACTTCCGTCAGTTCGTCTGGCCACTGCTCGATGGCAAAGCCAAGGCGATGGTTGTGGTGGGATCGAGGAAGGAGGCAGTGCGCTGGAAGCTAGCAATCGACAAGTACATCAAGGCAAAGGGCTACCAACTAGGCACCCTGGTGGCCTTTAGCGGTGACGTTGACGACAAGGAGTCAGGCCCTGATCCCTTCAACGAGAAGAGCAGCAGCTTGAACCCAGGCCTTAAAAGCGACATCCGTGAGGCATTCAAGGGCGAGGATTACCAAATACTGCTGGTGGCCAATAAGTTCCAGACTGGCTTCGATCAGCCGTTGCTCTGCGGTATGTACGTGGACCGGCGGCTATCTGGCATCCAGGCCGTGCAAACCCTCTCACGTCTGAACCGCTGTTCCCCTGGCAAGGAAACCACCTATGTCGTGGACTTTGCCAATGAGCCAAACGACATTCTGAATGCGTTCAAGGCCTACTACCAGACCGCTGAGCTGGCAGAAGCAACAGACCCAAATTTGATTCTCAGCCTTAAGGCCAAGCTAGATAGTCAAAACCACTACGACGAATTCGAGGTGGATCGGGTGGTGAAGGTACTGCTCGCCCCTGGCAGCAAGCAGAGTGAACTGATCGGGGCACTGGAGCCTATTGCCCAAAGGCTGATGCACGCCTTCAAGGAAGCACGCCTGGCCAAGCGCAATGCAGAAGATGCCAACGAACCAGACGGGATCAATAAGGCAAAGGATGAAATAGATGCCCTCACCCTGTTCAGGAGCGACATGGGCACCTACGTGCGCTTCTATATCTTCCTGTCGCAGATCTACGACTATGGCAACACCAGCTTGGAGAAGCGAGCACTGTTCTACAAGCGGCTGCTACCGCTGTTGGAGTTTGAGCGAGAGGTGCCAACCGTTGATCTAAGCAAGGTCGTCCTGACGCACCACACGCTCCGGAACAAGGGACAATCAAAGCTTGACCTTCAACAGGGAGAAGTGGTTCAGCTTGCAGGCTTAGCCCCTGGTGGTGGTTCAGTTCAGGACAAGGAGAAGGCCTTGCTATCAGCAATCATCTCCAAGCTGAACGACCTATTTACAGGCGAACTCAGCGACGAAGACAAGGTGGTCTATGTGCGCTCGGTGATCCGCAGCAAGTTGCTGGAATCACCCACCCTGCAGCAGCAGGCCTCTGCCAACAGCAAAGAACAATTTGGCTCGTCTCCCGATCTTGGTAGTGCCCTGATGGACGCAATCATCAGCGCTCTAGATGCCCATCAAACGATGAGTAGTCAGGCCCTGGGTTCGGCCACCATTCGAGATGGCATGAAGGAGATCTTGCTGGGCCAAACAGGTCTCTACGAAGAACTGCGTGAACGCGCCGCCGCCGCCTGATCGCCATGGCCACTGATTCAGGCACTATTGCCGTCGCCCAGGCCGCCCAGCAGATCGCTCTGCAGATGCTGGAGGAGCGCGGCCGCGGTGCGGTGCTCGTGGGCGTCGCCCGCGTTGACACAGCTCTGGAGCATCTGCTGCAGGCGGTGATGATGCCCGCTCCAGCCAAGGGCGACGGACTATTCCTGCCGGATCGTCCGCTGGGCTCTCTCGGCGCCAAGGTGGCCCTGGCTAGTCGCCTGGGCTTGATTGATGCCGGCGTGGAGCGGGCCCTCAATGCCCTCCGCAAGCTGCGCAACGCCTTTGCCCACTCCGCCGAATCAGCCTCCCTTGCCGATCCTGCCCACAGCTCTCGATTAGCGGAGGTCTACGAGCTTGCCCGCGCCAATCCCCTCTGGAGGCCGCTGGATACGGTGCTGGCAGCCCAGCCGCCGACGGCCCATGGGCCATTGGACCAAGCCCTGCGCGACTACATCCTGCTGGTCACAATCCTGGTGGCCTTTCTAGAAGCCACCGCCCAGCAGCTCAAGCCAATCCAGCCACCTGTAGTGATGGAGCTTGGCGGCGTGAATGCTGTGAACGGCTGAGCAACCTTGACCGGATACACATTCGGCAAGATCTGCCACACAGGTCGTTTCATTCTTCGAGGCGCCGAGTCATGCCAACTGTGCATGGCCTTGACCACGCCCCTCGCTGGAGATGGCGCCATTCGCTGAGCCCTCAACGGAGCCCCTCAGATTCGCCCACACCGCGGGGCCCCTTCACTC
Organism: Cyanobium sp. Maggiore-St4-Cus; assembly: GCF_024345615.1. NCBI lineage: Bacteria > Bacillati > Cyanobacteriota > Cyanophyceae > Synechococcales > Prochlorococcaceae > Cyanobium > Cyanobium sp. Maggiore-St4-Cus. The sequence continues at coordinate 85,791 of NZ_JAGQBL010000003.1, forward strand.
GTCTGCCAGCGGCGAATGCTTGCTCATCTGGCTCAGCAAAGAGTGCTGAGGCCGTGGGCTGACCAGGTTCGCGAGGCTCTTGGATGAGCCGGTCAACAAGCTGCAGGAAAACAGCCCAGCCAGGGCAACCGCAGTCGACGAATCCTGAGTCTGAGGCGCTGCTGTTCTTCAAAGAGCTGGGGGCTGAGGGGCCCTCTATCAGCAGACTTCGGTGGGGTTGAGCAAAGCCATCGCCGAACTGGAAGCAGACAAGGAAGCCAAGGCGCTGCTGATACCCGTTTCGGCCCGTCGCTGGCGAAATAATCTACCCAGTGATCTCAGGAGGGCACCTCGAAAAATTCGGGATCTGCGGGATCCTGTAATTGAGACTCATTGCCCCGTCTGCCCAGGCTTGAGTGCTCCGTCTTGGTAGAGGCTATTTTTCGAGGTGCCCAGGAGTAAGATTTCGATTGAGTTTTATATAGATCCCCAGGACGCGATGTTTAAGCGATTGGAGAAATAGGCATATTGCCATGTATATTCACCCCAAAGACTACTATGAATGAATTATGAACTCCATTCAAGCCCACTCGGACGATCTTGGATTTGACAGCGAAGGCATTCACTTAATGGCCTCCATTAAATACTGGGCGTTGCTGGACGAGGCAGGCAAGAGCGTGTCATTCAGCAGGCTTCGTAAGCATTTCATGAATGATCAGAGCAAAGACCGCGAAAGACAGGCTTACGGCAATAGAAAATATGAATGGATTCAGCAGTGGTACGAGCTAACCGCCAAGCTGCTTGGCCTTGGGCCAGTACTGCCAGAAGATCAACTAAATCTCAAAGTCTGTGAGTCCAAATTTACTGAATTAAAGAAGTCTGCAATTTGCGTGGAACTTGCCACGTTCTCATCCTATTACTTGACAAGTGAGAACAAGGAGGGAGAAAGCCTTTCCTTCGACGATGACGACAGAAAGCTTTATCTTAATTATTGTGCGGGGATCATGGATGAAAGCCCAGCAACACTCTGGCTAGCCTGGAAGGAATTTAATAACTGTATTGAAAAGATTGTTAAAGCCAATAGCGGCCAGAATTACACCTGGGCCTTTGTTGGTGTAGGTGTCGCAGCATTGGCGGTATTTGCCCTACCAATTGCTGGCGTTATTGGTGGTGTTATGGGTCTTAGTGGAGCTGCGGCCAGTTCAGCAGGTCTTGCACTTCTTGGTGGGGGATCACTTGCGGCTGGGGGTCTGGGCATGACAGGTGGGTACATTATTCTTGTAGCCGGTGGTGCGATCATTTCTTACGGAACAGGCTCAATGCAGCATCAACAGAAACTACGCGAAATTAGCAAGGAAGATCTACTGATTAACTGCGGCAAGCTATTTGCGGCAGCCAAAGTTTTTGATCTTTATGGGGAGCAAACTGCCGACATCTGCAAACAAGCCCTACGCCTACAGACAGATCTAGAAGCCGATGCCGACAAGGCTTTTCTTAGTGGCAACAAAGAAATTGGACAAGCAATGGAAGCTAAGTCCCAGGTTATGCGTTCATTTCGAAGACTATTAAGGGGTGACCTTCACTAGCATCTTCATCACCAACCTCTTTACTCCAGAAACCAATGGTAAACAAGTTTTGGTCCTTATTCCTTAAAGCTCTTTGGCCAGCACTATGGCCCATCATTAGAGAGACGGTTGTAGAGATCACGCAAGATCTGTTTACACGCCTGAGAGAACTAATTTCAGAACGATTTACTAAGGCGACCTCAGATCAAGAAAAACAGGCAGAACAGAGGGCGGTTGACGCCGAAGAGAAGTCACGAGAGGCATCTGGCGACAACGAGCGGATCCAGGCCGAAGCAGAGGCCAAGGCGTGGAGAGAAGTCGCCCAGCAACTGAAGGCCGACAACGCCACTTTGAGGCAGGAGCTTGAGGAAGCAGTCCGTCTATCTCAAGTTTATGCGCGTAAGCGGATTGATTCTGAGGCTGAACGTGACAAAGCTCAGGAGCGGATTATGAGCCTTAAGCCTCCTTCCGAGGCAGGGAGGCTACCGACAACAGAAAACCAGGACTAACTATAGGCCTAGAAAGTACTTTTGCCAGTTTCTTTTGGTGCCAGTCCAGATATATACTCACCTCAAAGGGCGCTTTTTTTGGTTCCAGCAGTGGATCAGCGTTGATGTTAACAGTGCCGCTTACGGACTACTTGCTACGGTAATGTGTATACACTTGCCGACGCTGCTCTCTAGTCGCATATAAGATCTCTCCCCCAGACCACTTCACTGATGGAAGAACTAAAGAGATGATCTTCCCCTACTTCAAGTTTGCGCAACTCGCCATTCGCCCCAACTGGTACGACAACCTCGACGACTCCAAGGACGAGGAGGCTCGCGTCGCATCCATGCGCACCTCTGCCGGCTGGGAAGCCGGCGAAGGCGGCTGGTCCTCCCCCGACGGCATCCACGAAACCGACTGGGCCGACGAAGGCTGGCCCTTCCCAGAGGACGCCGACTTCGCCACCTGGTTCAGCGCCGCCCACCACAGCGAGGCCCTGGACGCTGGCGTCAACCCCATCCCCTACCCCAATGCTCCGTCCAGCGCCTAATCCCCCTACTTCACGTAGAGAACAGAAGCGGAGCAAGCCTCAGCAGAATAAATAAACCTTCGTCCATTTATAACCAGCTAGACAGTAGCAGGGTAGAAGAAGTTCCAGTAGTCATCTACCAGATGGTTTCTTTAAAGCCATTGCCCAGCAGCTCAAGCAGGCCATGCCACCTCCGAAATTAATAGAGCGCTCTGGGTAACTGAACAAATAGCTGCATAGCGCATATTGCGGTTGGATGGCCTGCACCTCCTGCGCTGAATTGGACGGAAGTGGGCTTATTGAGCTTCTAAACGCTGCCGGAACTGGTCCAACACTTCAGCAATGCAATCGGGTCAGGCGTGGGGATGCTTGCTCAAGGTTGGCTTGCTGCAAAGCGCTCGCGGCAATTGGGTTGCCACCAGGCCGTCAAACACCCACCTGAATCCCTCGTCCAGTCCTCGCGCTGCGTCAAGGATCGGGCCATGCGCCCCGTTGGGGCGTCCTTGTCACATCCCTGCGGCTGGCCGTTGGGGGTGGGGTTCTCTGCCGTCCCCAGATGGCTGCCCCGCTTTCCCGCACTGCCCTCCGTGCCCGCGATGCCCTGGTGCTCCAGCACCTTTCTCTTGCTGATGCCGTTGCCTCAGCTGTAGCCCGCCGCTTCTCCCCTTTGGTCGAGCGGGAGGATCTGATCCAGGTGGCTAGAGAAGCCCTGCTCCATTCAGTCCTGCGCTGTAAAGCAGGTGAGCCAGCTGAGCCCTATCTGCGCCGGTGCATCTCAGGTGCCCTGCAGCATCACCTGCGCGATCGGGTGCGGCTGGTGCGCATTCCACGCCGGCTGCATGAGCAGGGTCTGTGCCCCCTGGGTCACATCAGCCTTGATGGCCATGCCGCTGGCGAGCCGTGCCTGCTCGATCAGCTGGCCAGCCCAGAGCAAGAAGCAGCCGGCCCCGCTGATGATCTGGCGCTGGAGCAGCTGGTAGATCAGCTGCCTGCGCCGCAAGCCACGGCCCTGCGGCTCACCATCCTTGAGGGCCTGTCGCTCCGGCAGGCAGCAGAGCAGCTGCAAATCAGCGCCATGTCGGTGCAGCGGGCCCAAAAGAAAGCTCTTGAGGCTCTGCGCCAGCAGCTGGTGGGGGCGGGATGAGGCCCTATCGATCTATTGCTGCCAGGGCCGTTCAGCGCAGCAGCCCTGGTAGGCGGCGGATCGGCCGCACCTGCGGCTTGAGCGGCGGCGGGATCTGCAGTTGCTGATCGACCCAGTGGGCAGCAAGGGCCGCCAGCAGGCTGTTGCGGTCGCCGTGGATGCGGAGCATGGCGTTAGCTGAAAGTGCTGCCCGCCAGCCTGATCGGGCCGGCCCGCTCCGCCAGCGCAAAAGGCAACAGGGCCGCGCAACCAATGGCACAACCGCGGCCATCAAAAGCACCAGTTCATGCTCCGGGAATGCATGTCATTACGCGCTGCTGCCTAGCAGTTCGAGATCAGCGCCATGCCGGTGTCGCACCGTGAGGTGCGCTTAGCGCCTTTCCGGCGACATCGAAAACTGAGCCAGCTAGCGGACGATCCATCGAGCAATCGACCTGGGGGTGTCCTTGTTCCGCTCGTGCCGGAGGGGGCTGCGGCTTGGCAGCCAATCGCCTGTGGGTTTCTACGGTGCAGCGATGGCCCCAGACCTCAAGCACCCCGCCACTGGCGATTTGATTGTGTTGGCAGGTGATGAGCAGCTTTGGCGGATCGGCTGGCCCGGTGCACCGGTCCTTGTCGTCACCAAGAACGGACCAGACGGCAACGCCATCTACCGGCTAGCTGATCCCAAATGCAAAACCTGGAACAAGGTGGGAGACATGAAGCTGGTTCCCTGGCCAGAGGCAGGCAGCTGAGCCGGTCCAACCCACCTCACCAGGAGTAGAACAGCTGTACTGCTGCCACTACTGGTTTGATGTTGGCCGACCTGCCCATTGGCGAGCCTGTTCCCTTCTGCCCGGGATCGTTGGGTGAGGGCTTGGATCTCCAATCCGCCCTGATTCCCAACCCGGTCTGCACCTTTTACATGCGGGCCAGCGGTAATGGCATGCGCCAGCACGGGATCAACGACGGCGACCTGATGGTGATCGACCGCAGTGTGGAACCCTGCTCCGGCCATGTCGTCGTCGTTGCCCACCAGGGCAGCTTCTTGATGCGACCGCTGTTGCGGCAGGGGGAGCAGTGGTTGCTTGAGCCGGTGCGGCCAGAAGAGGTAGCAATTCCTTTGGACCTGGAGGTCTTTGATCGCTCAGGGCTGTTTGGCGTAGTGGTCCATGCGGTGCATCACCTCAATAAGCCGCGCTTGCGCAAGATCTGATCTGTGCCGCCTTGACCTGACCAGTGCAGAAGCCTCGCTCTGGCTGGGTCGGCTTCCGGTGGGGCTTACTCCGGGTCCTCTCCATTGTGCTTCCTTCCTGCGTCAGTACGCCTCTGGGATCGGTCCCATCGCTGCGCCACACCTGGCGCCGAATCCCATGGCATCACTAGCTGCCCAGTCCAAGTTCTGCCGGCCAGAAGAAGATCCCTTCCTGCTGCTTGATCGCGCTTCGCGCTCCATTGAGCAGCTGTTGCGCCGCGATCTGCCGCTGCGCCGCACCTGGAGCGAGCAGCCCTATGGAGAAGAGGAAATCACCCTCCTAGAAGAGGAGGTGCTGCCTGCCATCGCTCAGTGCCTGGCGCGAATCGATGCCATCGATTCAGCCCTCAGCGCTGCTGGAGAAGAGCTCTATCGCCAAGAGGTATTGGCAGCAGCCCAGAAGCGCCGGGTTCTGCTCCCTGGGGAGGTGGCGCTTATCTGAGCCGGCAATCCAAGGGCCAGTTTCTGCTGGCCCATTTTTTTGGACTGGCTGAAGCCGATCAATTGAAACAACCGAAATTCGGTTGTTTGAACCAGAGCCCTGCCGCCGCCAGTTTTGGGAAGGGCCTCTGGCCCCCCAGCTGGGCGCTCACGGGTGGCTGACAACGGGTGCCTGAAACGAGATGCTTTTTCTTGCCAACTAGCAGGACCGCATCCCTTGAGGTGTTCTCACCGCGCCCCAACTGCTTACAGGCAGGACTCGGCCCCGCTTGCTTTGGTTGATCCCGGCCGTAGCAACCAGCAGGCGGACAGAACCAGCACCGTTGGCTTTGGACACTGCTGGTACTTGGTCGAGCACCCCTTGCAGGCTGCCCTCACTTGCTCGCAGACGGAAAGGGCTACGCAAGTGGCTACGCCACCCTTGCCTGCTGCTGCGCCGTGGGGCGTGACCTGGGGGTACCTCGCCAAAATTTCCATGGCAGCTCCACAAGGCCCCGTCTGCAATATCCGCCTGCTGATCGTCCATCGCTATGCGCCCGGTATCAAAAAGAGTGGCGCTGTGCCCTGCACCGTTGAGCACTTCGGGAGGCGCGGTAAGCCCGTCAAGAAGATGCGGTTAATCCCTGCTGAAAAAGCATTTGCCTTTGCCCGCAAGTTCCAGGGCCTCCCCGGCGTCACCGTCTCAGTCTGCTGAGCCGGTCAGGAGAGCCATCGGCCCCCTTTCTATTGGGGTGCTGGCTTGGTGGCAGGACTAAGGGGTAGGGGAGCGGGGAAAGGGATAAGAGCAGCGGCCTTTCTTGCTCCACCCGCTCCCGCCTGGTCGAGGTTGCGCGGCGTTTGCGGCCGCTGAATAAACCGTGCAAACCGGGCACTTACCGGTGGGACAACAGCGAGTCAGGGGATTCCACCGCTCCCGCCTGGTCGGGTTCCATTGCCCCTTCTGCTCGCTTGTCAGCTGGAAGTAGAGCAGCGGCCTGCCTGCTCCAGCCGCTCGCTCCCGCTCGGGCATTCCGCATAGGCCCGTGCCCGCTGTCGCACCGCTAGGTGCGCTGAGCAGAACCGCCCATTCAGCACCTCAGGTGGGTGGAAGGGGCCCATCGGGTCTGCAAAACCGCTCTCCAGTTTTCCCCGCTTCTCGGGGTGTCAGGTGCGCGTTCTTTGCATCACAGCGATGTTCCCGCTCTCCACCACCATGCAGTCCCTCATTGATGCTTGGGAAGAAGCACAAGTGTCCGGTCAATGGCAGGAGCCCCAGCCCGAGCCCGCCTATCCAGCAGCCTGGTGGCTAATCCAGCTGGAAGAAGAGCACCAAGAGCTCGAGCCTCCACTGCGCTGGTCCGTCTAGCCGGCCAACCGGCGGCCTTGGAGGCCGCCGGTTAATCCATTGGCAACCAACAAAAAAAACCCAGGCAATACCTAGGGGTCAGAAAATAAAAGGCCTGCAGAAGCTCAGAAGCAGAAGGGCAGGAACTGAGTGCGGCAAGCGGCGTAGCCATCAACCAAGGCGCCGAGGCCAATTTGATGGGCGATGCCAAAGCCGGTGAGGCCTTCCACCACGATGCCTGTAACGATGCCAACCATGGCGGCGCGGCCGTTAAACAGTTCAACTTGCTTGAGCTGCTCCATGAGGTTCAGCTGTTCGGTGCTGTCATCAAGCGCTGGGTCGTTAGAAGGAGTGTTGGTCATGGCTTTTGGTGGCGGAACAGTTGCTGGCAAGCAGAAGAAGCAAGAGTTAGAAGCTCAATCGGCAAGATCCGGCTGATTGAGAGCACCAACAATCCAGGCACCGATAAGAACGATGGTGATTGCGGAAATCATCAAACCCTCTTAGCCAGGTCCGTAGGCCGGCTCAGCACGTAGATCGTCATTGCCGAGAGCACAACGGTGATCAGGGCTACGACCGAAATTGCAGTGGTGTAATCGGTTTCCATGACGTTCAACCCAGACCGATTTGGGAAAGGATGCCCTGGCCGGTGAGCAGCTCGGTGCCAAGACCGATCACAAAGCCGAGCATGGCCAGACGGCCATTCCAGGTTTCGGCGAAAGCGACAAACCCGAAGCGAGAAGCGGACTCAGTCATGATTGTGACGAAGTGTTAAAGCCAATGTAACAGGTTGTGAACATGCGATGCAAGGGGCGCCCAGCTCTGGCCTGCTCGGCTACTAGCGACGCTTTCTGTCTGCTCCCACTGACAGGAGCAGCAGCCGCCAGCCGTCACCAGCAGGGTTGATGCAGAGCGCTTTGCCGCAGTCATTGGCGCCCGCTTTGATCTCCATGACAATTGATCATTCAGACCGCAGGCATCTCGCGCTAGCAGCAGAGCTGGTTTCAGGTGAGCAGCAGTCCATGCAGCAGGACCTTGACTACCGGCTTTTGGAATCCACCTACCGTCAATCAGCTGAATACGCAGCGATGGTTCAGCGCTACCCGCTGCTGCGTAGCTGGATCACCGCTTGCGAGTCTTCTGAGCTGGTGGGCCATCCACCTTCGGTGGGCGATGAGCAACAGGCGGCATAAGTTCGCCGAGCCGCTACAGCACCAGCGCCCCCAAGGATTGAGAACTGGAGTTGTGGGAGTTCTGCCGGTGATCAAGGCGAAAGGAGGACCGCCACCGGGGGTGCTGCCCCCGCCCCTGAAAGGGACTAGCAGTTACCCCTCAGCTGAATCCTGAGCAGCGAGGGGATCTGGAAGCCCCTGGGTAATCGCCAGTGCTCGTTTGTAGATGGCACTTGAGGTTGCACCGGCAGCCTCCATGGCGATCCGCATGTTCTGCCAGTAGTGCAGTGTTTTGTCTTGCGTCATGGGAGCTGCTGCGGTGTCAGGCGCAAGCGGCCGCTACGCCGCGGCGCCGGCCGAGCGGTTCGATCCATTCGTTGAGCACAAGCTTGTGCTGAACAAGACGACTAGGCAGGCGGCACCCGAGGTTGATCTGCCCCTCATCTACCAAGCGCCCCAGCCGTAGCGCCAGGGCTTCCTCGTGGCGGGCAAAGGCGCCTTGATGGGAGGCAACCCAGGAGATTTCATGTTCCGTGATCACACCGCTAGAGATCGACTCCAGAAAGACTTCCCCGACTGTCATGAGAGCTGTGTAACGACTTCGTTACATGCTGTCGCGCCCGGCCTCGCTGCGTGGCTCGAGCGGGCTCTGGGGCTGGCTAAGGCAGTGGGCTGACTAGAGCACGCCAGTCCTTGCAGAAGCGTTGGGGCTCAGTAATTGGAGGCTTTATCCGCTCCTTGCACTTCCGCTGCGTTGTGGTGCTCCAGCCAGGCATTCAGCAGGTCGCTTTTTGTCACCCGATAGCCCAGCTGGCGGGCGGTGCGTAGGAGCTCCTGGCGGCTATGGCACTGGCCCAGGACCTGCTGGAGCGCCGGGCTGCTTTCTGCATCAGCCACCAACCGCTCCAGATCAGACCAGCTCATCTACTCAAAGCAGAGATGGGCTCAAGCTCGCGTGAACTGGTGCCTGCTGCCAGGTTCCCTGCGGCACATTGCGGCACATTGGTGCATTGGTGGGGCGTTGCGATCGCAGGAGCGATCTGCTGAGAGCAAATCAAGCCAGTAGCAAGCCCTCAGCTCGCAGTCTTGAGGGCAGCCACCTCTGCCTTGAGGGCCTGCAGCTCATCTAAAAGCGCGCTCACGAGCTTGTCGATATAGCCCTTATTGGTCAGGTCACTGGCCGCAACCGGCGGGTCAGCTGCTGCAGGACAAGAGCCAAAGGTCACCTGGCCGCTGCTGTTCTCAATTCGCCAGGCCGATCTAGAAGACGGCAGCTGGCAGCGAAAGAAGGTGCCGTCGTAGTACAGGTAAACGTCCCGGCCATTGAAGGTTGAAACACCGCCGCTATTGGCAAAGCGCAGCGGGCCGTTCATCACATCGCCAGCCTTATTGACGTAGGTGGTTGCCATCGCAGCGCTGAGCACGCCATCGGCCGTCATGCTCAACCCAGCACCCACCTTGATGCCGCCCAACACCTTGGCCGTCGCTGCGGGCAGGACGTAAAGGGAGGAGGGCACAAACACCTTGGCGTCAGTGCCCAACCTGGCGCTGTTGCCGGCATCAGCCGACACCGCACTCGGACCAGCCGGGCCCTGCAGGTTGGCAGCAAGCGACCAGGCCACCACTCAGCTCAGGGTGTACACGTCGCCCGTGGCGTTATCTAAATACAGATCACCAGGAATCGAACCTGGGATGTCAGCTGCAGGAGCGCCGCTGCCGTTGAACCAGCCCGTACCGCGCATGCCCTGCACGCCAGCTGGTCCTTCCACGCCTTGAGCGCCAGCAGGGCCTATTTCTCCTTGAACACCAGCAACGCCTGCAGGGCCCTCAATTCCCTGTGGTCCCTGGATCGAGCCACCATTCACCCAGGTGCTGGTGGCGAGGTCCCACACCTGAAAGGAGTCATCGGCCTGCACGATGTAGGCATCGCCTTGGGCTGCATCAGCTGGCAGCTCAGTTTCTGTTGCCACCTGGCCCTTAAAGGTGATGCCCAAACCCGCAGCACCCTGGATGCCCTGCTGGCCTTGAACACCATCAGGACCAATCGGACCCTGGATACCAGCCTCACCTTGTGGTCCTTGGACGCCTTGAACGCCATCAGCGCCAGCAAGGCCCTGCACCCCTTGGGCGCCCTGAATGCCTTGCTCACCCTGTGGACCCTTAAGAGAGCCGCCTGCTACCCAAGCCATGGTCAAGCGGGCCAGTAGCCCGGTGTGTCTACAGCAGCTATTGCCGTATCGCACCGCTAGCCGGTGGGTGGCTAACAGCAAGCCGCAACTGCGTTCAGCAAGCGGGCTGGATTAGAGCGACCCGTAGGGGATCTTGCGCATGGCGCGCACGGGTGAAATAAATATCTTGGGCATCCAAGAGAACAAGCCGCTATCGGTACTCAACACGTAGCAATCGCGCGTATCCCTCTCTGATGATGTCCAGTGAATAATTGGTATAAATGCTTCCGCGCCTCCCCACTGAAATGCAGGGTTTAAGCACTGGGCTGGCACGTATGGGGGGAATAGGTAGTCACGCCTTGGCACGGCGCATGGGTTGATCCCATCTCCATAGGCGGGATCAGCTACGTTTGGCGTTGCTGTTGGCTTGAGATGGAAGTAGGCAATCTCCAGCTCGTAGTGCGCTGGCATGTACCAGTCGTCGTAGCCGTTGATATTTAATGCCGCACACCACTGGGCAGCAGGGTGAACACCATTTTGGATCATCCACTCGGTGTTCGCCCAGCCGTCATGCCTGCTGCCGCAACCACCGCTTGGCCCATAGTCCCTATAGGTCGGGTTATAAGCCTGCGGGTAAACCTCGGGCATGCCGGTATTTGAGCCGCCAGTAGCACCCGCATCACGCGGCGCGACGATTAGGTAATGGGTGGGATTGCCATCTGCCGTATGGCTAATCAACCCAGCAAAGTAACCGCCGCCAATCGGTGCGCCCACCTCTGGAACAACAGGAGCAAGCGGCTCAATGCCAAGCGGCACCCAGGTCCCCTGATTTGCCATATAGGCATGGGGAACGCCAGCAAGCACCTGGAAATCACTTGTAGCTGCAGGGCCTTGCGGCCCCGCTGCACCAGTAGGCCCCATGACGCCTTGCGCTCCTGCTGGACCGGGATTGCCTGCAGGGCCTTGCGGTCCCTGTGGACCTTGAGCGCCTTGGCTGCCTTGCACGCCGGGCGCTCCTTGAGGGCCCTGAGGACCTTGAGGGCCAAGGGGCCCTTGATCTCCCTGCAGGCCAACAGGGCCCTCAGCACCAGGCTCGCCAACTGCCCCTGCTGCCCCAGGTGGTCCAGCAGGGCCTGGTGCTCCTGCATCTCCTTGTGCACCAGCAGCACCAGCCGGCCCGGCAAGGTTGAGCGCTTCTAGCCAGCTCATTGGCCCGCGCCAGAGGTGGCGCTGTCTTGGCTTATGGCTGAATCAAGGGAGCGGGCCTCAAGGTTTGGATCCAGCTCAGCCATTGCAATAGCGGGCGCAGAAGCCACTGCCAAAACAGCAAGGTTTCCCCAGCGACCTTCTGCAGCTAGGTAGTACTGCGGCACACCTGCATCAACGCGGAACTCGGTATTACAGGCAGCGCCAGCTGGTCCTGCTTCTCCAGTAAGGCCCGGTTCGCCAGGGGGTCCAGCTGCCCCTGGGGGGCCATCAAGGCCAACAGGGCCAGGCTCTCCAGGGGGGCCATCTATGCCAGTAGGACCCACATCACCAGCTAGGCCGGCCACACCTGCAGGGCCACTTTCACCAGCCGGGCCAGCCAGGCCAGCAGGACCCTGCGGCCCTGCTGGGCCTATTTCACCTGCAGGTCCATTTTCTCCAGCCGGGCCAGCAGCACCTGGTTCTCCGCTTGCTCCAGCAGCACCTGCAGGACCGGTTGGACCAACAAGGTTCAAGCTCTGGTTCCAGGGCATCAATCAGCTGCAACGTTGCCGCGCGCACCGCTTGGTGCGACCTGCTCGCTATTGCCGATCAACCCTCCAGCACATAAAAGTTGCCGCTGAGGTTGTCCAGGTAGTAGTCACCGGGGTTAGCACCACTGATCGTCGGCGGCGGTGGTCCAGCACCGTTAAACCACTGAGTGCCGCCGTTACCGCCCGGCGGCATGGCCCAGGTGCCATCAGCGCAAAGGAACAAGGCGCTAGATCCATCGCTGGGCGGCACACCACCAGCACTGCTGCCGCCACTCCATCGCGTCAGGCTCCACTGCTGGGTTGTGCTGCCGTCGTAAGCAGCGCCCGCAATGCCAGCACCAGGGATCAAGGGCAGCACAGAGCCAGGCGCTGTTCCACCGCCTCCTCCATCGGGTGGTGGGGTGACCTCGGGCTGCCAGATCGGACAGCCCGCCAAGCTCACCAGCAGCGTTGCCGTAACACCGCTGCCGGTGAGTTCTGCTGTGATCGTGTATTCCCTGCGGCTGGTGTAGCCGTGCCGCAGCCGGCCGTTGCCATCGCCGCCAACGGGCCAGGGCAGGGTCTCCGTCACCCCATCACCCCAGTCCACCGTCACCGCATTGGGGGGCGTGGTGCGTGGGTTGAGTAGTAGCTCGATCGGGATCAGCCCGCCCGACTCCGGGCCAGCCGGCTGCCAGCTCAGTTCCAGATCAGCCGCCGGGATCGGCGCACGGCCAAACCCCAGCTGCTCCCAGCGCTGCACCTCATTGGACGGCACCCACACCGCCTCACCAGGACAGCCAGCAGGTGGCAGCAGGCGGATCAGCTGCGCGCTGATGCCACCACTGCTGATCGCAACGCTGGTGCGCATGGCAATGGTCATCTGCTGATCCTCGTTAAATCAGGGGGTCATCCAGCAGCAGATCAGGCAGTGGCTGCTCAACCGGTTGCTGCGCCAGTGCCGTGGCCTGCTCCACCAGCTCTGCCTTGGTTTGGCTGCCATCAAGCTCGACGCCATAGACGCTGTAGCAGTGCTCAAGGATCTGCGCCTTGGTCATGGCCTGAAAATCAGGCGCTGGTACTGGCACTAGCTCGGGCTCTGCTGCTGGTTCGGGCTCTGGTTCCAATTGCGCTTCTGGCAATGCTTCTGGTTCAACAGCAGGCAGTGGCTGAGCTACTTCTTCTGGCTCTGGCGCGAGCGGAGCAGTTAGATCGATCGCAACAGTTGGTGCGACGGGTAGCTCTGCTGCAGCCTCTTGCAGCTGCCAGCCCAGGCTTTGCCAGCCGCCTAGGTGCACCGGCCATATAAAGCGGTGCTCTGCTCCAGCACTGATCCGCACCATTCCCTCAGGAATGGCTGGATCACTTAGGTCATGGCGAACAAGAGTCGTCATGGCGCTCAGGCGGGGATGGTGGCGGTCAGTCCCACGTGCATCCCCTCTGGGGTCTCGGGGCTCACCTCTGCTTTGGCAAAGCAGACCGCTGGCAGGTCCACATCGGCTAAATCAGCAGCATTGAGCTGGATGTCACGTCCACTGATGAACGCCTCCACCCGGCCGCCTTCTGCTGGTAGTGCAACGGTGGTAGCAACCACCCAGCTACCGGTTGTGCCATCACGCAGCACAGGGGCAAAGGACACCTGAATTTCAACAGCAGCAGCAGAGCCTGGGTTACTTGCTACTACTGAGAAGCGTGATGCCGCATCGAGCTTGGTTGTAAGCAGCACCTCTTCTCCAGAGAGGAAGGTGCGCTCCAAATTGCGTATGGCGCTGCGGTTGGTCCAGCCCACCAGGGTGGTCTCCGCATCAAGCAAGGGATTGCCGTTCATGGCTCAGTTAGCAGGTGTGATGTTGAAGAGGCGGCCAGCAGCGCGGCTTTGCAGCACGGCAAAGCCCACGTACCAATCGACGCGGGTGCGAAACACCGGGGCATCAGGTACCTCGCCCAGGTCCCGCACCGAAATGCCATAGCGGCCCTGGAAAGGGCCCTGCAAACCAGTGACGCCTTGATCACCAAAGGTGCAGCAGTAAATCGAGCTGGTGCCACCCGCCTCGTCGTAACCCATCACCTCAATGCCCTGGGCATCGCGGTCAACCGTGACGAGCTCGCAGTCCTGGTAGCGGTGCACCGTCATCCCAAAGGAGTTGGTGCTGGTCTGATACACCCCACCACCAATGGAAGCGCGGGCCATGGCATTGAGCTGGCGGCGCATTGCCTTGCTCATCACCAGCACCTTGCTGCCGCCATAGGCATTCACCGAATCGATCAACTCATCGAGGCGATCAAAATCAAGCGGTGCACCAGGAGCAGTGCTGGTGCCAGCACCGCCATTGCCGGCGTTGTCGATTGCCATCGCATCGCCTGGCTGCAGGCGCTTACTGAGGCCGTCAAATGCCCTGGGGTTGGCGCTGCTATCGCCATTGATCACCGTTGCCTCCAAGGTCAGGCGCATGGAGCGCACCTTCATCTCGATCTGACTGGCACGGGCCTCCGGGCCCATCAGGTCAACGATCGAGCGATCCACATCCACATCACCGCCAAAGAGGTGCACCGCTTCTGCGCGCTGGTCCACCACGCCATAGCTCTGGGTGTAGCCCTCATTTACAGCGCGAAAGCCAACAGATGGCAGCTCCTGTTCTGCGGAATAAAACAGGCCGCTGCCGGCAATATTCATGAACGGCAGCTGGGCGAGCAGTTCGCCCTCTGAAAACGTCTTGAGCACAGCTAGATGCTCAAGACGGTTCTCGTATTTGGCTGCCTCGATCAAGGTGAGGCCCATGGCACAGGGGGCAGCGCCCCGGGGAGGTCAGGGGCTATTGCCGAGCGGCATCAGCTGGAGATGAGGCACTACGGCAACAGCAAAGGACTGCCCTGCTGCCATGACCACAACCTCTCCTGCTGCCCAGGCACCGTTCACAGCTGAGCGCTGGCAGCAGTTCTGGAACGCCTGGAAAGCCCAGCCCCAGCAACTTGAGGGCATCGAGCAGTTGCGGCTCGCCGTGATTGCTGCAGACCCAGCGATCCTCACCGAGGCCGCGCCCTGGCGGCAGAGCTTCTCATCGACACCCCCGGCTCCAGAGGCATCAGGCCATGCCAATCCCCTGCCGGTGGCCTGGGAGAACCAGAACGACAACGTCTCCGGTACCGGCTACCGCGAGTGCTTCTCCAGCAGCTGCGCAATGCTCGCCCGCTATTGGGGCAAGGTCGGCTCTGACGATGAATACAACGCCATCCGCGCCAAGTACGGCGACAGCACAAGTGCAGAAGCCCAGCTCTCAGCGCTTCGCTCACTGGGGCTAACCGCCAACTTTGCGACCAATGGAGATCGAGCAGCACTGGAGCAGCAGATCAACCTGGGACGGCCCGTGGCCGTGGGCTGGCTGCATCACGGTTCTGTATCTGCTCCATCAGGCGGTGGCCATTGGAGTGTGGTGATCGGTTTCACCGAGGCGGTCGCCATTCACAACGACCCCAATTGAGAAGCTGATCTAGTCGCTGGTGGTTACACCGCCAACACCAACGGCGCAGGCCAGCACTACAGCTGGAAGAACTGGCAGCCCCGTTGGGAAGCAGATGGCAAAGGCACCGGCTGGCTTCTGACCTGCCATCCCTGAGCAGGGAGAGGGCAAAGGCACCGAGCAGGTCCATGAGCGATGAGCTGCCGCCCTTGCAGCCACCTGCCCAGAGGGGCGGCAAGCCTCCCTTTGATCGTGAGCGCTTTGTCTTTAAGACCCTGGCGGTTGTGATCTGCACCCAGCTTTTGATCTATTCCCTTGCTGCTGGGGTCTGCGGTCAGCGGGCATTGGCGGGCCGGCCAGTTGGTCAGGTATGCCCAGGCACGCTTGAGAAATTGCAGATGGGTCTTGATTCCACCCTCAACCTGCTGCTGGCGCTGCTGGGCGGTGCAGCGCTGACGAGGGTTGGCAGGCCGCCTGCTAGCTGAACTCCTCTGCACCTTTGACAGAGAGCAGCAAGCAGTAGCAGTGCGAATCAACCCACCAGCTGGAGGTGCCGGCTGCTGAAAAGCTCGCCGGTGCAGTTCACCGGCAATAACGCAGAGCGACCAGCCCGGTACCAGGCATCTACCAAGGCAGCGCTGGAGCGGGGGTAGAGCTCTCCGGCCAAGATCCAGAGCTCGTCATGCAGCACCTGGGTCTGATCTGGTGTGCCTACGTACCAAGGCGACTCAGGGTCCTGCGACAGCTCCTCATGGAGCAGCAGCAATCCCTCAAGTACGCAGTTAGCGAGCTCAGGCGTCATTGGCTTTGCTGGCCCCACCTTGCGGCGCGGCTACCCAAGAATGTCCATCCACGCACACCAAGGTGCGCCAGATCAAGCACTGGCACCTAGTGGGTTGCGCTGCAGGACGACGCAAAGCGGGAGCAAGGCAGGGCTGTTAGGGAATAGCCCGGCAACGCTGAAAAGAATGGAGCTAGCGCTAGAGAACACAGCAGCGCTGCGGTCGCCGGCGGCTGCCGTGAACTTGCCACAGCTGAGCTGTGGCTGACGTCAGACAGCCGCCGCCGCCCGCGGATGCTCTGTGCTGGGGTAATAGGGCCCGGCATCTCTCCCGCGGCTGCGGTGGCTTAGCGGCCAGCTGCCGGTGGCTGGCTGGAGTGGGGGCCCGGCTTTGCTCGCGCGGCTGCGCGGGCACTGGTCAATTTTGATCGGATCTGGTGGCCTTAGTTCTTAGTAAGCCGAGGCTGCTGGGCATGGGCTTTCCCTGTGCAGATCAGTTGCACTGCAGTGGTTCTACCGGTTTATAAGTGCAGTTGTACTGCTAGAATAAGGGCTGCGCCAAAGGCCCCTAGTCCATCGCCTGCGGTAATCCAATTCCCTGATCTCGCCAGCACTGCCGCTCTTTTATTTGCGGTATGTTGCCCCGATTAGTTGTCACCTCTGGCAGCTGATTTATGGATCTTTGTATTCCTTGTGGGCCCGCAATAGCCCCGTCCCATTCGCTTGTGATCGCTGCCGGGGGCGGTCGTGATCTGGCATGGTCCCATCAGCGGATCGCCGCTGAGCTTCTGGCCCGCACTCGCGGCCGGCCGGTGCATCTGCTGCTTCACGGCGGCGCCCGCGGCGCTGATGCCGCCATCGGCCGGGCTGCCCAGCAGCTGGGTTGGTCAGCCCTGGTTTTGCCAGCTCAATGGCAGCTCCACGGCCGGGCCGCTGGGCCAATCCGTAATCGGGAGCTACTCGAGCAGGCCATTTCCCGGGCCGAGGCCCACAGCTCTCCTGGCTATCAGGCCTCGGTGCTGGTAGTGGCCTTCCCGGGCGGCACCGGCACCGCCTCGCTGGTGCAGCAAGCCAGGCGCATGGCCTCGCGCTCTCCGGTGCCGATCTCCGTGGCTGAGGTCCGTGCATTGGCCGGGCCGCTGGCTATCCCCGCCGCCGCCCACTCCTGAAGCCTTCTGCGCCTGCTGGCGCTCTCCGTCCCATTCATCCCCTCTCACCGTCATGGCCGTACTCACCCCCATTCCCGCCGCTGTCAGCGCTGTTTCAGCGGAAGCCCCCTCGGCATCAGGCCCAGCCTGCTCCCTCCAGCGCTCCGGTTCCCTGTGGCAGCTGGGCAGCGAGGCCCAGGAGCTCACCACCGCTATCTCCCAGCTAGCCGAGCAACTGGAAACCGAAGACCCCGAGCAGCGGGCCCTGGCCCTCGCCGAGCTGGAGGCCGCCCTGCTGGCAGAAGAGGGCAATAAGCAGGCCCTCGCCGCCAAAGCCGATGCCACCTGCTGGGTGATCGAGCATCTGCGCGGTCAGGCCACCTACCGCAGCCAGCAGGCCAAGCGGCTCGCCGATCTGGCCCGGAGTGATGCCGGCCGGGCCGATGCGCTGGAGGAATCGCTGATCTTTGTCCTCACCCAGCTGCAGCCGGCCGCTACGCGTTTCTCCTTCCCCGATCACGAGCTCACCTCCCGCAAGTCCCAGGCCGTGGTGATCGACGACGAGCTGGCCCTCGATGCCGAGTGGCTCACCTTCTCCACCACAAGCAAGCCGGACAAAAACGCCATCAAGGAGGCCCTCAAGGCCGGCCAACAGATCGCTGGGGCCCAGCTCCTCTCCCGCCGCTCCTGGCGCATCCACTGAGGGGGGGCAGAGCCCCCCCGCGACATGGGCCGCTGCAGTGGCGGGCCCATACCCCTTCCACCCAAATCACCTCTCACATCGCAGCATTCCCATGCCCACCGCTGTCTTCTCCACCGAGCAGATCGCTGCCCTTTCAGCTCCTCTCGATCGCGCCAAGGTCCAAACCCGCAGCCAGGCCGGCCGCTCCCTGGCATACCTGGAGGGGTGGCAAGCGATTGCCGAGGCCAACCGCATCTTTGGCTTTGACGGCTGGCAGCGCGAAACCATCGCCGTGCAGTGCGTCGCCGAACGCGAGCGCACCCTGGGCAGCAGCAACCGAGCCGGCTGGGGTGTCACCTACACCGCCCGCGTTCGCATCCGCGTCGGGGAGGTGATCCGAGAAGGCAGCGGCGCCGGCCACGGCATCGACGCCGACCTGGGCCAGGCCCATGAGTCCGCCATCAAGGAAGCCGAGACCGATGCGATGAAAAGAGCGCTGATGACCTTTGGTAATCCCTTTGGTCTGGCGCTCTACGACAAGCAGCAACGTGAGGTCACCAGCTCTGCAGCACCTACGCCGGTGCCAAGCGCTAACCCCAGCAGCAGGCCAGCAGAAGTGGCGCCCAGGCGCGAGTCCAAATCGACTGCTCAGCGAAAGTTAGATCCAAGCCTTGACCCGCTCGATCCAGGCACAATCCAGCAGATCCTCGCCACCGTTCGGGGATTGCCCCGCCCTGCTCTGGAGGGGTTTACCAAGGCCTTCCGCAAGCGGTTCCAGGTGCCGGGGGAGGCTGCTTCTATTGCCGATCGGATCTGCCAGCGGCGGCACCATGACTGGATCGAGACTTTTCTGGTGTCGCACCGATAGGTGCGCTCTGCAAATCAGCACCGATAGGTGCGCTCAGCAGAGCAGCACCAGCAGCTGGCCACCTGAATTGGAAGCAGCAGAAGCGACGCACGTCTTCTGCGCCAAAAAGGTATAGATTTTGAACTCTATGGACTTTGAGTTCGACCCGCTCAAGAGCAAGGCCAACCAGGCGAAGCACGGCATCGACTTCGTCGATGCCCAGGCTCTGTGGAACGATCCCGACCTGCTGGAAATCCCAGCCCGCACCACAGATGAGCCGCGGTTTCTCGTCATTGCTCAGATCCATGGCAAGCACTGGTCAGCTGTGATCACCCATCGCAGCCAGGCCATCCGTCTCATTTCTGTCCGTCGCTCCCGCCTGGAAGAGGTCCAGCTCTATGAACAGTTCTGAATTCGATCGTCGCTTCGACGCTGGTGACGCCGTGCTCGGCGCACTTGATCTCGACGCCGCTACGCGGCCCCGCCTGCAGCAGAAGCGCGTCAATGTGGATTTTCCCCTCTGGATGGTCGAGCAGCTCGATCGTGAGGCCACCCGTCTTGGCGTGACACGGCAGTCGATCATCAAAGTCTGGCTCGCTGAGCGACTGGAGCACCGCACTGAATCAAATCTGGGCACAGCCGCCGTCCGCTGAAGGGCCTCATCACCTATCGCCGATCGGATCTGCCAGCGCCGCCATCACGAATGGATTGAGGCGTTTCTTGTTTCGCACCGATAGGTGCGCCCTGCAGAACCACACCAAGCGGTTGCTTGATGCCGGTGTCCTCTCCTGGTCGAGATAGGGCTGCCTACCTTCAGAGCAGCTCGCGGAACTGCTGGGGAGTTAAGCCGGCATCACGGGCAATGGCCCCCATGGTGATGGCGTTGATCGGGTCATGGCGAGGGATCACCAGCCGTCGTTCTCCATTGCTCAAAATCAAGTGGCCGGACTCCCGCACAATGCGGTAGCCCAGCTTCTGGAACACACGAACCGCATCCTTTTGGCTGATGCCGGGCAAGCGAGGCATTCAGATCGCCAGCTCAAGCGTCTCCACCTGCTTGATACCGGCTTCTTCTGCCTCCACTTCAAGCCAAAGACCGATGGCCTCACGGATGCTGGCAAGAGCTTCTTCCCTGGTCTCGCCCTGGGAGTGGCAGCCAGGCAGATCCAGGCAACTCACCGACCAGCCCTCCTCTGTCTCCAGTAAACGGATCCTGTACGACACCGCCGGTTCCTCGTTATTCCTTGAACCTAGCCAGATCCAGCCTCAGCGCTGCAGAAGCCAGCGCATAAGCGACAGACCAATGATCAGCCCGATGCCGGTGTTCCAGAGCCAGGAAGGGCGCTCGGCCAACCGCTGCAACCAGGCCGGCAGCTAATCACGCCACTGCTCCATCGCCAGCACCGCCAGCAGCAGCAGGACCAGGGGGATGCCGATGGCCAGAACAAGTTCGCGGACCAACGGCACCTCTCCTCTGTCCAAACGGTATCCAGCACCGAGGCCCGCGTCACCCAAGCCCCTTCAACTGTGCTAGTACAAGCGTACGTATTGGCCGTGATTTATGGGTGCCCCTCTCCCCCGACCCGCAGCACTGAATACCCGGCTCGATCTCCCGATCGAGGAGTGGCCCTACCTCGATGAGGCGGTGCTGCTCAAGACCCGCAGCCGCAAGGTCTGCATGACCTGCCACTGGTTTCGGCACCACGCCGGGGTGAATTGCATCCCGGTGCTCACCTGCCAACTGCAACAGGGGCTGATCGCCCACGGCGAGCACCTCACCAGCCGCTGCCAGGGTTGGACTGATGACCTGGTGCGCCAGAAGGGCTGGGCGCCGGAGGTGGCCTGAGCCGCCCATGCACGTCGGTGATCGGCAGCGACCCCCTCTCTCACCCCTGGAAGGCTGGCTCAGCGATGGCTGCCAGGTGCTCCATTTCCAGCCGCGGCGCTACGACAGCTGGAGCCAGAGCTTGGAGGTGACTTTCGGGGAGGTCATGACCGGCGGGGAGCCGCCGCTGCTCAAGAAGCGCAGGGAACTGACGAGGGAACAGGCGATCAAGCTATGGGCACTGAACAGCTCGGGCAAATACTCCCGCAGGGAATTGGAGCTTTGGCCGAGCAGGTCGATGCCCTGCTCCTCCATCACTGTGATGGCTTCTTCTGCCAGACCACCAGCACCATCAAGACCTGCGCTGAAAACTTCGAGACCGGAGGACTCGCGGGCCTCCAGCAGGCCATGGGCCATCTGTGATCGCCGGGAGTTTTGCCGGCAAACAAAGATCACTCTGTGGATGGCGGTGGAGCCCATAGCCGCATTGTCGCCTTGGCGCAGCCCACCGCCAACCGTGCTAGTACAAGCGTACGCATTGGCCATGATTCATGGGTGCTCCTCTCCCCCGGCCCGCAGCACTGAATGCCCGGCTCGATACCCCGATCGAGGAGTGGCCCTACCTCGACGAGGCCGTCCTGCTCAAGACCCGCAGTCGCAAGGTCTGCATGACATGCCACTGGTTCAGACACCACGTAGGGGTGAACTGCATCCCGGTGCTCACCTGTCAGCTGCACCAGGGGCTGATCGCCCATGGCGAGCACCTCACCAGCCGCTGCCAGGGGTGGACTGACGACATGGCTCGCCAGCGGAGCTGTGCGCCGGAAGGGGTCTGACAGCTGCTGCAAGCCGGCGGCCGCCGCACTCCCCCAAAGAGGACTGGCTGAGCTAAGGCAGCCAGGTGCTTCGCTTTCGCCCGACCGGCTGGGATCGTACCGGCCAGCGGCTGGAGCTGATCAGCCCAGATCTGGCCATTGATCTGGATCTGTGGCGTACGCAGAGCGGACAGGTCAGTGCTGATGGCGGTGGTGAACGTCGCTGACGTGGGGGTGCTCGTGGGCCAGCGGGTCATGGCGGTGGCGATGGCTGTGCCAGAAGGGCTGGCCAGGCTCGAGGTCCGCGAGATCCTCCGGACGGTGGGAATGAAGGTGGTGCGCGTCGCCGTCTACAGGGGCGTGGAAGTGACGGTGCTGGTGATCGAGTTCGGCATGGCGATGCCAGTGGCCATGGCTGGATCGCAGCAGCAAGCCTGTGCTGAGCGCCATGGCGGCCGCCGCCAGCAGCAGCGATGGACTGAGCGGTGAACCCAGCAGAGCCACCGCCACTAGAGCGCCAAGGAAGGGAGCGGTGGAGAAGACCACGGCTTCCCTGGCGGCGCCAAGGGAGGCCAGGGCCACCATGTCGAGCCAGATCGACACGCCATAGCCGAGGCTGCCGATGCCGAGCAGGGCGGCACTCATCCAGACGAACGGAACCGGGTGCCCCTGCAGCTGGGCCACGGCCAGCATCGGCAGGGCCGCCCCGAGGGCCTTGGCGGCGGAGATCTGCAGGGGGTTGCGCAGGCTGAGCCGCTGGGAGAGGTTGTTGTCGATGCCCCAGCACAGGCATGCCAGGGCGATCCACAGCACGCCCTGCCATTGGCTGCCGTCCAGCGGACCCGCCGAGAGCACCAGGGCTCCGGTGAGCGTCAGGGCGGCCGCCGCCCAGCCGTCACGGCCGAGATGCTCCTTTCCGACCCCAACGGCGATCAGCACCGTGAACACCGCCTCCAGGTTGAGGAGCAGCGCCGAGGCCCCCGGGGTGAGCAGCGCCAGGCCCTTGACCAGGGCGATCGGTCCGGCGATGCCGCCCAGCAGGGTGATCAGCCCCAACAGGGGGAGATCCTGCCGCTGGATCGGAGCGTGACGGCTGGTCGGGGCCTCGGCCACTGCCAGGGGCAACAGCACCAATGCCGCACCGGCGTACAGCAGACCCGCCACGAGCACGGGGGAGGGCCCGTGGCTCAAGCTGCCGATCAGCGGAGCGCTGGAGCCGAACAGGGCGGCAGCAAGCAGGCCCGCCAACCAGCCGCGGCGCTGTTCTCGCGTCTGGGAGGTCATCAGGATCACCACAGCAACCGGACAGGCTCCTATGCAAACGATGGGGAAGTCCGTTGGAACCGACAGGACAGAAAGTGTTGCTCCGCGCCGCCTGGTGTGCGATGGCGCAACCACCCATGATCGAGCAAACGGAATGCTGTCCCCAAAGTTTCCTGGAGCCTCTCAGGGCTGTACCGCACCACAGGCAAGCCACTGCAAGTGGCGGGGCCATCTTCTGCAAAGGTTGCCAGGAGCACAGTGCCACCAGGCTTGAGCGCCCGCAGCACGGCCCGGACATAGGCCTGCTGATCGACGGGGCTGGTGAGGAAATGAAACACCGCCCGGTCATGCCAGACGTCATAGGCATGGTCGGGCAGGGTGGCCGTGAGGATGTCGGCCTCCAGCCACTGCACCGCAGCGGCGCGTGCGCCAAGCCGCTCTCTGGTCACGGCCAGTGCTGCGCTGGAAAGGTCCAGAACCGTGATCCGTTGATAGCCAAGGTTCAGGAGGTCATCCACAAGCGTGGAGGCACCCCCGCCCACATCGATGATCGCCGCATCCAGTGGTAGGCCGGCAGCCTGAAGCAGCCGGAGTGAGTCATCGGCATGGGCTTGATACCAGCTCAACGACTCAGGGGCCTTGGATGCGTAGATCGACTCCCAGTGGTTTTTGCTCGTCATGGGTCCACGCAGAGGCGGCTGTCAACAGTTCAGCCGCCCCGCAGCACCGCGCTGAGCAAGGAGAGGTTGATCATCACAATCACGCTGGCGCACAGCCAGCCTGCTGCCTGAAGCCAGAGCGGCGCTCTGAGCTCGCCCATCAGACCGCGCCGCCCGCAGAACCACACCAGCGGGATCACCGCGAAGGGCAACTGCAGCGACAGCACCACCTGGCTCAGCACCAGCAGATTCGTGGTGGCCCGCTCGCCGAACAGGATCACCGTGGCCATCGCCGGGATCAGGGCCAGGCCTCGGGTGAGCAGCCGCCGTTTCCAGTCCGGCAGCCGGATCTGCAGGAACCCCTCCATCACGATCTGGCCGGCCATGGTGGCGGTGAGGGTGGAGCTCTGGCCCGCCGCCAGCAGGGCCACGCCGAACAGCACGCTGGCGAGCGACGTGCCCAGCATCGGCGTCAGCAACCGGTAGGCCTCGCTGAGGTCCGTGACCGGCTGCGGTAGCCGTCCGTAGAAGCTGCCGGCGGCCAGCACCAAGATTGAGACATTGATCAGAAAGGCCAGGCTGAGGGCGATCAGGGTGTCCCAGGTGCTGAAAGCCAGGGCCCTGCGCTGAGCCCTCACCCCGCCGATCCACCGCCGGGTTTGCACCAGCGAGGAGTGCAGATAGAGGTTGTGGGGCATCACCGTGGCCCCGAGAATGCCGGCGGCCAGAAACAGCTGCTGCCCGTCCCTGAGGCTGGCGGCCTGGGGAAGAAAGCCCTGGCCCACCTGGCCCCAGTTGGGCTGCAGCAGGAACATCTCCACCGCGAAGCAACCCCCGACCAGGGCGACCAGGGCGATCACAAGGGCCTCCAGTCGGCGGATCCCGAAGCGCTGCAGCGCCAGCAGCAACAGGGTGTCGGCGGCGGTCAGGCCCACCCCCCAGGGCAAGGGAAGACCGAAAAGCAGCTGCAGGGCAATGGCGCTACCCACCAGCTCGGCCAGGTCACAGGCAATGATCGCCACCTCGGCCAGCAGCCACAGGGGAATCCGGCAGAACCGCGGTAGGAGCTGGCTGCAGGCCTGGGCCAGATCCATTCGCGTGGCGATGCCCAGCCGGCAGCAGAGTGACTGGAGCACCATCGCCATCAGGCTGGATAGCCCGATCACCCACAGCAGGCGGTACCCGAACTGGGAACCGGCCGCCAGATCCGTGGCCCAGTTGCCGGGATCCATGTAACCCACGGCCACCAGATAGCCGGGGCCGAGCACCCGCAGAAAGGTGCGCAGGGTGCCCAGGCCGGCGGGTACCTCCACGGCCTGCGTGTCGATGCGAGAGGCGGTGCCGATCGGTGCATCAGGCATGAAGCGACGCCAGCGGAGCTGGAGGCTAAGGCGAGGGTGGCTGCGATCCTGCTGGGGCATGGCTGGCTTGACCCCGCCCTGGGGAAGGGATCACGGCCTGCTCAGAAGTCACGCGGACCGGTGTAGCCACTGAGATCAGCGAGGGTGTTCAGTGGCTTGACGCCCGAATCCACGACGCCCTTGATCTGCCAGCTGGGATAGCCCTGAACCCCCTGCTGCTTGCACAGCTGCGCCTGGCTGTTGGCGCCGTCTTCGGCGCATTCGATCACCTGGAGCTTGGCGGCAGCCTCCTTGCCGAAGGCCTCCTTCTGGTCATGGCAGTGGGGGCACCAGTACGCCGTGAACACCCGGGCGCCGACGCTGCTCAGATGCTCCGCCAGGGCAATCTTGGCCGGCGAACTGGCGCTGATGACAGCTGGAGCCGCCCGTCCGCTTTGAGCGACAGGCTGGTCCGCCGATGCTGCCCAGCCCAGCCCCAGCAGACCAACAAGGAGGACTGTCATCACTCCGCGAAAGATCAGTTGGCTGCGGTCGATCCAGCCACCTCCAACAAGACTCAACAGGAACAGCGCCAGGCTGAGGGCGGCCGACACCACACAGAAGGTGCAGAAGGCCTTGATCTCGAAGACCAGGAGCCCCATCAGCACCAGGCTGAAGACGGCCATGCCGCTGCTGGTGAAGAACAGAGCCCAGCGATTGCCCT
This sequence comes from Cyanobium sp. Maggiore-St4-Cus, assembly GCF_024345615.1. Lineage (NCBI taxonomy): Bacteria > Bacillati > Cyanobacteriota > Cyanophyceae > Synechococcales > Prochlorococcaceae > Cyanobium > Cyanobium sp. Maggiore-St4-Cus. The sequence continues at coordinate 111,096 of NZ_JAGQBL010000003.1, forward strand.
CCGAGGCAGGGGCCCGCAGACCTCCTCGCAGCAACGGCATCAGGGCCAGCAGGAGCACCGTGCCGTAGGCCAGGAACCCAAAGAGTGAAAGTGGCTGGCCCAGCAGCGTGCCCCAGGCGCTGCCGAGCACCTTGTCGCAGCCATCGCTACCGCCCGGACAGGACAGGCTGCCGATCCAACCCCAGCGCTTGGCGGTGATCGAGCCGGTATCGATCATGCCGATCGTGGCGAGCACGGCCATGGTGAGGCGCACCCAGGGCCGGCCTGGCTCCTGGCCGACCCGACGGCTGGAGAGAGGCTTGGTTCGCGTAGCGCTGCTCACAGGGGGAGAGAACGGCTGAGATACGGCCATTGAAAAGCCTGAAGTGGCTTCAGGGTCAAGGGCCTAGCGTTGCGCCAGGGAGGCTTGTCCGCCCGACTTGCCAACCCAAGGGGATGAATCCATGCAGATCGGCGAGTTGGCACGGTCCACCGGGGTGAAGATCGAAACCATCCGCTATTACGAACGCGAGCAGTTGTTGCCGGTGCCGCAGCGCACGGATGGCAACTATCGCCTCTATTCGCCGCGGCATGCGGAGCAGTTGCGCTTCATCCGCTACTGCCGCAGCCTTGACATGAGCCTGGAGGAGGTCCGCGTCCTGATCGGGGCGCTCGACACACCGTCCGGAAGCTGTCTGACGGTGAATGCCCTGCTGGACGAGAAGATCGCCGAGGTCGATGCCCGCGTGGATGAATTGCACAAACTCCAGGATCAGCTGCGGCAGCTCAGAGGGCTTTGTCAGCAACCGGATGAGGTGAAGACCTGTGGCATCCTTATGGAGTTGATCCGTTCGGCTGGAATCGACAAGGCTCAGATCTGATCGTTTCCTGCCAGGCTCAGCCCTTGATCTTGCCAAGCGTAGGACTGCGAAGCAGCCGCAGACCATTGGCGATCACGATCAAGCTGGTGCCCATGTCCGCGAAGACCGCCATCCACATCGTGGCATTCCCGGCCACGGTCAGCACCAGAAAAATGGCCTTGATTCCCAGCGCCAGCGCGATGTTCTGGCGCAGGATGGTGAAGGTGCGGCGAGATAGGGCGATCGTTTCCGGTACGCGCATCAGATCGTCGTTCATGATCACCACATCGGCCGCTTCGATGGCGATGTGGGTGCCGCTAGCCCCCATCGCAAAACCGATGTCCGCCTGGGCCAGGGCCGGGGCATCATTGATGCCATCTCCTGCCATGGCCGCGAATCCATAGCGTGCCTGCAGATCGGCCACCGCCTCGAGCTTCTCCTGGGGCAGCAGGTTGCTCTTCACCTGCTCGATGCCGGCCAGGGCCGCGATCGCACCGGCGGTGGCTGCGTTGTCACCCGTGAGCATCACCGGGGTGACGCCGAGGGCCCGCAGGGCCTCCATGGCGGCCGAGGAGCTGGGCCGAACGGTGTCGGCGACGGCGATCAGGGCGAGCACGCCGCTGTCATCCGCGAGCAGGCTGAGCGAGCGGCCCTGGCGCTCGTGGACCTGCATCGATTCTTCCAGTGCGCTGGAGCAGAGCCCCAGCTCTTCGATCCAGCGGTGGTTGGCCAGCATCAAATGGCGGCCAGCAATCACGCCGCGCACCCCCCTTCCGGGGAGGGCCTCGAAGGCCTCCACAGCCAACCGCTCGCCATCGAGGCCAACGGCCATCGCCCGCGACACCGGGTGGTCGGAGCGCTCCGCCAGGCTGCTGGTCAGCTGTTTGAGGATGCCAACGTCTGACGCTTCTTGCTGAGGGGAAAAGGCCACCAGCTGGGGCTGGCCCAGGGTGATCGTGCCGGTCTTGTCGAGCGCCAGCACCTTGATCTTGCGGGCCTCCTCGATGTAGAGGCCGCCTTTGATGATGATGCCGCGACGGGCGGCGGTGGCCAGGCCGCTCACCACCGTGACTGGGGTGGCGATCACCAGCGCGCAGGGGCAGGCGATCACCAGCAGCACCAGTGCCTTGTAGATGGCCTGCAGGGGGGTGAACCCCAGCAAGGGTGGCGCCAGCAGGGCAACGGCCAGGGCCACCACGAACACCGCCGGGGTGTATCGGGCCGCGAAGCGATCGACGAAACGCTGGATCGGGGCGCGGGAGGCCTGGGCTTCCTCCACGGCCTGGATGATGCGCGCCAGGGTGCTGAGCGAAGCAGGCGCCGTTACCTGGATCTCGAGGGCGCCGCCCTGGTTGATCGTGCCCGCAAACACCTCATCCCCTGGGCCTTTGTCCACCGGCAAGCTTTCGCCAGTGATCGGGGCCTGGTTGATCGCACTCTCGCCACTGATCACCGTGCCATCGAGCGGCAGCCGTTCTCCCGGGCGGACCCGCACCACATCGCCGATGGCCACAGCACTGGCGGAGACGCGCTGCCAGCGGCCATCGCTCTGGCGGATCTCCGCCTCATCGGGGGCCAGGACCATCAGGCTGGTGATCGCCTGGCGGGCCCGCTCCACCGCCCGCGCTTCGATCGCCTCGGCCACGGCATAGAGCGCCATCACCATGGCGGCTTCCGGGAAGCGGCCGATCAGGAAGGCGCCCGTGACCGCCACGCTCATCAGCGCATTGATGTTGAGCCGGCCCTGGCGCAGGGCGGCCAGGCCTTTGCGAAACACGGAGAAGCCCGCCAGGGCGATCGCGGCGAGGGCGATCCCGATCTCCACCAGCTCATGGCCCGGGTAGGCCGGAACGACCAGATGCAGGAGCTCCGCCGTGAGCGCCAGTGCCAGGGAACCGCCCAGGCGGAGACGTTCGAGGCGCCGTTCGGCGCGGGTCTGGGCGGCAGAAGGCCGGTGATCGGCGCTGATCGGCTCCGGGCTGAATCCCAAACGGCGGATCGCAGCAAGGGCGGAGTTGAGCGCTGCTGCTTCGGCATCGATCGCCAGAACGCGATCGGCCAGCAGGAACCTCAGGCTGCGGATGCCGTCGACACCTGCGAGGGCATGGCGGATCTCGCCTTCCTCGGTGGCGCAATCCATCGCGCTGATCCGAAACAACACCTCCCTGGCGCTTGCCAGCTCCGGCTGCGGCTCCATGGTGGCTCCAGCGTTCTGCCCGCTGGTTCCGCTGTTGCAGCAATGTTCCGCCATGGTCCTGTCATCCAGGCCCCATCTAACAGCCTGTAGTCACTTCAGGGTCAAGGATCTGGCGGCACCGGGTAGCCACAGGTTGCTCGTCAACGCAGCTGGGGACACTCCTGATCTCGCAACTCCTGATCCAGCCCATCGGCTTGCCGTGCCAGCTTGGCTCCAGCCGCCGTGTAGAACCTGAACTGCTGGCGGTTGACGTAGAGAACCCGCTGGCTGCGCAGCAGCTGTTCTTCCGCCTTGTGGCGGCAGTCGAGCAGGGCCTGGTAGTCGATGGTCAGCTCGCTGCGGTCGTTGGCATTGGCCTGATCAGCCTGCTGGCTGAGGACCGGGCAGATCCGTTCGCGGATGGTGCGAACCAGGGCGATTTCGGCCTTGATGGCCTGCTCGGCCAGGGCATGGCGTTGATCCAGCAGGTTCCGACACGCCTCCAATTCAGCCGACAACGCCGGAGCCGACAGCCAGCAGCAGGTCAGCGAGAGGGTCAGGACGTGGCGCATGAACGGATCGGTTCGATGCCTGCGCCTGTGGCTGCGATCGCCGTGGCCCTTCTGAAACTTTTGCATCAGAAGATTGTCCTGGGTGTGAGCCCCCTCGCGAGCCTCAGCCGCTCCTCATGGGGTTCAGAAGACGCGATTCCGCCAAGGATGGCGCCGTGATTTCCACTGCAGATATCATAAAAAGGAGTCATCGTTTCATCTCACTTGAAGAAGCTTGTTGGACCAATGCGTAGAGCATTGATCTATGGCCTGATTAGTTATGGCGGACTTGTTCTGATCAACAACTCAGAGCTTGATCTCCCCAGCATGTGGATCGCGTATCTGCCGATGTTTATCGGTGTCTATGTGGTGACGCAGTGGCTAGACAAGAAGCTTGGGGATTGAGTACCTCAGGGTTGGGCACCTCTTCATCCATCGATAACCAGAGCAAGTTTGCAGATCACAACCAGTCGACTGGAATCGCCTCCCAGCCGGCGGGATCCCACGGGGACATCAGCGCCTCCAGCCCCCGCAGCTCGGTTGATGCTTCCGGAAGCAACCAGGCCTCTTCCCATCCATCGTTGATCACCACCGGCATGCGGTCATGGATCGGACGCAGCAGGGCGTTGGGGGTGGTGGTGAGGATGCAGCAGGTCTGGAGTTCGCTGCCATCGGGACCGATCCAGTGGTCCCACAGGCCGCCCAGCCAGAAGGGAGCGCCGTCCTGGCGGCGGATCCAGTAGGGCTGCTTCTTCCCTTTTGGGCCATGGCCTTCCCCTTCCGGCGGCGGCCGCCATTCGTAGAAGCCATCGGCCGGCAGCAGGCAGCGGTGATGGCGCCAGGGACTACGAAAGAACGGCTTCTGGCTCACCGTCTCGCTGCGGGCATTGATCGGCCGGCTCTTGCCGCGGGTGTCCTTCAGCCAGCTCGGCACGAGGCCCCACTGGGCGTAGCCCACCTCCAGTCGGCCCTGCTGCTGCCGCTGGATCAGAAGCGGTTCGCCAGGCCGCACCTGCTGCCGGGGCTGGTACTGCTCGAGGAAACCCTCCGGCAGCGGACCCTTGAGCCTTGGCAGCAACTGATCGATCGTGGTGGTGAGCGAGTAGCGGCCACACATCAGCGACGCCTGTGGATCCGGTTGGGCTGCTCCCAATCTGCGTGGCCTGACTCCTGACTGAGGGGTTTCGCAGGGAGTGAGTCTGAGGGGACCAAACCCACACTGGAGACGGCCGCGCTGCGGTGGATCGGTTTGCCGTACTGACGCCACGGTCAATCGGATCTATCAATGAATCAGAGGCCTCGACCAGGGCAGCGCGAGCCCAAGCCCTGCAACCGGCCCTAGCCCTTGGCTTCTGCGCAGCAGTAGGGCGCCCGACACGGGGCGCCCTTCTCATTGGCCCCTGTGCGGCAGCTCTTGGAGCAGAGCCTCAACGCTGGCCACCTTGTCCTCCAGCGTTTGGTCCCGATCGGTGCGGGTGTTGACCTTCACGGTGGTGTAAATCCGGGGGCAGCCCATGTCGTGCACGGCCGTATGGCATGCCTCGATCGCTTTGAAGACGGGCGCCCACTCGCCCTCGACCGCGGTGCCGTTGGGGTGCAGCTGGATCTTGAGGCCGGCGTCCAGCAGCACCCGTTCGCAGGCAGCGATATAGGGCGCCAGGTTGACGCCGACCCCGATCGGAACGACGCAGAGATCGACGATCACCTTCATCGATGTGCCTCCGGAGGACTCATTGAAAGGCTCCCATCTTCCTGGCCCCTCGTCCGTTCAGTGCCGAGACGGTGTCCCGCTTCCCCGGCAGTGCCATGCCCGCTCCGTTGGCCATGCCTAGCGTTTTGGCAATTCCGCCGGGTGGGCCATGGCCGTGGTGAACCGCTGCGCGGTGGGGATCTACCCCAGTGGGCAACTGCTCGACTGGGCCCGGGGACTTGACCTGGATGTGGAGGTTGCTGGAGCCAGTGAGCCCTGCCTGTACCTGATCCCTGACTACGACACGCAAGAGGAGGCGGAGGAGATCCTCGAGGAGGTCTACGAGGCGATCTTTGAAGCCGAGCTCGACTACTGGCATCGCGACACCGGCACCTGGCCGGCGGAGCGCACCTATCCGGTGTTCCGGAAGTGGTTCGAGGTGCGTTTCTACCCCCTGATCCAGGACCTGGTGGGCGAGGAGATCACCGCCACCGAGGTGGATGAGGAGTTCATCGGTGAGCTGCGCACAGCGCTGGAGGGGCTGGAGCCGCTCCCCTGAGGAAGGCCAGACGGCAACGAAGTCGGCCCCCACACTGGGGTGATGCCCCTGAACCCACCCCCACTTGCTGCTCTGTTGCTGGCGGTGGTGATGACCATGGCGGCAACATCCACGGCGGCGATGGCCGGACCCGAGGTTCGCGCCACGGTGCTCTCGATCGGCGACGGCGACACGATCCGCGTGCAGCAAGGTGGCAAGCGGATCACGATCCGGCTGGCCTGCATTGATGCCCCCGAGATGGCCCAGGCTCCCTATGGCGCCCAATCCCGCGCCTACCTGCAAACGCGGCTGCGGATCGGTTCCCCGGTGACGCTGCTGCCGCAGACCGTGGACCGCTATGGCCGCACTGTGGCGGAGGTGATCGGGGAGGTGAACCTCAACCTGGCGATGGTGGAGGACGGCCAGGCATTCGCTTACCGCCAGTACCTGAGCCAGTGCAACGCCAAGGAGTATCTGGATGCTGAATACCGGGCCTCCCGCCACCGCTTTGGCGTCTGGCAGGTGCCTGGCGGCATCACCCGGCCCTGGGACTTTCGACGCCGCAGATCACCCGCTCGATCGGGCGGCATTTCCTGATCGCTCTGCTGATGCCTGAGATCAGGCCGGCTTGAGCTGCTGCCGCAGGGGCGGTGGCAGGCGAATCCCCGAGAGAAAGGCCAGGGCCACCAGCAGGCACGAGGCCCACAGGCAGGCCTGCAGGCCTCCCACCAGGAACAAGGCACCAGAGAGCAACGTGCCCACCAGCCGGCCGGCCGCGTTGGCCATGTAATAGAAGCCCACGTTGAGGCTCACCGATTCGGCATCGGTGTAAGCCAGCACCATGTAGCTGTGGATCGAGGAATTCATCGCGAACACGGCCCCGAAGGCCGCCAGGCCCACCACCACCGCGACACCCGGATTGCCCACATCGCGCCACAGGCTGATGGCGATCAGGGCGGGGATGGCCGTGAGCACGGCGCTCCAGAACTGCACGGCAGACACCCCCGGGGGTGCACTTTTCCCCCAGCTGCGCCGCAGGGCCGGGGCCGAGGCCTGGATGATCCCGTAGCCGATCACCCACAGGCCCATGAAACCGCCCACCTCCCAGTACTTCCAGCCCAGCACTGATTGCAGGAACACCGGCAGGGCCACCACGAACCAGACATCACGGGCGCCGAACAGGAAGAAGCGGGCTGTCGAGAGCACGTTGATGCCCTTCGATTTCGAGAACAGGGCCGTGATGGCGGGCTTCTCCTTCATGCGCCCGATCTCGCCGGGCAGCACCAGGGTGATCAGGAAGGAGAGGAACAGGCCAGCGGCCATGGCTCCAACGGCGGCACTGAAGCCGATCGTGGTGAGCAGCAGGCCGCCGAGGAAGAACCCCACCCCTTTGAGGGCGTTCTTGGATCCGGTGAGGATCGCCACCCATTTGAAGAGCTGGTTTTCGCCCTTGCTGGGGTCTTCGGGGGTTTCCGGCACCACCGTCTTGATGGCGCTCTTGGCGCTCATCTTGTTGAGGTCCTTGGCGATGCCGCTGATCGCCTGGGCCACCATCACGTAGGCCACACTCCACCAGCGCGGCCAGTCGTCGGCCACTGGAATCAGCATCAGCAGGGCCGCCACCTGCATCAGCGTTCCCGCCCAGAGGGTGAGGCGCAGCCCGAAACGGGCCCCCAGCCAGCCGCCGTAGAGGTTGGTGATGATGCCGAAGAATTCGTAGAAGAGAAACAGAAAGGCGATCTCCAGGGTGGAGTAGCCGAGCTGGTGGAAGTGGAACACCACGAGCATGCGCAGGGCCCCATCGGTGAGGGTGAAGGCCCAGTAGTTGGCCGTGACGACCACGTACTGCTGCAATCCCGTGAGGTGTTTCATCGGGCGGCACCTTCCAGTGCGGCACGTTCCAACGCAGCCACGTGACAGGCCAGATCCGCCATGCGGCAGCTGTAGCCCCACTCGTTGTCGTACCAGGCGTAGACCTTGAGCTGGGTGCCGTTGATCACCATCGTGGAGAGGGCGTCAACGATGGAGCTGCGCGAATCGTTGACGTAGTCGATCGATACCAGGGGCCTGGTTTCGTAGCCCAGGATTCCCTGCAACGGCCCGTTGGCAGCGGCCTCGAAGGCGGCGTTGACCTCGTCCACGCTCACCTCACGCTCCAACTCGAACACCGCGTCGGTGAGCGCAGCATTGAGCAGCGGCACCCGAACGGCATGGCCGTTGAGCTTGCCCTGCAGTTCAGGGAAGATCAGCCCGATCGCCCGGGCCGAGCCGGTGGTGGTGGGGATCAGGCTCTGGATGCAGGAACGGGCCCGGCGCAGGTCGCTCTTGAAGGCATCGACCACCACCTGGGTGTTGGTCACATCGTGCAGGGTGGTGATCGAACCGTGGCGGATGCCGAAGCTTTCGTGCACCACCTTCACCACCGGCGCCAGGCAGTTGGTGGTGCAGGAGGCGGCGGTGAGCAGGCGGTGGCGGGCGGGGTCGTAGAGGTGGTGGTTGACTCCGTAGACGATGTTGAGGGCTTCCTCTCCAGCGATCACCCCTTTCACCGGGCAGGCCACGATCACCCGCTTCAGGCCGAGCTGGGTGAAGTAAGGCTCGAGAGTTTCTGGGGTTTTGATCTTGCCGCTGCATTCGAGCACCAGATCCACATCGGCGCCGGCCCAGGGCACGGCGGTGGGATCCTTCTGCTGGCTGTAGCCCACGGGCTGGCCCTCCACCAGGAAGCCCGTCCCGTTCGCTTCCACGGCCTGGGGCCAGCGGCCATGCACCGAGTCGAATTCCAGTAGGTGGGCGGCGGCGGCGGCATCGCCTCCCGGATCGTTGACGTGCACCAGGGAAATGCCGGGCCGGCCCCAGAGGGCGCGGAACACCAGGCGGCCGATGCGGCCGAAGCCATTGATGCCGATCTTCATTCGCAAAGCCCGCGGTGCTACGAATATAGATCAACTAGAGTTGATTCAAGACGTGTTGTCGATCACATGGCCGATCCAGGGGCTGTTGCCAGTCCACCCATCCAGTCCGAGCAGGCCCGGGCGCTCCTCAAGGCCCTCGCCGAGCCGCTGCGCCTGCAGGTGATCGAAGCCCTCGGCGACGGCGAGCGGTGTGTCTGTGATCTCACCGCCGATCTCGGCCTGGCCCAGTCGAAGCTCTCCTTCCACCTCAAAGTGCTCAAGGAAGCCGGCCTGCTGGCCGATCGCCAGGAGGGCCGCTGGATCTACTACAGCCTGCGCCCGGAAGCGATCGAACAGCTGCGCAGTTGGCTGGCGGACCTGGGAGCCCAGTGCGGCAAGCCGGCGAGCCGCTGCACGTGAGCAACGTCACCCCGGCGATGCGGTGGCTGCGCACCAGCCGGCCCGGCCATGTCGCCCTGCTGGCCGGCCTCGTGGCCGCTTGGCTGCTGCTCTACCGGATCAACGAATCTCTCTGGGAGGTCGTGCTGTTCGGTTGGCTGGGTCTTGATCCTGGGCAGCGGCTGAGCGAAACCCTGCGCTTCTTCTTCTACGACTCGATCAAGATTGCCCTGCTGCTGAGCGGCATCATCTTCTTGGTGACCGTGCTGCGCTCCTATCTGAGCGTGGAGCGCACCCGGGCCCTGCTGGCCGGACGCCGTGAAGGGCTCGGCAACGTCTTGGCCGGTCTGCTCGGGGTGGTCACACCCTTCTGCTCCTGCAGTGCGGTGCCGGCCTTCATCGGTTTCCTGGCTGCGGGCATCCCGCTGGGGGTCACGCTGAGCTTTCTCATCGCCAGCCCGATGGTGAACGAGGTGGCGATCGGCCTGCTGTTCAGTCTGTTCGGCTGGCGGATCACACTGATCTACATCGGCTCCGGCCTGCTGATCGCGATCCTGGCGGGATGGGTGCTGGGTCGCCTACGACTGGAGCGCTGGGTCGAACCCTTCGTCTACGAAACCAAGCTGCACGGCCAGGCCGTGGAGAGTTCGCTGGGCCTTTCCTTCGAGCAGCGGCTTCAGATGGGGGCCGAAGAAGTGGTCTCCATCCTGCAGCAGATCTGGCCCTATCTGCTGATCGGCATCGGCGTGGGCGCCTTGATCCACGGCTGGGTGCCCACCAATTTCTTCGCCACCCATGCCGGCCGCAGCAATCCCTTCGGTGTGCTGCTGGCGGTGGGAATCGGCATCCCGCTGTATTCCAATGCGGCGGGTGTGATGCCGATGGTGCAGGCGCTTTATGAGAAGGGACTGCCGATGGGCACGGTTCTCGCCTTCATGATGAGCGTGGTGGCCCTGTCGTTGCCGGAGCTGATCCTGCTGCGCCGGGTGCTCAAGCCACCGTTGCTGGCCGCCTTCTTCTCGGTTACCGGCCTGGGCATCGTGCTGATCGGCTACATCTTCAATTCCATCCTGCCCTGATCCTTACCCCCATGGACATCAAGATTCTCGGCAGCGGCTGCAAGAAATGCATCACCCTGGAAGATCACGCCCGCAAAGGAGCCGCTGAGCTGGGCCTCGAGCCGAGCATCGAAGCGGTTCACGATCCGGTGGCCATTGCCGCCTATGGGGTGATGCGGACGCCGGCGTTGGTGATCGATGAACGGGTCGTCGTGGCGGGGCGGGTGCCCACTGCCGATGAGGTTCGCTCCCTGCTGAGCAAGGCATCGACGGATTGAGCAGGCAGCGTCGGTTCAGCCCCCAGCTTCCCTCCACTCCCGCTCTGCTCCCAACGGCATGAACCCGAAGTCCACCGACCATCACCCGCTGGCCCCCGACGAAAAGGCAATTCTGGCCAGGCTGTCGCTGCTGGATCGGTTCCTGCCGCTCTGGATCCTGTTGGCGATGGCGGGCGGACTGCTGCTGGGTCGCTTCTTCCCCGCCATTCAGGGGGTTCTCGATGCCGTGAGGATCGGCAACACCTCCCTGCCGATCGCCGTGGGGCTGCTGTTGATGATGTATCCCGTGCTGGCGAAGGTGCACTACGAGGAGCTTGGCCGGGCGGCGCGCGATCGCCGTTTGCTGCGGCTTTCACTGCTGCTGGTCTGGGGGCTGGGGCCGGCGCTGATGTTCGCCCTGGCCTGGATCTTTCTTCCGGGTCAGCCGGCGTTCCGCACCGGGCTGATCCTGATCGGCCTGGCCCCCTGCATCGCCATGGTGCTGATCTGGATCGATCTGGCCCAGGGGGATCGGGAGGCGGCCGCCCTGCTGGTGGCGATCAACTCGATCATCCAGGTGCTGGCCTATGCCCTGCTGGGTGGTTTCTACCTCAAGATCCTGCCCGGCTGGCTGGGGCTGGCCACCCAGGACGTGGCCTTTTCGATGGCGGAGATCGCCAAGGCGGTGCTGGTGTTTCTGGGGCTGCCCTTGCTGGGGGGCTACCTCAGCCGCCGGATCGGCCTGAGCCTCAAGGGACCGCGCTGGTACGAGCAGCGCTTCATCCCCTTCATCAGCCCGTTCGCGCTCTACGGTCTGCTGTTCACGATCGTGGTGATGTTCGCCCTGCAGGGGCAGGCGATCACCTCCGATCCGCTCACGGTGGCGAGGGTGGCGGTGCCGTTGCTGCTCTATTTCTCGATCATGTGGTTCACGGCCTTCGCGGTGGGCCGGCGCAGCGGGCTCAGCTACGCGAAAACAGCGACGCTTGCCTTCACCGCCGCCGGCAACAACTTCGAGCTGGCCATCGCTGTGAGCATCAGCGTCTGGGGGGTCAGTTCCCGCCAGGCGCTCGCCGGGGTGATCGGCCCCCTCATCGAGGTGCCGGTGCTGGTGGCGCTGGTGTACGTGTCGTTGTGGCTCAGGGGCCGCCTGGCCATCACGAATCGCCCCGCCATAACCAATCCTTAACTCATCAACACGGGTTGATGGGTCAGAGTCATGCCGTTGGACACGGCATGACTCTGACCCTTCAGGCTCAGCCTGACCCTGGCGGTCACGCTCGTTTTCCCCGTTGCCTCTGGAGCTGCTCTGGCACAGCAGCAGGCATCCACCCGGCCGATCCGCATCAGCGGCTCCAGCACCGTGTACCCGATTGTGCAGGCGGGCATCAGCGCCTTCCGCCAGACGGCGGCCGGCAAGGGTGTCCGCATCAGTCTCAAGGAAACGGGCAGCACCGCCGGTTTCCGGGATCTCTGCAGCGGCCGGGTGGAGATCAGCAATGCATCGAGGCCCATCAACACCAATGAACTCAAGGCCTGTGCCGCCAAGGGCATCCGCTTCATTGAAGTGCCCCTGGCCTTCGATGCCCTCTCGGTGGTCGTCCATCCGGGCAACAGCTGGGCGAAAGCCGTGAGCACCCAGCAGCTCTCCCTGCTCTGGAACCGCAACGCCCAGGGGCGCATCAACCGCTGGAACCAGGTGAACCCGGCCTGGCCAAAGCGGCCGATCAAGCTGTGCGGAGCGGGCGGCGATTCAGGCACCTTCCACTACTTCAACAAGGCCATCAACGGCGATGAGGACAACTCCCGCCGCGATTATACCGCCAGCGAGGATGACAATGTGGTGGTGAACTGCGTGGCCGCTGATCCCCAGGCCCTTGGCTACCTTGGCTATGGCTGGTTCCGCAGCAACAGTGGCCGGCTCAAGGCCCTTGCGGTGGTTAATCCCAAGGGAAAACCTGTGCTGCCCTCCGTTCAGTCGGTGTTGCAGGGGCAATACCAGCCACTGTCCAGACCCCTGTTCATTTATGTCAACGATCAGGCCTTGCTCGACAGTGCCGAGGTCCGTAGTTTCACTACCTTCCTGATCCGGAACGCCCCCGAGCTGGTGGCCAAAACCAACTACATTCCGTTTCCTGATTCCACCATTCGTTTGGTGGAGACCAAGCTCTACCGCCATGTGCTGGGCACCTCCTTCGGCGGTGGCCTCCCGGTGGGTCTGACGATCGGTGACGCCCTCCAACGCAGCTTTGATCAACACAAGCGGCCAGAATTTCGCTAGGTGGCCATGGCAGCCAGCTCGCCATGGCTGCTGTGCAGCAGGGCAGGCTGGGATCGAGTACATTCCGCCTCCAGAGGCCCTACGAGGCCAGTTTCCAGCTCAGGCCACCGACAGCAATCGTTTCCGCTCACTGGTAGTGGTTTCCGCTTTAGGGGACCTGCAGCTGTGCGACAGTCCAGGAGATGCTGGGACGTCAACTGCCATGCCATCCGGCTTTCTTTGGTAAAATTAGGCCACGCATCTAGGGGGGCGTAATTAGTTCTCACGACAACAATTCCGATGAACAGTCGAACGTCTCAACCTCCAACCAGAGAATGCATTGCCTGCAGGATCAATAAACCACTTACTAAAGATTACTTCCAGGCCGTTGCTGGATTCGCACAAGGCTATTCATTTTACTGTAATTCCTGCAGCGCTGAGTCAAAAAAGGTGAAAGGCGCTGCGTCTGAAGACTCTGGCATGGATGCAACCACAGCTGATGTCGACCTTGATCGCTCAATAGACCTCCCTTCCTGAAGCAACCATTGTCATCTCCAATTCTCATTATCCAATTCACAGGGGCCTCTTTGCATTAATAGATCAGCTGACCGGCAGTGCAGTTAGCTGGATGTGTTGGGAACCTCCTTCTGCGGCGACCTCCCGGTGGGGCTGACCATCGGTGCGGTGTCTTTCAGGAAAGATGTCACTCCTGGGCTGCCACTCAGGCTGCCTGGATTAATGGTAGCTCCAGGACTGGATCGGGCTCTTCTGGTGGCTTGTTGATCCACACTTCTGCTGGTTGACGCCAGCAACGGGTGGTGCGGCTCCAGCGTGTTGGATGGGCCCTGCGGGCGCCCTCGTAGACATCAGCGCGCTGCCTGCAAATGGCCTTGGCAGATCCGTTGTGGCGCTGGTCGGGCGTCACGAATTTGATCGCGCTGTGGCGGTGCCGGTGGTTGTACCAGTCGACAAAGGCACACACCCACTGGCAGGCGTCGTGCTTGCTGGCAAATGGCCGGCTGGGGTAGTCGGGACGGTATTTGACCGTACGGAACAGGGATTCCGAGTAGGGGTTGTCGTTGGAAACCCTTGGCCTGGAGAAGGATCTGAGCACCCCCATCTCCTCGAGCCGTGATTCCAGCGTGGCAGCGCGCATGGCATTGCCGTTGTCGGCGTGGAGGATTAGGGGCTGCTGCTGGCACTGGCGGCTGCCAAAACCGCTGGGGCGGTGGTAGCGCTCCTTGAGGCAGGCCCGCTGCACCAGATCCGCTGCGATCTGAGCCGACTCAACCTCGGCCACATCCCAGGCCACCACCTTGCGGCTCCAGACATCGACCACCAGGTAGAGGTAGAGCCACACACCGCGCACCGTGGTGGGCAGGTAGGTGATGTCCCAGCTCCACACCTGGTTTGGGCCATCCGCCCTGAGGCGCGGCACCGAACGCGGCTCCTGAGGCAGCCTGGCCCTCCCCCGGCGGTTGCACTGACCCGCCTGGTGCAGCACCCGATAAAAGCTGCTCTCTGAGCCAATAAAAAGCTTTTGATCGGACAGTGCCGGCACGATCTGCCCTGGCGGCAGCGCGGCGTACTCCGGCTGGTTGCACGTCAGCAGGATTCGTTGGCGCTCTTCCTCGCTCAGGCGGTGACCCACCAGGCGAGCACTGCCTTTACGGCGATCCACGCCGTCCCCATCACCCAGGAAGGCCTTCCGCCAGCGTTTGAGGGTGCGCAGGCAGATGCCGATCACACCGCAGGCCCTCACCAGGCCGGCGCCCGCAGCATTGGCCTCCCCGATCAGCTCGATCACCTTCCGCCGGTGCAAGGCGCTGGTCAGCCTTCCGCGTCCTCCGAACAGAAGGCATCCCACTTTTTTTGCAGCACCAGCAAAGCCGCCATCTCCGCCATGGCCTTCTCCTTGCGCTGCAGCTCCTTTCTGAGGGCTTTGATCTCCCGCTGGTCCTGGGCGCGGAGCTTCTCGAGCTCCTTCTGTTCGGCCATCGTCAGCACAGGCTTGGCGTTGGCATCCTGGGCCGCCTGCCGCCAGCGGCTCACCTGCTCCGGGAAGAGCCCCCGCTCCCGGCAGTAGGCGCTGAGCTCAGTGGCGTACTGCTTCGCAGAAGCCTTGCGGCTACAACCCAGCCGTCTCCAGCACCACCGTGAACTTGTCGGCAGCACTCCAGCCTTCTGGTTCCTTCTCGGATGCCGGCACCACCTCTCCCTGCAACCGCCAGGTCTTCCTCCATTTGTAGAGGGTGATCACGTGGATGCCCAGCTCTTCTGAAATCCGGGCAACGCTCTGCCGCTGCGGTGGGCTCATTCGCCTTCTCACATCAGCCTTGACGGCCTCGCTGTATCGGCGCATTGGTCATGTCCTCAAGCCCCCGGATGTACGAATGAAGGGGGTGACATCTTTCCTGAAACCGGGGGCATCGCCAATTGACGGTTTACAGGGACAAATAAACTACTTTTAGTATCCCAGAGTTTTTATGGCCAAACACATCCGCAAGCGAGAGCGTCCTATGACCATGGAGGAGTGGCGAAACTCCCCCGAGAGTGCTCGCAACAACCCCAAGCTCACCCCCGAACAGGCTCAGTGCATCCTCGACGAGGCTATAGAAGGCGGTCAAATTTGGGATGTTCAGGAGAAAATCAACGCCCGCCGCAAAGCCGAGCAGGCAGCAGAGTGTGGTGATGTCCAGGACTGAGGTAGCCGACCGCAGCCCAATGCAGGTTCGTGACCGCGAGCGGTCGCCTCTCTCGCCCAAGGAGGGCTGGATCAGCGATGGCCGCCAAGTGCTGCACTTCCAGCCGCGGCGCTACGACCGTTGGAGCCAGAGCCTGGAGGTGACTTTTGGAGAGGTGATGCCCGGCGGGGAGCCACCGCTGCTGAAACATCGCAGGGAGCTGATGCGAGATGAGGCGGTCAAGCTCTGGGCCCAGAAGCGGCAGCAGGGCTGGCGGGCTTGTGGGCCGCAGTGGAGTCCGCCGAAACCGCCACGAGCCTGAACAACCCTCTGCGTCGTGTTCACCCCGCCAGCATGGGGTGACCTCATACTTTTGCCGTGCTTCTGAACCCGTTTTGTACATTCAGCACGGCCAAGGTGCTTGCCCTCAAGCCCACCGTGCTGCTGCTGTTTCAGACCTTGGGTTCCTGGCCGTCAGCGGTGGGTGTGTGCTCGCAGCTGGGGGGGGGCAGCACTGGTGAATCACCAACAGCGCCGGGAGGCATCGGACTGAGGCTGCCGCTGGCGATTCCTATCGCCTCCCTTACTTGGGAGCAAGGAACGTGATGGTCGCTGCTGGTTTCAGTTGGCGGGTCACATTGCCCTGCAGAGCGTCATTGCCTTCAATCTGAACGGCGCGCACGCCACTGCCAGGCGCCAGATCGATCTGGTTGAGATTCACCCACACCATTTGCGGCGAGAGGGCTGAGTCGAAGTAGTACACCCGGTTTTTCTGATCGATCAGGGTGCGCCACCAGGTGGGCGAGATGTTCGGGTGCTCCGGATCCGGAGTGCCCCAGGGCACGGAGATGTTGCGCATCACGCTCATCACCCCGGCCAGGGCCTGGCGGGGATCGCTGGTGGGCGGCAGCTGTTCGTTGTAGTAGGAGCCGCGAACGAAGCGATCCGGCGACTGGATTGAGCCCGGCAGCTCATGGGTGCGGTCCTTGGTGCTCCAGAAAGCGTTGAGTTTGAGCTGCTCGCTGTACACCGGGCTGTTGGTCATCACCTGGTACTGGCTGCCGTGGTGAATCACAGGTTTGCCCTTGAGGTATTCGATCACGGCGGAATCGCCACTTGCATCGGAGACGGCCATGTGCACGGTCGCCTTGGCCTTGCCACCGGGGCCGAAGGGCACTGGCACGATCTGGATCTGATCGGCCTTCACGGCCTGCACCAGCTCCTTCACCGTGGCGTACTGGCTGAGCAGATATTGCGTCCAGGCGGCAAAAGAGAGGCGGGGGCGGCCAGCGGGTGCCGTCGCCAGGCCGAAATCGTTCTCAGCCAGATAGAGCAGGTTGGCGGCGAGCCCGCGCTCGTTGACGCCGTCGAACACCGCGTCGATGGCGCCACCGGGTTCGGTGCTGCCACTCACCACCACCGAGCCGTGACGGCTGGTCCAGCTCAGGGAGTTCACACCGCCGGCTCCGTTAAGCCGTTCGCCGCGGGGGATCACATAAAAGTGGGAGTTGAAGCCATAGGGCCAGTCCATCGAACGTCCTGTGATCACCTGTTGGTTTGGGCCGAGCCAGGTGACGCGGGAGCAGGCCAGAGCTGCTGGGCCGGCGGCGGTGAGGCAGAGGGCGGAAACGGCGGCAGCTGCCGTGAGGCGATTCGGCATGGGGCCAAAGAATTTCTGCCCCAAAGTTTGGCTGTGATTTCTAGTCCTTGCCACAGACGGTGGCAGCAAGGGTTTTCAGCCGGATGGACCAATCGTGGAAACAGCTGCCCAGTCGCTGCCGTGTCTGTGTTTCCGCTGCTGGTGGCCGTGAAGCTCCTACTACTCGCCGGCACCGCCGCCCTGGCACTTCACCCCAGGTGCGGCTCATTCCCATCCTCAGAGACGCCAACCTGAGCGGCCTGGCCTGGCACATCCGCAGCATCACCGCCCTGGCGATTGCCTTTGTGGTGGTGGGCGGACTCATTCGCCTGGGTGGGCTGGACTGACTCGCTCAATCCCCACAACAGAGCCCGGAGCGTTGGCCCCGGGCATTTGCCTGCTCATCCGTGGTGCCTTCTCGAGGGGGTCGGGCGAAGCTTTTGAAGAAGGCTCAGAAACAGAACGGCAGGAACTGGGTGCGGCAGGCGGCGTAGCCATCCACCAAGGCGCCGAGGCCGATCTGGTGGGCGATGCCAAAGCCGGTGAGACCTTCCACCACGATGCCGATCACGATGCCGAGCATGGCGGCACGTCCGTTAAACAGTTCAGCTCGCTTGAGCTGGGCCACGAGGGTCAGCTGTTCTGGGCTGTTGTTGAGCAGCTGTTCGTTGGCGGGGGTGTTGGTCATGGGGATCTCCTGGGGGGTGTGAAACGAAGCGGAAGCCCTCTGGCGTCAGTCGGCGATATTGGGCTGCAGCACTAGGGCACTGATCAGCCAGACACCAAACAGCAGGAGGGTGATGGCGGTGTAGGAGTCGGTACCCATGGAGATCAACCGAGCCCGATTTGGGAAAGGATGCCCTGGCCGGTGAGCAGCTCGGTGCCTAGGCCGATCACAAAGCCGAGCATGGCCAGGCGGCCATTCCAGGTTTCGGCGAAGGCGACGAAACCGAAGCGGGGAGTGGGGTCAGCCATGAGTGTTGCGGTTTGTTGCCAGAATTGTAACGCAATGTGACTGCTTTGGGCGCTGTCGCGGCTGAGGGCTGCGAATCCGTGGGCAGCAGCCCTTCTCTTTCCACTCAATCGGCCTGGCGGAAGGCCTTCACTGCGATGACCGCCGGAGTAGAGGCCCCGAAGCCACCGTCTTGATCCAGTCCGGAGATCAGCTGGCTCCCCATGCCTGCATCAAAGGAAAAGTGACCCGGCCCGTTGAAGCGCAGGACAAGGCTTTCTCCTAGGTGGAGCACTACCAGTTCCAGCAGGTAGATGTTCAGGCCAGCCGTGAGGATCTGCTGGTGGGCCGCCTTGGCCATCGCGCCGGCCAGGGCCAGGGCGCCCAGAGGCGTGAAGGCCCCAGGATCACCAGCCAGCAGCAGAACCAGCTTGGGGATGTCGATGGTCGATTGGGCGATGGACCTTTGCAGCGACCGCCGGATAGGGCGTGATTAGCCGGGCTTATCGGTGCCATCAGCTTTGCTGTCGTCCAATTGAGCCTCTGGATTGGGTGGCAATTGTGAACTGGTGTTACGTTTAGATGAGCGAGCGGATTCCCGCCCCGCATCTACTTACTGCTTTCCTGCAAAGCCTTTCGGCTGAGTCAGGCAAGCCCTTCCCCAAACCGTTCTCATGACAACCACTATTCAGCAGCGCCAAGGCGCTTCTGCGTGGAACCAGTTCTGCGACTGGGTCACCTCCACCAACAACCGCCTCTACGTGGGCTGGTTCGGTGTGCTGATGATCCCCTGCCTCCTGGCTGCCACCATCTGCTTCATCGTTGCCTTCATCGCTGCTCCCCCCGTCGACATCGACGGCATCCGTGAGCCCGTAGCTGGCTCCCTGATGTACGGCAACAACATCATCTCCGGTGCTGTTGTTCCTTCCAGCAACGCCATCGGCCTGCACTTCTATCCCATCTGGGAAGCCGCCAGCCTCGATGAGTGGCTCTACAACGGTGGTCCTTTCCAGCTGGTGGTCTTCCACTTCCTGATCGGCATCTACGCCTACATGGGACGCGAGTGGGAGCTTTCCTACCGCTTGGGCATGCGCCCCTGGATCTGCGTCGCCTACAGCGCTCCTGTGGCTGCAGCATCTGCTGTGTTCCTGGTGTATCCCTTCGGTCAAGGCTCCTTCTCGGACGCCATGCCCCTTGGCATCTCCGGCACCTTCAACTACATGTTGGTGTTCCAGGCTGAGCACAACATCCTGATGCACCCCTTCCACATGCTGGGAGTGGCTGGTGTCTTCGGGGGCAGCCTGTTCTCCGCCATGCACGGTTCACTGGTTACCTCTTCGCTGGTTCGTGAAACCACCGAGAGCGAGAGCCAGAACTACGGCTACAAGTTTGGCCAAGAGGAAGAGACCTACAACATCGTGGCTGCTCACGGCTACTTCGGTCGCCTGATCTTCCAATACGCCTCCTTCAACAACAGCCGCAGCCTCCACTTCTTCCTGGCTGCCTGGCCCGTGGTTGGCATCTGGTTCACCGCTCTTGGCGTGAGCACGATGGCCTTCAACCTGAACGGTTTCAACTTCAACCAGTCGATCCTCGACGGCCAAGGCCGTGTGGTGAACACCTGGGCCGATGTGCTGAACCGCGCTGGTCTGGGCATGGAAGTGATGCACGAGCGCAACGCTCACAACTTCCCGCTTGACCTGGCTGCTGCTACTGCCACCCCCGTGGCACTGACCGCCCCTGTAATCGGTTGATAGTCAACAGCCCAGCTACGGCTGGGCAATAACGGAATCTCAAAAGCTCCCTATCAGTAGGGGGCTTTTTTATTGGCTGGGGGCCCTACCTCGATCTATCACCCGCCACGATGGGACAAGCTCTTACTCTCGCCGTGCTTTTCAATCCCTTCTGCCTGTTCACTACAGCCCAGGTATTGGCTCTTAAAGGCACCGTGCTGTTGCTGCTCACCCTGCTGATCAAGGCCAGAATTCAAATCGTGGCTGGTTCGGCGCTCGGAATCTTCCTGCTGCTGCTCCAGACCCTGGTACTTCTGGCCATCAGCGGTGGGCTACTTCTGGCGGGCGGTGGCGCTGCGTTTGTCGCCGTACAGCAGCGGCGGTCCGCACAAGCCTGATCGCCAGCCATGGCGATTGAAGTCGCCTCGGGGCCGGAGCCGGTGATGCAGCAGGTGCTCGCCGCTGAGGATGGCGTGGCAAGCACAGCCACGGCGGCCCTGGCCCAACTGGCAGCGCCGGTAGGGTGACGCCAACAAGGATGTGTTGATGGGCTGGAGCCAACTCACGGCGATCAACACCGCCAAGGCACTCACGATTGTGCTGCTGCTGGTGCTGGCGGCAGTGATCGGGGTGCAGGACATGCGCCAGGTGCTCTACCTCAGCCTGCACATCAGCTACTGCCTCTGGTGGCTGCTGGAGCAGTGGCTGTTTCCCGAGCGGGCCCGCCAACTGTTCAACGAGCGCGTAGGGGTGGTGAGCTTTGGCTTCGCCCTGCTTTTCATCGGCGTGCTCTACAGCCTGCCGGGGCTGCTGGCCTTTCTCAATCCCGTGCCTATATCCCAGGCCGCCGTGGCCCTGGCACTGGTGCTATTCAGCTTCGGCAGCCTGATCAACGCCAGCGCCGATGCGCAGAAAACCACCGCTAAAGCGATGGGTGCTGGCCTGGTGAGCGATGGCATCTGGCGGCGCGTGCGCCATGTGAACTACCTGGGCGATCTGCTGCGCTACCTCAGCTTCGCGGTGGTGGCCGGCAATATCTGGGCCTACCTCGTGCCGGCTCTGGTGCTGCTGATCTACCTGCAGCGCATCGGCCAGAAGGAAAAGCAGATGGCAGCGAAATACCCTGAATTCAGCGCCTGGCAGCAGCGCAGCGCCAGGCTGCTGCCAGGCCTTTGGTGAGCCCAGGGACCAGCAAACCCCGGCTCTCAGCCGATCTGCCCTGCGTGCCCGTAATGCCCTTGTGCTGTGGGCGCAGCAGAGTTTCAGGACTCGTTCAACAGGCTCAGCGCTTCCATCACCTGAAGGCGGATGCCGCCCAGCCGGCTCCAGGCCCGTACCGCATCCTTTCTGCTCTGGTAGGGGCGCCAGTCGTCCTCAGCGATGCGGCGCTGGAAATGGGCTGCCACACGCAGGGCAACGGCGACATCGCTTCGCCTTGCCAATCGCAGCGTTGTCCCCTCGATCACCACATCAGCAGGCATGGCGTTGGGTAGCGATCAGGAACTGGCCAGGCTCATTCTCTGCCCCACCCAGCCCCCCTCAAGCCAGGATCGGGAAACAGCCCTTCAGCCCATTCACCAGAATCTGAACCGCTACCGCAGTGATCAACAGACCCATCAAGCGCTGCAGCACCCGTTCGCGGGTCTGACCCAGCCAGCCCCGCAGCCTCGGCGTGAGCTGCAGGAACAGGTAGAGCCCCACAGCCATGGCGCCGATCACCAGGCTCACCAGCAGTCGCCCGCTCCAGGCGTCGGGAGCTTCCGCAACCACCAGTGAGATCGTGCCGGGGCCTGCCATTAACGGCACCCCGATCGGCACAATCGCCGCTGCCGGGTCATCCGCCAAGGGGCTTGCCAGCAGCGCCGGACGCCCCTCCAGCAGCCTCAACCCCAACGGCAGCAGGATCAGGCCACCAGCAATCCGGAAGGCCGGCAGGCTGATCCCGAATAACCCAAGCAGGCCCGAACCCCACCAGCAGGCCACCAGCAACACAGCCAGGTAGGTGAGCACCGCCAGACGACTGATGCGCCGCAGGCGGGAATCGCTGCCGGCACCGGCTTGACCCACAACGCTGAGCAACCCCAACGGGTCGCTCAGCGCCAGCAGACCCACCGCCAGCGTGGACAGGCTCATGGCGATGGCGGGGTAATGCCCAGCGCCTGGGCGCCAAAGTGCCGCGTCATGTCGGTCTGCAGATGCCAGGCCGACAGCAGGGTTTTGGCGATTCGCTTGAGCTCGGCAAGGTCGTTGCAGGCATCGATGGCTCGTGCCTGAGTCTCAACGGCGAACTGGCGGCTGAGAGCGCGATCCACGGTCTTAATGCAATGTTGCAAAATGTTAAGCACTTGCAACGCGAGGCGCGGCCGGTTTCCCGCAAGGTTCC
The DNA here is from genome assembly GCF_024345615.1 of Cyanobium sp. Maggiore-St4-Cus. Taxonomy (NCBI): domain Bacteria; kingdom Bacillati; phylum Cyanobacteriota; class Cyanophyceae; order Synechococcales; family Prochlorococcaceae; genus Cyanobium; species Cyanobium sp. Maggiore-St4-Cus. The sequence goes on from NZ_JAGQBL010000003.1 coordinate 133,149, forward strand.
ACCTGCCTGTGTCGCAGGCTTCACCCATGCAATCGGGCTACTAGAGGGCTGCAGCCGCCACGGCTGGCGCGCCTAGTGGCAACGTGGACGCCGGCAGATCAGAAAACAGATCCTGCGACTTGAGGATGGCAGACAAATTGAGTTGATTCTCCAAAAGGCAGACATGCCCACTATCCGGAAGCTGAACGATTGTGGTTTCTGGAAGAAAGCGTGCCAATCGCTTCGCTTCGCGTTGAGAGGGCAGGAGTCGATCCGCTTCTGAGGCCAGGATTAAAACAGGCTGACGTACGCGATCCAGGGGCAGATCCTCCAGGCGGAACTGTTTAAGCAATGCCAATCTCCAGGCAGCGCTTTGAGGCCTCACAGCCTGCATGGCGGCCAGCAGCTGATGCCGCCTGGGCCTGCTGACCCGATGGGATGCAATCAGCAGATTGCACAGACTGAAGGTGGAAAGCTGGTAAATCGGCGTGGGCAGCAGCTGAGTCAAAGAGCTGCAGGCACCGATCCAGGGTTGACGCTGCGCTGAGGTGGCGGGATTGACCAGAATCAGTTGGTCACACAGCTTCGGAAAGCGTGTGATCAATCTCAACGCCAAACAACCACCAAACGATTCACCACAAACTGTGGTCTTTCGCCCAGGATGCCGTTGCTGCTCCATCTGGATCAGTGCGGCGACATGCTCGGTCAATTCTTCCCATCCTCTGAGGTCGTCTGGAGGAATAGACAAGCAACGAATGTCAAAGCCAGTGCTGAGTCCAGCAACCTGTGGTTGCAGCAACGCACCACTGCCGTCCATGCCCGGCAAAAAGACAAACAGCGGTCGTGATGCCGTTACAGGTGTACAAGCAAGGAGCCGCAAAAACGTCGGGGTGGCGATCATGATCAAGGAGTACTAATAAGCATCAGCGGGCCAACAATTCAGCGATCTGGCTCCAACAGGCTTGGGTGAGCTCTCGCGCTGTAGTAGCTCCGCCGCTACCTCGATACCGAGATTTCCAACTCTCGTCGATCAGTAGAGGATGGCCAAAGAGAACATCAACATGCCGATAGAGGATTGCAGAATGCCAGCCATCGCGTTGAAACAGTGCTTCTGATGGATCAAAGCGCCGAAACAAGGCAAGCGGAGCAAGCTTTCCCCGTTTTTCCTCCCTTGAAGCAATGGCAATCGGCAGGATCGCAAGGCCATCCACCGGCACCCTCAGGGCTAAATGGGCAAAACCCCTGTAGAACGGGCTGAGCTGCTGAGGGGCGTTGACCTTCACCATCGGATCCGCACCCTCAGGAAACACGCCCACCACCTGATTGGCTTGCAGAAACGTGGCCGACTGCCGGAAGAACGATGCCTGCCTTCTCTGATCTGCCTCGAGCGAAAAGGCGCCCATCAAGGCAATTGCCTGCTGCAGTAGCGGCACTTGACTCATGTAATAGTGACAGGCGAATCGCACAGGGCGGCCGATCGCCGTCATCAGCAGTGGAGCATCCAGCAGGCTGCGATGGTTGCTGACAATTAGAAGTTTGTTTTTGGTAGGTATTCTCTCAAGATTATGCAACGAAACTGATATTCCAGCGGCATCCAGCATGCTGCGAGACAGTTGCAAAGGGATGGGCTGTTTCATGCCTGCTGTCTTGCCACTCACAGAGATGTGATCCGAGTGTTTATGCTGCATCTTCCTATTTCAAGAACAATTTATATATCCACGCTGCAAATAGTCTTAAGCTAAAAAGGGCCTGTGCAAGCTTCAATTCTGGCGGCTAGCCGCACAATTGAGCCGTTTGGCTTTCAGCGCTGATGGGCGGGCGATCCAGCCGGAACAACTGGAAATGCCCCTCCTGTCGACTTGTCGTCAGGCAGAAAGGGCCAGGGAGGATCGGCGCCTTGGCCCGAGCGGCTCGGTCCACTCGTTCAGCACCTGGAGCTGCAGATGTGGCTGCGGTGCGACCCGGCAGCCCAGCTGGATCTCCCCTTGATCGAGCAGGCGGCCCAGCCGCTGCATCGCGGCCTGCTCAGTCCTGGCGAAGTGATCTTGCTGGCTCAGCAGCCAGTCGATCTCCGATTGGGTGATAACCCCGGAGCTCAGGCTCTCAAGGAACAGCTCGCCAGTGGTCATCGGTTTGTAACGAACTAGTTACATCCTGGCGGCCTGGCGGAGCCTCCGTGAGGCCTGGGGCACCGAGTCGCCGCCCGGAAGCTCTGCCATTACAGGGCTGGGATGGATGTCCGCGGCGCTTCACGTTCCTTAATGAAGCTTGCCATGATTTTTGAAAACGACCTCCCGCCCCATGTCCACGTACACCCTGCTCGAACTGTTCGGCGGCTTCATGGCCGCCTGTGTCGCCCTTTGGTTCATCTCGATGAACAGGTTCGTCGCGATTGACATTCCTGCCTCCAGGTCTGCACCTCTGGCTGGGCTAGTAGCAGCAGTGGCGCCTGCCGTCCGCGCCTACCTGCAGCGCCCAGGTTTGCTGGCTTCCGTCGGTCTGCTGCTGCTGCGCCTGAGCATCGGCGGACTGATGATTCACCACGGCCAAGAGAAGCTCGCCGATCCCCAGCAGTTCGCCAACACCTATGTGGCCTCGCTGCACCTGCCCTTCCCGCTGTTCTTCGCCTACGCCGCCGGCTTCTCGGAGCTGATCGGCAGCTGGCTGGTGATTCTCGGCCTGCTTACGCCCGTGGGTGCCTTGGCCCTCAGCGGCACGATGACGGTGGCGGCCTATCAGCACATCTCCACTGCCGGATTCAACATCTATGTGCTTGAGCTGGTGGTCCTCTATCTTGGCGGCAGCCTCGCCCTGCTGTTCAACGGCCCCGGTCGCTTCTCCTTCGATGCCGGCATCGTGCCGGTCGTGCTCGACGACCTCAGCGCGACCAATGACTTTGAGCCTGCTTTCTCCTCACTGGACGCTGGCGAGCTGCGCGCCATCCCGGTGACCGTCAACTCCAACGCCCGCGGATGAGCGGGCGTGTTGCTTTTGCCTTCTTCCTCTTGACTCACCTCCCTCGATCAACAGGGACCGAGTCGGTAGGGGCAAATTGCTGGAAGCATCCTTGGCTTTTGCTTGCTCCCTGCAACGTTTGATTATTTGGCTAACCAGCTATTGCCCTCACTCCCGGCTATCGCCATGAACCCACCGCTGATCTTTGTGGTGGCCCCTGCACCACAGCTGCCTGATTCCACCTCGACTCTTGAGGTTCTGCAGCAAGCGCAGGCCGCAGGGCCCTCCACTGGTTTCGCTCTGCGGATCTTCAACCGGGGCGCTGAGCATCCCGATCTGGGGCTGCTTCCCCTCGATGGTCGTCTTACCGGGGAGCAACGCCGCAGCAGTGATGGCACTCAGTTGCTCTGCGCCGCCCTAGTGGTTCGGATCGAACCCCGGCACCACTGGCTCGGTGTCTACCAGGGCGATCCGGAGGACCCAACCTGCCTGCGGTGCCTCGATCGCGTGGCGCTCAGCGAGCTGAGCAACGCCACCTGCTGGTTTTACCCCACCCACGACGGCACCTTCCTGAGCTGGGAGCGTGGCCTGCACCTCACCTTGAAGCCGGGCTCGATCGTCGATTGTCCTGAGGAGCTGAGTTCTGCGCCCTACGACCGCAGCCTGATCTCCGTGCTCTGGAGCCTGCTGGGCGACGACGCCAGTCTCACCTGTGTAGGGCTCACCTACGGCGGCCAACGCCTTGTATTGCCGACGGAAGCGCTTAGCTCCGACCCCATGGCGACCTGGGGACGGTTCAGGGTCGACAACCAGGCCGAGCACAGCCTTGTGGTGGAGGACTGCCTAACGGTCTTCCCAGCTCCGCCGTTAGCGGCCTGATGCCTCCGGGCCGCCCAGTGACCAACAGATCGATCAGCGCAGGCTGCTGTATGCCTATCACTTGCCTGAAATGGAGCACCGACGGCGAACTTTCAGCTTTTAATCTCCACTTAGTCCTAGGCCGATTGGCGCTGGTCGATCGGCATGTCGCCGCGATTTGGGGGATCAATCTGGATCTCGAACCCCTGTCCTTCGATCAGCTGAACGCCATTGTCAGGTGCGGATCAGCCCAAGCCCCATCACCCGCAAATCCTGGCTGGCCCGCGCTGCAGGGATCGCTGCCTCTCGCCGGGCCTCCGCTGCCGTGAAGGATTGCAGCGTTAGCAGGCCGGAATGACTGCGGGCCTTAAGGATTGCTTTAGGTTTTGGCCGTGCTGGAGCTGCCGGTGGTCCAATCCTTTTCGCTTCTCGCTGCCACCGGTCTGGCAGGACTGGCCTTGGTGAGCCTCTCCATCGTCTTACTCTTCTGAGCAACCTGTTGTTCTGAGCCGCTGCATGCGGCTGTGGCGGCGCGGTGCGGGCTGTGATCCGACATCCTTGGCGCTATTACAGCAGCCTTTGGTGCCCCTCGATCCCGCCACCCTCCAGCCCCTGCCGAGCACGCCAGCGCTGAGCGGAGTGCTCGAGACCCTTGCCTTCTTTCGCGATCCTGATTTCGCCCGCTCCCGCTTCGAGCGCTACGGGGATGTGTACGAAACCAGCCTGCTGGGGCAACGGACCGTATTCATTCGCGGCGGTCAGGCGATCGGCGACCTGTTTGCCCAGGGCGATGCGGTTCAGGGCTGGTGGCCCGACAGTGTGCGTGAGCTGCTGGGGCCCCTGTCGTTGGCGAACCGCAACGGCGCCGACCACAAAGCCCGCCGCCGGGTGGTGGGCCAGCTGTTCGCCTCTGCTGCCCTCAAGCGCTACAGCCCGACGATCGTGGCGCTGGTCAAAGAGCTCAGCCAGGAGCTGCTCGCTTCAGACGCGCCGGTGGCCCTGGTGCCAAAGCTGCGGCGTTTTGCCTTCAGCGTGATTGCGAGCACGGTGCTGGGGCTTGACCCCATCGATCGCGAAGCCCTGTTCGTGGATTTTGAAACCTGGTGCCAGGGTCTCTTCTCACTTCCCCTGGCGTTGCCCGGCAGCCCCTACGCCCGTGCCCGCCAAGCCCGCCAACGTCTGCTCAAGCGCCTAGGCGCTGTGCTCAAGAAGGCGCAGGCCGCCATGGCTTCTGGAGCACCCATCGCCGCTGGCGGCCTTGATCTGCTGGCCGGTGGCCTGGATGAAGCCGGTCTCCCCTTGGGCGACGACGACGTGGCGGAGCAGCTTCTGCTGCTGCTGTTTGCCGGCTACGAAACCACCGCCTCCGCCCTGAGCTGTCTGCTTCTGACCCTGCTGCAACACCCAGCCGAGCTGGACTGGCTAAGGGAGGAACTCGACGTCTTGCCGTGGCCGCCTGAGGAGGGGGCGGCTGGGAGCGTCACCGACGCCACGCGGGCGCCGCGGCTCGATGCGGTCGTGAAGGAGGTGATGCGGCTGACCCCGCCGGTGGGTGGTTTCTTCCGCCGCACCCGGGAGCCGATTGCCCTGGCGGGTGTACTGGTACCAGCCGATCGGGTGGTGCAGGTGAGCATCGCTGCCAGCCAGCGCCATGGGGCCGATACGGAGGATCTGGCAATCTTCCGGCCGCAGCGACATTTGGACGGTGACACCACGGTTACCTTGCTGCCGTATGGAGGTGGTGAGCGGGTGTGCCTGGGCAAGGCGCTTGCGGAGCTGGAGATCCGGCTGCTGGCGGTGGGGCTGCTCAAACAGGTGACCTTGGCGCTGGAGGCGGATCAGGACCTGACGCTCAGGGTCATTCCTAGCCCCTCGCCGACGGATGGCCTGCTAGTTCGCGCTCGTTCCACAGCCAGCTAAGCCTCCAGCCTCATCAGCACAGGGGACTCGGATGGGAACCGTGCTGCTTCTCAAGCCCCTCTGCCGATTTTCCGCAGCCACATCGGCGGGGACTGCAGGCCAGGCGCTGCTGCGAGTCTCCGCTGTTCAGTTCAAAACTTGAGGGATTGGATTCATGGGATTGCGGCAAAGTGGCCAGCAGTTAACAATTCTTTGCACTAGGTTTACGGCAAGAGCTTTCCACCCCTTGAACGACCTCCTGGCTGCTGTCTACCTGATCTTCTTTGCGCTCATCGCCGGTGGAGCTTTTGCCTTGATGAGTCAGAACCTACGCGGCTCCGCTTCTCTTGCATCCCAAAGAAGTGGCGGCAAGCCAAGGCGCCATCCCGAGGCTCCCGAGCCCGGTGACGAGGTCCTCTACGTCGACTTCAGCCGGGAGCGGCTGGAGGAGCTTTATCAACAGGCGTCGTAAGCCATCAGCTCACTACAAAACTCCTGCAGCCGATCCGGCGCTAGGGCGGCAGCGCTAGAGGCAATCAACTAGCAGCACCTCGCTGTGGAGCTGGTGAGGTTGAATCACATCCACCGGCGCACGGCCCATGTGTTCCGGACCGAGCTGTCGGTGCCGCTAAAGCAGCTGCAGCTGCTGGAGGGCCAAGACATGGCCCTCGTCAGCGCTGAGGAATTGTTGGTTGGAGCAATCTGGATCGACCGCCTGGGCTGCCATCGACCACTGACCGATGGATTGTTGGAGGTGATGCAGCACGTGCTCACCAGACAGGGGTAAATACAGCAAAGCCCAGTGCGTTGGCCCCGGGCATTTGCCTGCTCAGCCGTGATGCCAGATCCTGGCTTCGACAAAAAAAGGACACAACCAAATCTTGCCGCGATTGAAGGTCACGTCCGACTCTGAGTTCAGTGCCGATGCCGATGGTGGGCGTCGCTCACGTGCGGATGGCCATGCTCCAGCTCCCGATGGCGGTGCTCATGGGCATGCCAGAAGGGGTGCTCGCTGGGCAGACCCTTCAACTCTTCCGGGGTGTGATCGTGCTCGTGGTGAGGATCGCCACTGCTGGGATCGTGGCGATGGCGATGGGCATGAAGCAGCGGTTCGTGGCGATGCCTGTGGCTGTGCTGCTCGAGCAGCAGCAGCACCACTCCGGAGCCCATCAGCCCCGTCGCCAGCAGCAAGGGTGCGGAGAGGGATTCCCGCAGAACGACAACCGAAAACAGTGCCCCTACGAACGGAGCGGTGGAGAACAGCACGGCTTCACGGGCGGCTCCTAGGTCGCGTAGGGCCAGAAGATCCAGCCAGATCGAGATGCCGTAGCCCAGGGCGCCGATGCCAAGCAGCGCCAGGGTGAGCGGCAGTGGCGGGAAGGCATGCCCCAGCAGCAAGGCCAACACCAGCATGGGCAGTGACGCCCCCGCCGCCTTGGCGGTGGCGATCTGGATGGGATCGCGCAGGCTCAGGCGCTGGCTGAGGTTGTTGTCGATGCCCCAGGCGAGGGTGGCCAGGGCGAGCAGGGCGCCGCCGAGGGCATTGGCTCCGCTGAGTGATCCCTGCGAAAGCACCACAGCACCAACGATCGTGAGAAGAGCCGAAGCCAGGCCCCGTCGGCCCAGGTGCTCACGCCCCAGCAGCACGGCGATGGCCAGGGTGAACACGGACTCGAGGTTGAGCAGCAGCGAACTGGTGGCAGCCGGCAAGCGGGCCAAACCCAGCACGAGCGCGACTGGACCCACCACGCCACCCAGCAAGGTGAGCGCGGCAAGGGCCGGCCAGTCTTCACGGCGGATCGGGGTTTCCGCCCGGTTACCGCGAACCAACCGCACCGCCAGCAAGCCCAGGGTGGCGCCGGCGTAGAGCAGCCCGGCGATGCTCAGGGCCGAGCCCGAGCCGGTGAGGGTGCTGATCAGCGGCGCGCTGCAGCCGAACAGCACGGCTGCACCGAGGCCGGCTAACTGCCCTGGACGCTCTGTTCTCATGCTTCAGAGATAGCCCTGGGCAGCAACCAGCGGCCGAAACGGGCGTAGAGCGCAGGGAGAACCAACAGGGTCAGCAGGGTGGAGGTAATCAGACCACCCAGCACCACGATCGCCAGGGGCTGCAGGATCTCGTTTCCGGCCCCAAAGGCCAAAGCCAGGGGCAGCGTGCCGAGGGCAGAGGTGAGGGCCGTCATCAAGATCGCATTGAGGCGCTGCAGGCTGCCAGCGCGGATCACCTCCTTGAGCTCCATGCCTTCCGCATGGCGGCGGTTGTAGTTGTCAACCAGCAGCAGGCCATTGCGGACCGCCACACCGAACAGGGTGATGAAGCCGATCAAGGAGGCCACCGAGAGAACCCCTCCGGTGAGCAGGATGGCCACCAGACCCCCGACTAGAGCCAGCGGCAGGTTGATCAGGATCGCGAGCGTGGCCGGTAGTGATTTCACTGCCACGAACATCAATACGGCGATCACAACCATGGCCAACAGGCTGTAGAGCAGCAGGTTGGTGGTGGCCCGCTCCTCCGACTCAAACTGGCCGCCGTAGCGGATCAGATAGCCGCTTGGCAGTTTGATCTTGCTGTCGATGGTGTTCTGAATGTCGGCGACAACCGTGCCCAGCGGCCGACCACTGACGTTGGTGGACACCACGATCAACCGCGATACGTCCTCCCGGTTGACCACATTGGCGCCCAGGCCGTAGTCGATGCGGGCCAGGCTTCCCAGCGGCAGCATGGTGCCTGCGGGGGTAGCGATCGGTAGAGCTCGCAGGGCATCGAGATTGTTGCGGGAGTCTTCGGGGAGCATCACCACCACATCGGTGCGGTCGGTGCCGTCGCTCACCACCTGGCCCACCGTCTTGCCGTTCAGGGCGATCTCCACCGCATCGGCGAGCTGCTGCATCGTCAGCCCGTTGGCCGTGGCGGCCTTGCGATCGAAGGCAATCTGCACCTGCTGGATCGGCAACTGGGGTTCGAGCTGCAGATCCACCACTCCCTGGATCGGCTCAATCGCATCGCGCACCTGCTCGCCGATCCTGCGCAGCTCCGCCAGATCGGGGCCGTAGATCTTGATGGCGATCGCACTGCGGACTCCTGAGAGCACCTCATCCATCCGGTGGGAGATGAAACCGCCGATGTTCGGAGCCACTCCGGGCAGCTTCAGGAAGGCGTTGCGTAGTTCGGCAATGGCAGTAGGGCGATCCTTCATCGCCTCGTCGCTCAATTCCACATCCACATGGGCCAGGTTCACGCCTGCTCCATCGGCATCACCAGGGGCCCGGCCGGTTCGCACCTGCACCCACTCGAACAAAGGGCTGGCCTTGAGGGTGTTGGACAACGCCAGCCCAGCGCGGTTGGTCATCTCCAAGGACACTCCGGGATAGAGCACCATCGAGTTCACCAAAGATTTCTCACGAAACTCCGGTAGAAACACCCGCCCGAGGCTCGGCAAGATGGCACAGGCCACCACAACGAATGCCAGAGCAGCGGCCAGTACCCGCTTGGGCGACAGCAGCGAGAACTCCAGCAAGGGCCTGTAGGCCCGCTCCGCCCAGGTGGCCACCCAGGTGTTCTCGGCTGGAAGGCGTGTGTTCGCCAGCAGGATGGCGCAGAGCGCTGGCGTGAGCGTGAGCGCCACCAGGCTGGACGCCGCGATCGAGAACAGGTAGGCCAGACCCATCGGCGCAAAGATCCGCCCTTCCACTCCCGAGAGGCTGAAGATCGGGGCGAACACCACCACGATGATCACGGAGGACAGGAGCACCGGCTGGCGTACCTCCACGGAGGTTTCGAACACCACCTGCAGGGGATTTCTGGGCTGGGCGGCCACCTGGTTGCGGCGCAGCCCGGAGTAGCAGTTCTCCATGTCGACGATGGCGTCGTCGACCACCGAGCCGATCGCCACCACCAGACCACCGAGGGTCATGGTGTTGATCTCCAGCCCGAAGGCGCGCATCAACATCAGCCCGATCACGAGCGACAGGGGGATGGCGCTGAGGGTGATCACGGCGGTTCGCCAGTTCATCAGAAACAGCACCATCACCACGGACACGATCAGGATCCCTTCGATCAGGGACGCACTGACGTTCTTGATGGCCGTGTCAATGAAATTGGCCTGCCGGAAGGTGCGCGTCACCTCAATGTCACCCGGCAGAGTCTTGCTGAGGGCGGCGATCCGGGCCTCCACCTCACGGGTCACCCTTGGCGTGTCGATGTCGGGCTGTTTGTTGATCATCAGCACCACCGCCGGCTTGCCGTTGAAGCTGCCATCACCGCGCTTCAGGGCACTGGCCAGCCGCACCTCGGCAACATCACCGATCCGCAGCGCCTGGCCTTGGCTGTTGGTCACCACGGAATCAGCGAGATCCTCACGACTGCCCGCCTGGCCGCTGGCGCGGATCAGCTTCTCCTGCCCGCCGGCGATCAGAAAACCGCCCGGGGCATTGGCACTGGCGGCCGTTGCCGCCTCAGCCACGGCCTGCAACGACACCTGGCGGGCCTGAAGTCGCTGAGAATCGATCTGAATCTGCTGCTGGGCCTCCTCACCGCCATAAAGGGTCACCTGGGAGACACCGGGAACTTCCAGGATCTGGTTGTTGAAGGTGGTGGCGACGATCCGGCGCAACTGCATCGGCGTCGTGGGGCCGCCGCCCTCCAGGGTGAAGGCGTACTGCAGGATCGTGCCCAGGGGAGAGACGAGGGGTGAGATTGCCGGGGAGCTGGCTTGGGCAGGCAGCTCTGCCTCGATCTGTTGCAGGCGTTCCGCCACCGATTGCCGCGCCCGATTGATGTCGGCGCTCTGATCGAAGACCACCTGAACCATCGAGAGACCCACCTTCGAGGAGGAGCGCACCGTTTCCACACCCGGCAGGCCATTGACGGCCGATTCGATCGGCACGGTGATGCGCTGTTCCACCTCTTCTGGTGCCAGACCATCGGCTGTGGTCTGCACATCCACCTGGGGAGGGGCGAACTGGGGAAAGACATCCAGGGGCATCCGGCTGAGGATCGACAGGCCCCAAAGAGTGATCAGCACGGCGGCCACAACCACTAGCCAGCGCCTGGCGATGGACGTGCGCAGTGTCTGGTTGAGCAGGCGTTCCAGCATGGGAAAGGCTTGGGAGGCGGAGAGCGCGCAAGGATCGAGGGTTAGTTCTTCTTGCCAAGCCGGGAGACCACAACCCCAGCACCAAGGACGATCACCACAGCACCGGCCCCGATCACCAGGCGGTTGAGGCCTCCGGCGGCCGAGGGCGCGGCCGCGGCTGGGGTGGCTGGGGCATCAGAAGCAGCGGCAGGGGTTGCCCCGTTGGCGGCCACGGCGCTCTGGCTCTTTTTCGATTCGGCGTAGAGCGAGAGGGCTCCCTGGGTCACCACCTCGTCTCCAGGCGCGATACTGCCGTCGGTGATGGTGATCTGATCGCCTTGGCTGGCGCCGGTCTGGAGGAACACCGGGTCGTAGGTGGTGCCGCTTTTCACGAAGGCCAGGGGCTTGCCATCCGCATCCACCACCGCAGCGACCGGTATGGAGACCACGCCGCCGGCTTCCGTGGCAGGAGCGGTGGTGATCCCCAGCATGGAATCAATCTCGGCGCTGGCCTTCACCTGGCGCACGTTCCCCTGCTGCTGAAACTCATCGCCATGACCCACGTGGGCCACGGCCGGGCTTAACCCACCAAGGGCCAGGGTTCCGAGGCTGAGGCCGCCGGCCAGAAGAAGAGCGCGCATGCTGCTGCTGCCGCAGGGGCAGGACAAGAACCCGCGGAGGATGCCGGAGTTGCGATGAAAAACAGGTGAAATCGCCTGCGCTCCTTAGCATCTGCCGGCCAGGACCGAAACCTGATGCCGCTGCGCATCCTGCTGGTGGAAGACGAGGAGGATTTGGCCACCGCAATCCAGGCGGTGTTGCAGCGCCAGGGCCATGTGGTGGACCACTGCGCCGATGGACTAGCGGGCTGGACGTTGCTCAGCGGTGAGCTAGCTCGTTACGACCTGGCGATCGTCGACTGGATGCTGCCGGGGCTGACCGGCCCTGAGCTCTGCCGGCGCGCCCGCGGCTCAGGCCTCACACTGCCGCTGCTGCTCCTCACTGCCCGCGCCCAGACCTCCGATCGGGTGGAGGGCCTCGACGCCGGCGCCGACGACTATCTGAGCAAGCCCTTTGCCATAGAGGAGTTGCTGGCTCGCCTCCGGGCATTGCAACGTCGCCATCCGGGCTATCGCGAGCCCCTGCTGGAAGCTGGCCGCTACCGGCTTGATCCCGCCAAGGGCCAGCTGCTCGTGAGCACCAGCATCGGTGTTGTGTCCGTGGACCTCTCAGTCAAGGAGCAGCAGTTGATGGCCTATTTCCTGGAACACCCGGATCAGATCATCCCGGGATCACGCCTGCGCAATCAGCTCTGGGACTTACACCAGGACCCCGTGAGCAATGTGGTTGCCGCCCAGGTGCGACTGCTGCGGCGCAAGCTGGCGGGCCAGGGGCTGCCCTCGCCGATCGAAACGGTGCCATCCAAGGGCTACCGCTTCCATCCCCAGCTGCCGCCAGAGGCATGACCACGCCCCGTCCTATGGCGCCGACCCTGCTCTGGCGTGCACGGCTGCGGTTGGCAGGTCTGTCCTTGCTGGTGATGGGTGCCATCCTCTATGCATCCGGATTTGTGATGGCGCGGCTGCTGCTGCACGAGCAGGAAACGGCGATCAAGCGGGAGCTGCAAACCCTCGCCGGCACGCTGCACGACAGCCTCAAACCCACCTTGCCGCCGGTGCCCCAGCCCACGGCCGCCCTCAGCCTTGTGTTGCCAGGGTTGTGCGTGGTGGGCGAGCGGTGTGCGGAACCCGATCCGCTGGTGCAACGCCACGCGGTCAGCGCCACTGATCCTTCTCGCTTTCAGCTGCGGATCCTCAACCCCCGGGGCGCCTTGATCGCCACTTCGCCAGGGGCTCCTCAGTTGGGTTCTGGTGTGCCGCATACGGGTTTGCTGCAACACCAGGGGAGCGATGGGTCCAGGCAACTCACCTACACGATCCACCTGCACCGCTCCCATGGCAGCACCCAGCAGGACTGGGGCTACCTGCAGATCAGTCGCAGCCTGGTGGACCTCGATGCCGAGGCCCAACGGTTGTGGTGGTGGGGCCATGGGGTCTTCGTTCTGGCGATGGCTGGAATGGCACTGGCCAGCTGGTGGCTGGCGGGCCTGGCGATGGCTCCCCTGCTGGAGGCTTACCGCCGGCAGGAACAGTTCAGTGCCGATGTCGCCCATGAGCTGCGCACACCATTGGCCAATCTGCTGGCTCTCCTGGAGGCCGAACGGGATGCCCTGCACCGCTTGCCCGGGCAAGCTCCGGCAGGGCGGTTCAGCACTGGGCGGCCTGCGGCAGAAGCCCCTTCGGCGACGGGCCTGGATCGAATGCTTAACCAGGGCCGCCGGTTGCAACAACTGGTCGCCGATCTGCTGCTGCTCGCCAGCCTGGAGCAGCCCACCAACGGCAGCCACCGGCGACTCTGCAACCTCGCGGAGATCTGCGCGGATGTGTTGGAGGACTTCAGCGAAGCAGCCGCAGCAGCGGCGGTGACCCTGCAAGCGGCGATCGAGGTGGGCGACGCCACCGTTTTGGGGGTGGAATCGGAGCTGAGCCGCCTCCTGATCAACCTGCTAAGCAATGCCCTGCAGCACAGCCCGCCTGGCGGCACGGTCCTGGTGGGTCTGCAGCGACACGGCAGGGAGATCCAGTTGTTCGTGCAGGACAGCGGTTCTGGTATCCCAGCGGAGGCGCAGGGCCTGATCTTTGAGCGCTTCCATCGCCTCGATCCCGCCCGCAGCCGTCAGCAAGGGGGCACGGGATTGGGATTGGCGATCGCTCAGGCGATCACCCGACGCCATGGCGGGGTGATCCGCGTGGAGTCGACACCGGGACACGGCGCGACGTTTTCGCTGCGGCTTTCTGCTGTCAGGCGTTTGCCCTGATCCGGTACGGCCTCTCGGCTGACCAAGTGGCTCGATGCAGACACTTCAGCCTCATCAGCCCAAATGGAGCTCTGCGCCCCGTCCATCACCACTGCCAGCCTGCGTGGAGGCTCGGTTTCGCCAGCGGTCCTGAGTCTCTTGTGCTGCATCGGAGCGTCCTGCCGCCCAATCCGGCCAAAATGAAATCAGCAGCTCAAAGGAGGTGCCCATGGCTCGGTTTCTGAATCGTTGCGGCGCAGGCAGCCGAAGTTCGTTGAAAGCCATCGCCCAAGCGGCAGCAGCCTGGCTGGTTCTGGCGAGCTGCGTTCAGGCGGAATCCAGCGCCCCTAGTGCTGGATCCGGAACCTTGGCTCCATCCACCGCGATGCCCTCTGGTAGTGGCAGGGGCGGCATGCCGATGGGTCAACGTTCAGTCGATGCCCGTTTCATCGTGATGATGATCCCCCACCACGACGGGGCGATCGCGATGGCGGAGCTGGCCCTGCAGCGCTCCAAGCGACCGGAGATCCGCGCGCTGGCGGAGAAGATCCGCACCAGTCAGAGCCAGGAGAATTCCCAGATGCGTCAGTGGTATCGCCAGTGGTACGGAACTGACGTGCCTGCCTGGGGCATCGGGGCCGTGCACGGGATGGGGATGAGCCCTGGCATGGGCATGGGCGGTGGGATGGGTATGGGCTTGGGCATGCCCGGCATGGGCACCAGCTTGGAAGCCCTCAAGAGTGCGCCCGACTTCGATCGCACCTTCATCGAGCAGATGATTCCGCACCACCGCATGGGCGTGATGATGGCTTCTCACGCCGAAGGGAACACCCAACACCCGCAGCTGCGCGAGTTGAAGGCGGCGATGGTGCGGGTACAGAGCCAGGAGATCGAGCAAATGGCCCAGTGGTACCGGCAGTGGTTCGGTGGCTCAGGCAGCTGAGCCCTTGCGGCCGCCGCAGTCCTGCCAGCGGCTGAGCAGATCTTCGAGTTCGCTTTGCAGGTCGCGCAAGGCGGCGATCTTATGAACGATCTCACCTGCCTTGGTGCGGATCGTGTCCTGAAGTGTCGTGCAGGTGCACACTCCCGAGCGTCGCGACTCCAGGATCTGGAGTACGTCCTGCAGCGGGATGTCCATCGCTTTGAGGGTGCGGATCAGGGCCAGCTCCGCAAACACCTCATCGCCAAACAACCGGTAGCCGCCCTCACTACGGCTGATGGGATGGATCAGCTCTTCATCGCAGTAGAAGCGAATCGTCTTCACGGTGAGGCCGGAATGCCGAGCCACCTCACCGATCTTCATGGGGGCAGCCATCACCACTTGACTCTCCACCTACAGGAGGCTGCATCGTATAGATACGTCATCGCCAAGGCCCGCAATGCGATCGCCTCTTCTTGCCGCTGCGGCACTGGTTGCCCTTATGGCTCCAGTGGCCCAGGCGCAGATGGATCCCCATCAGCACCACCGGATGATGGCCCCGGCGCCATCGACTGGGGCGGCTCCGGTCGCAGCACCGATGGATCACAGCGCCCACAATCACGATGTAGGCCCGGCCGGCAGCACCTACGACCTGCGCTGGCTCGATGGCATGGTCCAGCACCACACCGGTGCCCTGCGGATGAGTGAGTTCGTCTTTGACATCGGTGTGCCGGGTGTGGGAGCACTCGGCAAGGACATTTGGCGCGATCAGGCCGAGGAGATCAAGGCCATGGGGCAATGGCGCAAGGCCTGGTACCCAGAGGCCCCGGTGTATCCGGTTGTGCTCAAGACAGGCGGGGATCCCAATGCCATGGCGGATCTCACTCGCATGAGCCCAGCTCAGATTCAGGCCATGCAGATGATGGCTTCAACGCCCACGCGCGAAAACAGGGTGACCTGGTTTCTGGAGGGGATGCTCCAGCACCACGGCGGCGCGCTGATAATGGCCCACGATGCGCTCAAGAAATCAACCAATCCCACCATTCTCCGCCTATCCCGCAACATCATCGTGGCCCAGCGTCGCGAGATCATTCAGCTGCGCAAGATGCTCCAGCACGATGGACTCAACAAGCCGGAGTATCACGCCTACGACAAGCTGTTTTCACTGAACTAAGGCATTTATCCGTAACCACCTGCTCTGTAATCTTCATTTCAAATCCATGAAACCAACGTTCTCTGCACTCGGCCTAATCGCACCTCTGGCCATCTTTGCGCTGGGCTTCGGTGCGGCCCATGCCCAGGCCAATGACATGTTCCCCACCAAGGCTGCCGCCGAGAAGCGGGCCAAGGAACTCAAGTGTTCAGGCGCCTTTGCTATGGGCAGTGAATGGATGCCCTGCAAGGATTTCGACGTCTATGAAAAAGCTGTAAAGAAGGAGTCGTAATGGGACGCCTGTTTCTTTCGTCGACCATGACAGCAATGCGGAGTCAGATCGCATCAGCCATGGGGAGCCTCGTGATGATCGGTGCTTTAGCAACCACGCCACTGCTTGTGGCCTCTGCCCAGGCCCACATGCGCGGCATGTATGCCACCAAGGCCGATGCTGAAAAGCGTGCGGCTGAGCTGAAGTGCAAGGGCACTTTCGCGATGGGCGCGATGTGGATGCCCTGTGCCAATGAGCGCGCACTTCATGATGCTCTCCAGAAGGCGCAGTGATCACGTTTTCATGATGAAGCATCTCAACCGTCGCTCCCGCAAGCTGCACCGCTTGGTGGTGCCCATTGCCGCTATTCCCTTGGCTCTGACATCGATGTCTGGAGCCATCTATGGAACCGTGCTCGCGATGAACATTGATGCACCTTGGCTGTTGCGACTGCACACCGGCAACTTCGGGGTCATCAATCTGCAGCCCATCTATTCACCATTGATCGGGGTGATGACACTGGTTCTGGTTGCCTCGGGGATCTCCTTGTTGGTTGGAAGTCGCAGAACCCCCAACTCGATTCAAAACTGAAAGAGCTGCTGCGCTTCCAGTCGCAAAGCGCTGATCGCACCACACTGCTACGCGCGACGTCTGCACCATGCACACCCACATGGCACTTGATGCCATGGCCAAGGATCTGATCTGCGGCATGGTCGAGCCCACGTCAACAGCGCTATCGGCTCAGCGAGCAGAGCGCAGCTACTACTTCTGCGGTGAGGCTTGCCGGAAGGCCACAGCACGATCAACATCGGCTTTCACTAGAGGCAATGGGTCTTCATGAAGGGGGCTTCATGGCAACCGCGTCACTCCAGATCTATGCGCTCAGCGACCTCGAGCGCCCGTGCCTGCGCCGTGGCGCCATCCAGGCTTTCACACACATAGCTGCACACGCCATCCCAGCTCAACCCGGTGGCAACGATCACCTTGGGGACCCGATCGTGATCCCAGATCAGCGAGCCCCAGCTGCCATCACCCAGCAGGTTTTCGCGCATCAAGCGCAAGATCTCCTGCACCATCGCCGCAAACCCCCCATCCAGCCCTATAAGGGAGTCGATCAGGGTATGGCCGTACAGGCGCAGCCCGTCCTGATACTCGGGGCTCTAGCGGACAGCCTCTGCAAAATCCCGCACCAGTTGCGGCATCGCGTCTGGATCGAGGCTCATCCCAGCATCTGCCGGACGGCGCTGAACCGCAGAGCCTCCTGCACCGATTCAATGCAGCGCTGGGCGCGGCGCTTGGCGTCGTCCTGGCTCTGGGCTCGCAGCAGGTAGCCCTCCATCGCTTCCGGGGTTTCGATCAACGCCAGCAGCCCCGCGGTGCGCGCCCCGAGGGAGCCATCGCCCAGTAGCTGGCTCACGCTGCCGTGATCCCACAGCAGGGCGCCAGCGGATCCAGGAGCAAACAGCTCCTGCCGAAGCACTTCCAACAACTGCTGCTTAAAGGCATCGAGCTGCCCTGGCCTTAGCCGGCGGCTATTAGGTAGGCCCGCCGCTCTCTCCGCAGGGATCACGGTTGGACGATCCGGCGTGTGCTCCACGCTCCAGCTCAGACCGGTACCCGGCAGCCCCACGGTTGACCGGGGGCCGCCGCTGCGGTTCACCGGGATGTTGAACGAGGCACCCCGCCCGCCAACGGAGATGGAGCTCAAACCACCCTTGGCGAAATTGAAGCGCAGCGGACCCAGGCGGGCGGAGCGGCGGAAGCGGAAACCCATGGCTCAGCGGCTCCTAGCGCAGTAGTTGCCTGAGGAATACCAGCCCAGCGGGCAGGGCTTGCCGGTTTGTTGAATCGCCTCGCGCTCGTTACTGGGGCTGCTGAGGCAGTAGTTGCCAGATGAGTAGAACCCCAGCGGGCAGCTGTTGCCACTCTTCTCGATGGCTCCGCGGGTGTTGCCACCAGAGCTCGGCACGCAGTAGCCGCCAGAGCTGTAGTAGCCAAGCGGGCAGCCTCCCACTTTGGGCAGCGGTTGAACCGGCTGCTGGGCCAGCGCCGCGCTGGTACTCAGCAGCATCCCAGCTGCAATCAACAGTTGCTTACGCATCGCTGGTGGGCTTTGCCAGTTCATCGAGCAGGCGGCTCACCAGGTCACCACGGCTGTGGATTCCCCACTCCTTGCGCAAGTCATCCAGCCACACCACGGTGGATTGGCGCAGCTCAACGCTCATCCGCACATAGGGATCGTCACTGGAATCGCCTGGGGACATTTGCAGGTGGCTGGGAGTTCCAACGATCGGTCTGCTGCTGCTCTTGTGCAAGAGCAATGGGGGCAGACTTAAGCAACCAGCAGCCAAAGCAGCAGAAGTTCCTGCTGAGCAGCACCTTGAACTGATCACAAGCATCAGCGGCCTTGACCAGTCCTGTTGAGCCTATGGATAGAGACTGGGGCTGTACAACGACAATCTGGCTTATGGCTCGCCCTATGGGGCTGCTCTGGTCCGCTGCGTGAAACTGCCGCCAAAAGAGATCAAAGCAAAACCTGACGCGAGCTTTAATCAACAACGATCATAAATTGATTTACTAGAATAGTGCAAGGCCACGTCTTGGTTCCTAATATATTCACGAGAGATCGAGCAAAAGGTCAACAGGAGGCTTTGCCGGCTTGACCTATTGAAAGCCTAAAGGCAATACTTTTTCAAAACGTATTTAACTTCATTTGGCTTGTCCTCCATCCAATAAGCTTCGTGTTCGATTTGCGAGTTGCCTCCCGCTGTCTTTGCCGATCTAGATACATCGTTAAGCTTGGCCAAGGGGAGTGGCATGACCGATTTGGAAATCCAGAACGCACTATTGCGACATTGTTGAGCTGCATGAACCGCTTCGTGAGTCAATGTTTCGTTAACATAAAAAGCCACATCATGACCGGAGCCCTTAATGTTCTTGGTGCAGATAGTTATCCGCTTGCCAGTATCAGCATATCCAAAAAGGTCCTTGTTGCGGCAGATGCTCGCATTTTCCGCAAGCCTGTATTGCGCCTGCTGCAGAATGCTAAGAATTGCTTTTGAATCCTGTGTCAGGTACAGTAAAAATTCCATTTAAAAATTTCTTCAAAAGGTCGGCATGTTGTTCCTGCCTTCGCTATTGCTACCAGCCAGTCTGAGCAGACATCAGATGAGGCATTTCTTTTAAGCTTAGAAATAGCAACACCTGGACCTCTGAGGTGATGGACAACAACCATCTCAGCGGGTCAAGCCAATAGCGAGAAACGATCGTTTAAGACTGGTATTTGACTTCTAGGTGTCAGCGACCATTGCGGGACACGTTCTTAGCGCGCTTCATTTGGATTTGAATACGTATTGCCAGCATTTGTGCCACATCTAGATGCATCCTCGTGATGAATTGCTTCTTACAGCATTGCGGCCTTTGCTCACCTCTGGAAGGGCTGTCATGCGAATGACAGAGCTAGTGTCTCGTCTCGGGCATGAGCCTCGCCGAATTAAGGGCCTGAGCGGCTGTGAGGCGAAGGCTTATCTAGAAGCAGAAGAACCCGCTAGTCGATGGCGCATATGGGTGTGGCAGGTTCCGTACGGCATCACCCGACTGTGGGGCTTTAGGGGAGCTAGCCGCTCAGCTGTCCTCCCAAATGGCACCACATCGGACGGCCGCCGTCACCGCTACTGCGAGATCAGCTCCTATGCCAAAGCCCAGGAGCCGCTGCGCCAGGGGCACAGCTATCTAGATGGCAATGGCGATGGAGAAGCCTGAGAAGCACTCCGCTGACAGTCATCTTTCCCGTATTTCGTGGCTGCACTAATGGTTGCTACGCAAGACAGCAGATGCAAAGGTTTGTCTACTGATGTAGTGGATTGACACAGCATGTGGGTTTGGTATGTTCAGAAGACAATCCAAATGTCCTCATGCTTACAGGCTCCGAACTGCTCTCCAAAGTCAAGGAGCTAGGCGACGTCTCCAAGTCTGAGTTGGTGCGCGAATGCGGCTACTTGAGCACCAAAAAAGATGGCAGCGAGCGCCTCAACTTCACTGCGTTCTACGAGGCGCTGCTAAATGCCAAGGGAGTCAACCTTGGTACCGATAGCGCCGGCCGGAGCACTGGCAAGGGTGGCCGCAAGCTGAGCTACACCACCAAGATCCAGTTCAACGGCAATCTCATGGTGGGCAAGGCCTACACCGCCATGCTCGACCTCAAGCCAGGCGATGAATTCGAGATCAAGCTGGGCAAAAAGCAGATCAAGCTGATTCCTTTGGGCAGCCCAGAAGAGGAGTGAGCCGAGGACTTCATCGGCTGGCAGTGAGCATTTGTTGCGCGCAAGCAGCCGCCAGCTGTGATCGCTTGCACAGTGAAAGCAGGCGCCAGTGAGTTAGGTGCCGGCATGAGCGCCTGCACTCCCTTGCCCGGCCGCTCCAGAGAATCCCCCGCTCACCCCGGGGGTTTTCTGTTGCAGGATTTTTGAGCAGCTCTGTGCAGACTCTTGGCCTGCCGGTTCCATCAGCGCGGCAACGGGCAAAGCAAAGGACCAGGCATACGGCAGGTGCGCCAGCCCCCCTGGGTGGTGGATACCTCCACGCCAATCAGTGCAGCGGGGTGGTTGCTTTCAGTGATCGGTTCAACCCAAGCAATCGCATCAGCAATTGCGTCATCAAGGCTGCTGTATTGCGCGTCGAGCTCGCGGTGCGGCTCACAGCCACCATCAATAAGGCGGTAGCAACGCTCTGCCCCTTGGCTAGTTGAAATCTGCATCCGTTCTCTTTCAGTTCTGCCGGCCGCACCTAGCGGAGCGGCCCAGCTCATCACCATGGCTAGCCAGCAAACCACTTGGCTGTATCGAGCAGAACACTTTGATCAGTCGTTACAGCCAACCCCGATAAGCTCTGCGCTGCTTGCGGGCACTGGCCTTGGAGCGAGCAGAGCCGAACTGTGGACTAGTCCCGTTACGGCGGCGTCTTACCCAGCTGCCCTGGCGAATCAGGCGGCTATCGGCAGCATTGGCTTGCTGCACTGACACCAAGCTTCCATAGCCCGCCTTATGGCGAGCATTAGCGCGGCTACGGGCCTGGCTTGCACTGCTGGCAGGCACCACCGTGGCGGTGCTCCTGCGGCTCCAGAAGGCCAGGTAGTAACGCCAGCTCGCCATGGCTTTCAGCTCACCGGCGAGTGTTGCGGCCGCCACTGGTCGTAAAGCCAGCGCGGTAAAGCTCACTGGCACTCATCGCTTGCGGGTTGAGCACCTCGCCAAAGCCGCCGCTAGCTGCTGGCGTTATTGCTAGTCCAGGTGTCCCCGTGCCCATGGCACCGCGCTGTTGAAACAGGAAGCCGTAGACGGGGTGGATACGCAGCTGATCAAGGAAGTCAGCGGTGCTTAGTGGCCGCCCGTCATCACCCAGCAACGGCTGGCCCTGGCTGTCGAGTGGTTCGAGCACATCACTTCCGTCCTTGCCGGCACTGAGACGAAAGCTCTCCCCTAGCTGACCCTTAAAGACATCAAAGAACGTGCCGCGCCCGTCGCCGCCGGTGCGGCCCTCTGCTTCTGAAAAAGCGCGCTCCAGCAGCCGTTCCTTGCGCAAGGCCAGCACAAGGGCTTGGGCACCATCGCGCTCAGCAGCCACGGTTGCCACTTTCTTGGCAGAGGCTTCTTCCATCTGCCGCTCGCGCAGCTCTACCTGCTGCTCCAGCAGCTGCTTCTGCCGTTCTGCCTCCTGCAGCCGGGAGTATTCCTCTGGGTTGATCTCAGAGAAGCGAGTCAGCTGCTGCCGCACCCCCCGCAGCTCCTTTTCAAGGTTGTTGCTGCGGCGCCGCTCGGCCTTAAGGGCTTCACTGAGCCCATCCTTCCCTTGAGGGGCTGGCTCATGGGCGCTTGGGGCAGGATCGCTTGCATCTAGCGAATAGATATCGCTGCTGCCAGGCCGTGCTTCAGCCTCACCCCCGTCGTTGGGGTCGTCGGCGTGGGTGTGCGGCTCAAGTTGGTCGTTGCCCTCACCCGCGCTGCGGGCAGTGTTGGTGCTGGAGGCTGTGGTGCTGGTGGCCATGACCCGTCTCGGCTGTCAGTGGAATCGGCAGCCCATCGCGGCGCTGTCACTACCTGTTGCCGAGGCATGGGTCATACGACTCGGTTCGGCTTGAGCGTGCCAAATACCCGCTCACCAATCAGCGGCTGCACCAGAGCGCCAATGCCGCCTGAGCCATAGCTGGCACCAAACTCCAGCACGGTGAACAAGGTGTACTGGGCATAGGGATCGACACCTGCATCACCTGCTGCATTGAGCAGGGTTAGATCACCAAGCCAGATCAAACCTTCGCAGGGGGCCACAACGGTTCTGCCGGCAGCGGAGACACGCCGGCCGTTTTGACTCCACTGCAGCTCCCTACTCAGCCAGATCGCACCAGGGCTAGGCGGCAGCCGGGTGGCACGGCAGATCATCCCTTGAAAGGTGAAGTCACCGGTATCAACACCAGGGCCGTTATCTCTGGCGGTGATGTAACGGGAGCGCTCAAGAAAACACTCGAGCACGTGGCTAGCCACCACAGCAGAGGTGGTGTCACCAGGTATGGCGTTTTCGCCCAGCAGCAGCCGGGCATTGGCAAACGACTGCAAGGGGGTGGGGCCCCAAAGCACTGAGTTGCGCTGGTGCTTACCACTGGTGAACTGGCGGGGGGAGATCATCAACCCCGGAGCAAGGCCGTGCCTCCAGCCATCCCTGGGGCAGCGACGTTGAATTTCATCCAGCTGCTCAAGCCCGGCAGGAGCAACAACAGCTGCTCGCTGTAGCGGCGGCGTTGATTTAGCAGCGCTGCTGCTGGAGAAGCAGAGTTGGCATAAACGGTCTCCCGCTCCTCCCGCAGCAACGCCGTGTCGTAGGCGATCACATCCGCCTTTTGCAGTGGTGCGTCACCGGCTGCTGCCACTGAACCAGCGATTGGACCGGAACGGCTGGTCCTCTCGATCGCCTGCTCCTGCTCAATACCTCCGGCCAGCAGGTGCTTGTCAATTAACGCCACCGCATCCAGTAGGGCCCGGGCGCTGAGCACCCCCGCCGGGTGCTGACGCTCTAGATCGGCCATGGCACGGCCGATGGCATCGAGGCAAGGAACCGTCGCCGATAGGGCCAGGGCCTGCCGGATGGCTTCCTGGTCGCTCGGTTGCCAGGTCGCACCGATAGGTGCGCTGGGCAGATGGCTGCTGGTGGTCATGTAGATGCCGGGGCGATACCGGCCAGATCCCCCAGCCATTGCCGCAGGGCCTGCTCGCTAATGATTCCCCGCTCCTGCAGCTGCAGCATCTCGCTCACGGTTGGTTGGGGCTTTGGTGCTGGTGCAAGCGGGCTGATCTCAACTGTTAGGGCGGGGCCCTCCTGCACTGGCAGCGCTTCACCGGTGATGGCGCACCAGTGCTGCAGCAGAGAAGAAAACATCGAGGCCTTTTGTATCGCCTGGCTCTGCAGCAGGGCGTAGGCCTGGGAGGCGGCCATTGAGATCTCCATTGCCGTGCGCGGTGCCCCCTGGGCAGCAGCGGGGATCAGGGCATCACGGCGCATGCCTTGATCCAGCGATTCCAGCCAGGCGCGGTGTTCCGCCAAAGACCGGGCCTGGATTTCGACGAACTGGAAGCTGGCACCTTCCGGCAGGTCGATGACGCTGTTTGGTCCCAGCACCACCGGCTCGCCGGCAGAGCCGGCCCCACCCATGGGACCCTGCACTCCGGTGCGCACCCCAACGGGAAGCGCCGTTCGGTACAGCAGTTCCTGGTAGTCGCTTTGGCAGCGGAAGTGGTTGAGGTACTGGTGCGCCAGACCCAGATGGGGCAACTCCCCTTCGCCAAAAGCAGCGCCATGGCTGGCATACCAAATAGCGGGTAGTTGGTTGATGCCGCGGTAGTGGCGCTGATCAAGGCGTTGCGTGCGCCAGCCGCTGGGGGCCTGGGGATCGGCCACCAGGGTTTCGGTGCTCAGCTCCATTCCAGCCCCTCCGGGGCCATCACCAACAAGAGAAGCCGTCAGGTACTGCCAGGGGTGGGGCGGGTGATCCTGCGGTGGCGCTGTCTGATTGGAGGGCGAGAGCGCATCGGGGCGCCGCTCACGCCAGGTGATCGCATCTGGCAGTGCATGGTTGCCAGGCAGATGCCAGTGCAGAACATCTCCCCGCTCGATAAGCAGCAGCCGCGGCAAGGAGAGCCGGTCGCCATTGCGCAAGGCCTGCTGGCGATCACCCTCACTAGGCCAGAGGTGAACAGGCGGGATCACACCCACCAGGGCAGCACCATCTCTGAGCACCAGCAGATCAGCGGCTTCTAGGAACACGCCCAGGTCGGTGCCGCAGCCATCCACATCACTGATCACCGCCTGCAGCGAGGCCGGCAGCTCCCGCCAGTGGCTTGAGGCCAGCATCCCGGCAAAGGTACGCAGGGCATCACGAAAGAAGCCCGATGGCAGGGCTGTCTCTGCCCGGCGGCGGTAGGCGGATTCAGGTTCGCGCTCGCCGCGGGGCAGGTAGTGCTCCCTGCGGTCTAAGCCATTGGAGTTAGCCAGCAGGTGCCAGCAGTCCTGCACCAGCTGCAGCCGGGGCAGCAGGGCCGCCAAGGTCGGGTGGAGGGAGATCGGCAATTCAGGCTCCATCCACCAGGGCACTCGGCTACTAGCTCTTGCCGCAGCAGCTCAGTGCTGCTTGATGACAAACGGCAGACAGAGAACCTGGGCTGCGCTCATGAAGCCCTTTCTCTGGAGCAGTGATGAAAACCAGCAGCTCGGTGCCCAGCGCTCCATCCATTTCGAGGCTGTTGTGGTGGCCATCGAAACTGGAAGCTTGCTCGATGTGTTGGCCCACCCCAATCCAGAGCAATATCCCGGCCAGCGCATCCTTGTTGTTGAGGTGAATCAATACGTCTACCTCGTGCCATACGTCGAAGACGACGACTACCTCTTTCTCAAAACGATTATCCCTAGCCGCGAAGCCACACGCGACTACCTCCGTAGAGACACGCCATGACGATGCAAAGCCACCTTTCCCCTAGCAACGACTCGCTCGATCAAGACGAGCGTGAGCTCCTAGAAGCTGTGGAATCGGGCGCGCTGCGTTCAATTGCCACTCCTGATCTGCTCAATCAGCTCAGAGAGTCAGCCCAGGTCACCGGCCAGAAAGACCAACGAATAAACATCCGGCTTTCCGGTACTGACCTAGAGGCCCTGCGCGTCAGGGCGCTGCGGCTGGGTATGCCTTACCAAACCCTTATCAGCAGCGTCTTACATCGCTACGTCAGCGGCGAGCTCAGGGATGAGCAGCTGCTCTGATCCGTCTCTTGGGTTTCCATCGTCATTGGGACCACCTGCACAGCACAGGCCTCCTCCTGCAGCAGCCTCTGACCTCTGGCACGCAGCCCCCCAGCTGACCTGAGCGGAGATCAAAAACCCCTTGTCGAGCAGGTAAATGCGCTTGTCTTCGACTTAGAGGGGGCCACTTGTGCAGATATGGGAAAAGACCTATGGCCTGAACCGCTGCACTAAGCCCCCAGCATTTGCAGCCATCCCTGGGATTAACGAGCAAGAACTTCACCATTCCGCAGCCAACCCAGCAGAATGCCTACAGCACGTAGGAACATCATGCAGGCATTTTCGGTGCGCCAGCTCAAGAGCAACCCTTCCACGGTCCTCAAAGCCGCAGAGGCTGACGCCATGGCGTTGGTGACCAGCCACCAGCAACCCACCGCCTTAGTGGTGGCACTGGACCGCCTGGGTCTTCCCGATACGGCTGCGGTGCGCTCGGGTCTGGCGCTGTCACTGTTTCGCTCCGGTTCGATCTCGGTTGGATCAGCAGCACAAATCGCCGGGCTGCCCCTGCCTCGCTTCTTGGAGATCCTCTCCTCTTTAAAGATCCCTGTTGTGGAAGCTGAGCAGCGTGAACTGGATGCCGATCTGGCTGCGGCACGCCGCTGGTTTGGCGAGCACGCCTGAGGGCCAGCACAGATGAAGGTTGTAATCGCTGATGCAGGCCCGCTGATTGGGCTGGCCCGCATCGATCAGGTTGCGTTGCTAGCTGGTTTGTTTGGCAAGGTATGGATCACTGAGGTGATTGCGGCAGAAATCGGCCTGGGGTCTGCCGCTACGGGAACCCCGGCCTATCCAGGTGTGGAGTTACTTCAGGGAGCCTTTGAGCAGGGCTGGCTGCAGATCGCACCAGCTCTGGCGCAGGGCATTGATCCATACAGGCCGCTCAACCCCGGGGTGGATGCAGGAGAAGCCAGTGCGATTGGCTTGGCCCTGAGCCAGCAGGTTGCCGGCCAGTCGGTTCTTTTGGTCGTAGACGACCGATGCGGTCGCGCAGAAGCTCGAAACCAGGGACTAGCAATCATTGGCACCGCTGCAGTGCTCGTGCTTGCAAAGGAACGGGGACTGGTGAAAGTTTGCTCGCCTCTGCTATTTGCACTACGGGATCAGGGCTATTACCTCAGTGATGCATTGGTGGCAGCGATTCTCAAGCAAGCCCAGGAGGATTAAAGCTCGAATTCCTGAATTGGAGAAGCCATTGCCACCACCCGGACCGAGCAAGCGGCTGCGATCTCAGCCCAACGCTCCGGTGTGAGCCCCAACTGCTTGGGGATCTGATCTGCGGCTATGCCCTGCCGCAGCAACTTCTGCCCCCTGGCATGTAGCTCCCGCCAGCGGCCTGGCACCGAGATCAGAAACCCCTTATCGCGCAAGTAGTGGGTGATCTCACCGTTCACAAACGGCCTGGCGTAGGCGATGAAGTTGGAGCTGCTGCGGTTCACCCGCTTGCAGTCGTAGCGGCGTGAGGCCTTGATCAGCCCAATTGCTGCCAGCTGCTCGAGGTCTTCTTTGGGATGGCCGGTGCGGCGGGCGTAGTTGGCCGCCACCTTGGCCGCAAAGTGCAGGTGCTCAACCACCAGAGCATCAGCAGCGCCGTGGGGCGAACGGCAGGGTCGCTGCCGGCAGTGGTTTTGGGAGGTAGGGCTCATGGCAGGGCGGCAGTGAGGGGAGGGGGCTATGCCCCCTCAGCGGGAGAAGAGAAGCGGTCTTGCGGCAGTGCTGCCGCTGCCTCGCCAGTGCTGGTTTTGCAGCCAGATCACCCCCTGGCAGAAGGCATCCACCAGGTCGTCATGGGCGGCATTGGGAAAACCCAGCAGCTCTGTGATCAGGTCGTCGTTGCCGTGGCAAAAGCCCAGTTGGCCGGCCTCAAGCAAGGGGGCGGCGGCATGGGCGCGGCTGACCTTGCTGCCTACTGGCCGCACTGCGATCAGTCCAGGTATCTGGCGCTGGAGCAGCTGACATACCGCCGGGCCATTGGCGGCGTCTTCTATCAACACCGCATCGGGGCATAGCCCCTGCGCTTTGAGCGTGGCCAGGCACTGGCCAAGAAATTTGACAACACCAGGCAGATCCAGGTGGTGGTGCTGACTCCAGAGCACCTCAATGCGGTGACTCGGTGCTGTTGATCTGCCAAGTGCACCTACCGGCGCGACTGTTCCACTGCGCGCAGAAGCGGCGGTGCGATGTAGCTGCAGGCCCTGGCCATGGGCCTCAACTGCTGGGTGAACAGCTCGCTGTTCTGCAAGCAGACCGAGCAAGACAAAAGCGCAGTAGTCATTGCCCTCACCGCCCTTAAAGCTCAGGTCACAGCTGAGTACCAAGGGGGAGAAGGGCTTCTGCTGGCCCCTCTGGTGATTGCTCCTTTGGGGCTGCTCCCGTTGCGGCGTCTGCAGCAGCCAGTGCCGCTGGAACAGCAGGCCCTCGGCTGGTGATGGCCGTTGCTGGTAGAGGGCATTCCACCAGTAGCTACCGGCGCGGATGCGAATCTGCTCAAGCTCCGCAGCAGGGAACCGCTCTGGGCAGAGCGGTTGACCGGGCTGGCGCCAATCAGGCTCAAGGCTGCAGGTATCTGGAAAGCGCAGTTGCTGGGCTGGATGTTCAGCAAGGGCGGGCAGGTTGAGCACCTGCCAGTGCTGCGGTGCGGCGCCACTTTCTTGGCTAAGTAGCCAGCCGATCAGATCGTCCTGATGCCAGCGGGTGAGCACCACCACCTGGGCGGCAGAGCCAGCCCCCGGCCTGTCTTGCTCTTGCTCTTCTCCCGTTCCAGCACTTGGGCCCTCATCTGCAACACCCCATCGAGGAGGCCCCTGTGGGGCCCCGGGTTCGGCGCGGGTTAGCCAGACGGACTGGAACCACTCGATCAGCTTCTGGCGTTGAGCTGCGGAGTTGGCATCTTCTGGGCCCTTGTAGGGGTCATCGATGATCCCCAGGGCGTAGCCCTTGCCTGTGAAAGGTCCGCGCACACCAGCAGCAATGCAGCCGCCGCGATCAGGGGTGAGCCAGTTACCAACGGCGGTGGAGTCCTTAGAGAGGGGATGACCAACCGCGCGGTAGTAGTGCCTCGCTTCTCGGCTGTGGGCATAGGCCAGCTCGGCTGAGTAGGAAGCAATGGCGCAGAAGCGTGTTGGGTAGCGGCTCACCCAGTAGGCGGGAAACAGCTTGGAAACCAAGAGCGATTTCCCCAGCCTTGGCGGACAGCAGACGATCAGGCGATTGAGCTGGCCATCAGCAACGCGCTGCAGCAGGGCGATCAATCGCTCGGCCCAGGTGTGGAAGGCGTAGCCGGGATAAGCGGCCACGATGAAGTCACGAAAGCTCTGCTGGTCCTGCTGCTGGATTTGGCTGCGGTTGGGATCGGGAAAATCCAGCAGGCCCCAGTCAGCCCAGAGGTCGGTGGCCGGATCTAGGAGCAGGCCTGCCATTAGAGCCTTCTCCCGGGCAACGATTCAGGTGGCTTGAGTGGTGCGCGCAGCATCCCGCCGATCTCGGCGATCACCCGGAAGGCACCGACGGCAGCGCTGAACTGCTCAGCCTCCATTGCGCGGCGGGCACATTCATTGAGGGCAAAGATCTGCTCGGCCTGATGCCGTTTGCGATCGCGAACCAGCTCCTCGACCATGCGCTGACGCGCAACGTTGAGGTAGCGGTTGAGGGTCTGGATGTTCGTGACGTTCCAACTGTCACGAGCGTTCTCGTAGATCTGATTAAGGGCTTTGCGTTGTGCAATCCAAAGCTGGGCCTCAGCAATGCGGCGCTCCACCTCATAACGAGTGGGCCTAGTGGCCTTGGGAGCGGGCTTGCCTTTGACGCGCCGAGGGGGGTTGCGATCACCGATTGGTCTTGAGGGATCGGTAGGTGCGTAGAGGGGTTTTCCTTCCCCGTCCTCAGCGTTGGCCGCATCACGCAGGAGCTCGGCGTTGTCCTGCTCGTCTGCGGTGGGCTCCTCTACCAGTGCGGCCGTAGAGCAGCTCGGCGCAGCGAGAGACGCGTCGCTTGACGTGGTGCCCGCAAGAGAGGGGGGCGAAAGAGGGGGGTCCGGCTGAGCCACTGAACTTGCTACCTGGGATACCGCTGCGCAGTCGCTGGAGATGGGGCATGGCCCCGGTCCGATCAAATGCTAATACGCCGCCGTATGAAACGGTTAGCGTGCAGCGGCAGTGCACTTTTGGGGCATGAAGGATTCCAAGATCGTGATCGTTGGGGAGGTGATGGAGCGAGTAGAGGCAATGATTCCGCCGTATATCAGCAGGACGGCCTGGATCAATTTGCTGCTGGAGCAGGCCTTGGCGGAGGCGGAGCAGAAGTGGGAAGCCAAGGGTCGTGCCTGAGCTGCCTACCCATGCGCAGGGGGAGTCAATCGGGGTGCCAGAAGGCGCGGCCTGCGAGCTCAGCGGGCCTAGCCATTGGCAGAGCGACATTGCGGAGGGCGCCAGCTGGCGGGACGCCGAGGTGCGCGCATACCTGCTGCTCCAGTGGGTGCCATATGGGCTGGAGGCTGCCTTTAGCGAGGAGCTAGCCGTTGCTGGGCACTACACCCGGCTGCAGAAAATGCGCAGCACCCAGGCACTCGACGACTGGGACGCTGCCAATCCAGTCACTTCCAGCCGTGAACGAGCAGCGTTCACGGAACTGAAGAGGCTGGGTATCTATACCCAACAAGACTATTACCTGCCAAGTAAAGCCGATGAGCAAATTTACAGCAAAAGACTTAAAGAAGTTGAGCGCAAGATCGGCCGCCGAGCAGGAAGCAGAGGAGGAAACCCACAGAAGCCACAAAGTACTGATCGAGCACGTCGAGCGCGCCGCCGAGGTCACTAGGGGCTGGAGCGATCACGCCGCCTTGGAGTGGACTGAGGAATACCTGGTGCGTAATGGCATCACGGTGCCAGCAAAGCTGAGCATGTTCCTAAAGGAGGCCAGTGGCCTATGGCTTGGCATCCCAGAGCCAAGGCGTAAAGGGGAGCGGATGGATACAACTCCTACGCCTTGGGTGTGGGAGGGAGTCGTGATGGCCGGAGCCATGAACCTGCTTGTGGCACCACCAAAGATTGGCAAGTCAGCCCTGATGGTCGGGATGATCGCAGCGTGGTGGCAAGGCGCGCCCGAGTACCTGGGGCGGCCACTACACGGCACCTGTCCGCGGGTATTCGTTGTTGGCACAGACCAGCCAGAGAATGACTGGTTCACGCTGTTCAAACGAGAAGGCCTGATTAGAGAAGATGGAACGATGGGCGGCCCTGTAGAGGCCCTCTGGCATGCAGGCGCTCCCTTGCACCTAAACGAGCAGGGGATTGGGAAGTTGAGCCAGTTGGCGCAAGACAACCCTGGCGCGATGTTCCTTGTTGACAGTTACCACGCCTGCGTCAGCCCGCTTGGCATCGATGAAGCCACCAGTGCATTCGATGGTCCGGCCAGACGGCTGCAGGAGGCGCTTGCGCCCCATCAAGCAACACTGGTAGCAATCCACCACGCCAACAAAAGCGTCTCTGGCGGAAACGCGACGAATGCCTCACGGGGAAGCAACTCACTGCCAGCAGCGGCAAGCCTGACGATCCTGATGAACTGGCTAAAGCAGCCGGTCGACGGGCAGACGCAAAGCGACTTTCGCGTTGTTGTTAAGACGCAGGGGCGCGCCAAAGGTTCGACGTTGCTGGTGGAGCTAGAGGACACCGGCTGGGTGTGCCATGGCGATGGTCAAGGCGTGCTGCAAGCGGAGTCACTAGCAG
This sequence comes from Cyanobium sp. Maggiore-St4-Cus, assembly GCF_024345615.1. Classification (NCBI taxonomy): domain Bacteria; kingdom Bacillati; phylum Cyanobacteriota; class Cyanophyceae; order Synechococcales; family Prochlorococcaceae; genus Cyanobium; species Cyanobium sp. Maggiore-St4-Cus. The sequence goes on from NZ_JAGQBL010000003.1 coordinate 164,171, forward strand.
CAGCGCAGCTTGAACTGAGCGGGCGCCAAGCAGACGCCTTTGACTACATCGCAGATAGGTGGGAGCTAGGAGGCTTCCAGGTTTCTGGCGTGGAGCTGGCCAGCCACCTGAACCTGCAGGGGAACAAGGCGAACCGTTGCCTGCAGCAGCTGCTGGCTAAGGGGCTGATCGAGAAAGTCGGCCAGAGCGAACCTGCAGAGCAAGGGGGCCGGCCATCGGGCCTATTCACCCCCGCTACCCCCCTCCCCCCAGAGGGGGTGATAAAGGGTGAAAAAGGGAAAAACCCCTCGCGCACGTACGAAATAAAGGGTTTTTCACCTTTTTCTTCTTTTACACACGCGTACGGGGGAGGGGGGTTAAACACACCCCCTGTTGGACCCGCTGCAGCCACTGGAGAAGCCGTGGCTGCAGCAGAAGGCTTAATCACACCCCAGCCCCAAAAGGGGATGGCTGTCGAAAAGCTCGGCAGCGATGGGTGCTGGCAGAACGGCTGGGTAATCCAGGACGCCAGCAAGCCCCACAAGGTTGAGATCGTTCGGCTGGGTAACCCGCTGCTGAAGTTCATCGCCCAGCGCTGGCTCCTAGACATCAGGCCTTGCTCTGGCTCTCCATGGCCAGCTGGGGGCCCTGACCATGAGCTGGCGCAGCCAGACGAGCACCGAGCCTCAGCCGGCCTGCTTGAGAGCGAGCAGGCTGGCTCACCGGAAGAGGACTGGATCTAGCGGCTGCCCTATTCCCTAGTTTCATATGCCTAGGTAGGGGTATATTCAGAAGATCTGCAGCTGCGCCTGCCTCCCTGAATGCTTGCTCCCCTGCCAATCCACTTCGATGCCAGCTGGCACCGCTACTGCTGGGAGCCAACAGGGGAGTGGCTGCTCCATTCCGTCACCAAGGTCACAGGAGCCAGCAAGAGCGAAAGCCAGAAGGCGGTCTTCTTGAAAACGCAGCACCTCTGGGAACCCCGCGGCAAGCACGTTCACGCTTGCCTAGAAGCCTTCCTCTCCGGTGGCCCGCAGCTGGATGCGGGTGACTACGGCGACTGGGTTGAACCTTTAGTGGCACACGCGTTTTGGAGCAAGGTCACACCGCTGGCGATCGAATACCGCATTTGTGATCTTGGCCACTCGATCGGCGGCTCCCTTGATGCCCTTGTGCAGCACGACAACGGCAAGGTGCTGCTGCTTGATCTCAAAACCCAGAGCAGCGCCAGGGCCAGCACCTACAGCACCGACGCCCAGCTAGGCGGCTACCTGTCCATGCTGAAACTGCATCACCCAGCGCTCTATGTCGATGAGTGCCTAACGGTCTGGTCCAAGCCAGGTAAGAGCGTCATCACCAGGGCAGCCGCTGCTCAGTGCGGAGCGGCCTGGGCCGGCGCCGTTGAGCAGTTCATGGGCTACCAGGAGTTCCTGTAGCGATGCAGCTCCACGCCGCTACAAAGGCTGGCTTGCTATTCGGCCTTGGGCTCGGTGTGCTGCTGATCCAGGCAGCACAAAAAGGCAGCCGGGCGCCTGCTGGCTATGCCGGCCTGCTTTGCAGCTCGCAGCCACCGCCTAGGCCCATGCCAAAGGTGCAGCTGGCATTGCAGAGCGCGGCTAGCTGCAGTTCCGCTCGGCGCGCCGATGGACGCGGCACAGGTCCCTAGTCCTGCGCAGCCGCTTTATCTAACCCAGTGCCTAGAGCATCACTTGCGATGACATCAACCGATCTACTGAGCGCCCCTAGCGGTGGCAGCCCGCTGGCTCCCGGTGGCGCAGCGACCAGCGGCAGCGCCGCAGTATCAGAAGAGCTCTCGCCAGCACAGCGGGCGCTCAAGGTGGCTGAGCTCAAGGCGCTGATCAAGGCCGCAGAAGCCGATCTGGCTCTGCAGCTAGAAGCGTTCGACGCTGATTTGGCAGCCGGAAGACTTGATGAGTTCTCCTACCAGCCAGGGGTCTTTGAACTCGGTTCGATCACCCTGAACCGCAGCAGCAGGGCTAGCTGGCGCTACAGCCCAGCAATCAAAGAACTGCAGAAAGCCGAGCAGCAAAGCGGGGCCGCAACGCAGGTGATCAGCGAGTTTTGGAGGATCAGCGCCCAGGAGACGTTTTGAGCGCCACCCCATCGGTTGGGCTCAGCGAATCGGCTCTGCCCAGCGCACCTTCTGGTTCTGCGTCGCACAGCGCTCCAGCCAGTACGACTTCGCTGGGTGCTGCGGCCGCAACCTTGACCCTGCGCATCTACGGGCTACCTGGACCCATGGGCTCCAAGCGCCATCTCGGCCATGGCGTCATGGTCGAGAGCAGCAAGAAGGTCAAGCCCTGGCGCTCTGATGTCATGGCCGCTGTTGTTGGCGCATACCAGGGCCCCCTAATAGCTGCCCCCGTATCGGTAGAGGTGGTGTTCCTGTTCCCCCGTCCCAAGGGGCACTACGGCAAGCAGGGGCTAAGAGCTAGTGCTCCGCTGCACCTGATCAGTCAGGGCGCAGGTGACATCGACAAGCTGTGCCGCTCCACTCTCGATGGCATCTCAGCTGGCGCTGGCGGCGCCCTGCTGCGAGATGACAGTCAGGTAGTGAGCCTGCAGGCCAGTAAGCGCTACTGCTCGATAGGGGAGCGCCCTGGGGCCTTGCTGACGGTGATCGTGCTTGCAGAGCGCAGCTAGCGGCGGAGCCGTCCTACGAGGTGGGATTGCTGGCGCGGCCAGGCAGGCGATAAAGAGAAAGTTCCGCTAACGTAGGGGTATACCACTCCTGCGCAGGCACACTTGTCGACCCCCAGCCGAGCCGTCCCCGAGCGATCCGAGTTCGGACGCGTCATCCAGCGTTGGTTCAAGGCCAACCGCTGGCCGCAGGATGTGCCCCATCGCCTGGCAAAGGTCACCGGTGCCCAAGGTCCTTGGAACAGCCAGATCAGCTGCGCCATGAACGGCAAGCTCGATCCCAAACCGGCCTTCTTCCTTGCTTTTGGCGCTTTCAATGACGCCGTTGCGCGCCAGTCCTATCCAGGCGTCACCGACCGCAAACTGCTTGATCAGCTCAAGGGAGCCACCCCTCTAGCCAAAGACGACGGCACCCCCTACAGCGCCGTTGAATTCTTTGCCCTGTTTGCTGGGATGCTGCCGTCACCTGAGGCGTACCAAGAGCTTTCGGCTGGCGAGGAGATCAGCGACGAGGAAGCCAAGGCCCGCAGCGAAGCCCTGCGGCGCGCCTTCCAGGACGTAGCCAAAGAGCAGATGCTCAGCCCCAAGGAGGCCTGGGAAAGCCTGCGGCCTCACATCAAGAACCTCGATGCATCAGCCCTTAACCGTTTCAAGGAGGTGCTCAGCGGCTGGGGGGACTACAGCGGAGCGGAGCTGATGGAGCTTGCAACCAGCGGGCCCTACTCAGAACCGGGAATGGCCCTAGAGAGCTGGGCCTCAGGAGTAGATGGCGTCAGCGGCATTGAGCTGGCCCGAGAAGCGCGGGCCGCGGTGGAGCGTTAGATACATACGCAGGCGTATGGCAAAGGGTATATTTCTTGCGTAAGCAGATTTGCTGTCCATGGACTCATGCCTCAAGGAGCTCCCCAAGGCCCTTGCTGCCTTTCAAGCCGAGCACCACGCCGCAGGCCGTGACAGCAAGGGCAACTACGGCGCCTACACCTCGCTAGCTGGCGCCCTAGCTGCGATCAAAAACGCCACTGCTCATGGCCTTAGCCACTCGCAGACCCTTCACCCATTAGGAGACGAGGTGATGCTGCTGCGCACCAGCGTCTTCCATATCAGTGGCGAGCTGCTCTGCAGTGATCTGCCGATCCCGCTCAAAACAGAAGGCCGCGCCAACTACTGGCAGGGGCTGGGATCTGCAATCACCTATGCCCGTCGCTACAGCCTGCTTGCCATCTACGGCCTAGCCGGAGAAGACGACGAGGCAGAAGCAGCGCCTGCCCCGGCAGCGAAAGCAAAGCCTGCCGCAGCCAATTCAATGCGAAAGCAACATACTCCTGCGCAGGCATTACAGGCAGATGCTGCAGGGGCGCCCGGGCCGCCTGCAGCGGAAGCAGATACGGACATCTGCTGGATTGAAAAGGAGCGCCATGGCCGCATCGTCGAGTCACTCAAGAGCGCACCAAACAAGGACGAGGTGCTCACAGCTTTTAAGGAGCACTTCAAGATCGCGACCCCAAAAATCAGCCCCGCCCAAATCCAGCTCCAAGCGCACGGTGACTTCCTTGAAGAACAACTTGGACTCGCAGTTCTCTCTGCCTAGCGCGCCTAGCGGTGCTGTTCTGCCCAGCAGCGGTGCGACCGAAAACCTAATAACAGCAGCCCTGGAGCTGCTCAAGCTCGCCTTATCGCAAGTCAATCAAAATGAAGCCCTACGTCTCCAATTTGCTGAGCGCACCAACGAGTGCGACAACCCCTACCAACAGGGAAGCGACCAGCAGGTCAAAGCAGCTCTTATCTGCAGCGCAGTGCTCAGCCTCGCGCAGCTCAAGCCACCTGCGGCGAGTCTTTCATTGCCTCAGTTCTGCTCAGGGCTACCTCGCAGACCAAAGCAACAGGCCCGTTGATGCTGCCATAGCGGGCGCCTCCTTAGGGACAAGGTTCGCGGTAAATGAATGAGTAGCCAGGAGCAAAGAGAAGCAGACCAACTGAGCGCACCTACCAGTGCGGATTTACACAGCGCACCTAACGGTTCTGATTTACATAGCGCACCTATCGGTGCGACTCACACCAGCCGGTGCCAGGAGGCTGAATTCACCAAAAGGAGGCCAAGGCCCTGCACCCCTGGATACAAGAACCGCAACCTTGTCCAGTCAAAACTTACCGACGAGTTATATCGCAAGGCCTGGATTTACTGCCGCGATCACGGCTACAGCTTTAGCAGCTTTACCCGTTCCCTTTACGAATCCTTTTTCACAGAATCATGAGTGACTTCAAAGCAGCACTGCCTCAGGTAATCAAGTGGAGCACCAGCGAAAACAAGTACGACCAAACCGGTAAAAGCCCAATCTCAATGTCATTGTTTGTGCCGGTTGAATCGGCCTTTGCCTTTGCTCAATACGTTTTGAACATGGCAGATGATGAAACCCGTCACAAAACCGGCAAGATCTGGGACTACAGCAGCAACTGCGAAATCGAAGTCCAAGGCTTTTACATCAATGGCAAGGGTCGAGACGGTCAAGGTGGTACCAGCTACGGCAACATCAATCCCCAAAGCACCAAGTGGAAGCAGGGACCCAGTGAGCAGGAGATCCCCTTTTGATGACTTCTCAATCTACAGAGATAGACATGAACACGGAGCTGCGCACCTTGTGCGCTGACCTTGCTGGCCACCTGGCATACATGCACGCACAAATGGAAGAGGCGAATCAATACTCTGAGCTAGAAGATTACTACTGGTATCGAGAAAGCGTAAAGCTGCTTAAACGTGCCCGCACCGTCCTGGCTGAACCTCCAACTACTACCTAGTCCCATGAAAAGCAAGCCAGCTTTGAAAGACCCACCTAGTGGTGCGACCTGGATTCCACAGCGGGCGGCTGCAGTACACCTTGGCATCAGTGAGCGCACCTTGCAACGCTGGAGGACTGCGGGACTTCTCATCGTGGGAGTGCATTACCGCCGCAAGTTCCCAAGTTCTAATAGCCCACTTCTTTATCAGCTGGAGCGTTGCGAAGAAGCCATGAACGAAGCCTGCTTTAGAAAGGTGCAGACACTTGAATTAGCGATTTAGCTAGTGGTTTCGAGCGCTGCACCTGGCGACTTAAGTGTTGAGCTGGCCTTGGCAAAAGCAGCTTCTGCGCCAGCTTCCGTTGCCCAGGGGTAGCTGCGGCAGTGAACCTCGATGCTGTGACCCATCGCCAGCGCCATCGAGCCGTTATCGATGCCGCGCTGATGACCACGCACGCTGTAGCTGTGCCGGAAGGAGTAGCAGGTCAACCTCTCGCCCTGGGACTCCACTTGCTCCTTGAGTGACTTCCAGCCAGCTCGCCGGCTCAGATAGGTGGCAATGGAATCGGCAGCACCATTACCTGAACGCAACGCCGGCAGCTCGATAAGCCGAGCCTGCCAGCGCGGGAGCAAGTTCCACTCCACTGCTACATCGCCTGGTCTATCCAGCTCGCCTAGCGGTGCTGCGTCGACAAGCGGTAGTGGCCACAGCCTGCGTGGCTTGGTAACCCCTCCACCAGAACGCTTTTCGTAACTGCACCACCAGTAAGGCGTCTTGGTCTTGGGGTCAGTCCTGACACTCAGGTGGAGCAGCTCAACTGGACGCAGGCCCAGCTCACTCATCAGCCGGATCACATCAGCCCAGCGCCCACCAGCCTCATCATCAGGAAAGGAGGCAAGCAGGTTGAGGATCTGCCGGTCAGTGATTGCATTGCTTTTCTGGCTGATGGCGCTGGCAGGCTTGCGCCCAATCGCATCCTTGAGGTCAGCTGGTGGCTGCCAGATCGCCGGCAGTCGCTCGCGGCTAACGCAGTACCTCAGGAACTGAGCAAGGTTGCGTGCACGCTCCTGGCGGCTACGACTGCCAGGCTCCCATTTCCTAATGCACTCATCGATTAGGTCCTCTGGCGTCGTGGGTGGTTTACGACTAGTGAGCTGGCCAACAGCTTCTGTAAGTACAGGGACATATTTCGTCTGCCATGTCTCGGGCTTGATGGCAGTGCCGTGGCTGAGCTTTTGCTGCTTAAAACGCTCCAGTGCACCGGGCCAGTCGTGCTGTTCAATCAGCTTTGGCGCCTTGCCGGCTGCCACCTCTTCTGCCTGCTTGAGGGTGTGACCCTTCTGGACGAGCGCGTAGATGTTGCGGATGCGGACGTAGGCGTCACCAGCAGACGAAGCAGTCCACGAGAAGGGGAGGGTGACGGCCTGCTCGGTATTGCTGCTCTGCCCAGCGGACTTGACTGGGCTACGCCACTTCAGCATTACTCGTCCGGACTTTGGCGACTCACGCACAGTCCAGCCGCTCCCAAGCTGCCGGACCTGCTCACGGAAGGAGATTGCCCAGTGATCCAGGTTTTTGACCCTAGGCATCAAAGGCACCCAAAAGGCACCCAAAACCTACCGGATCTGTCTCGACAAGGCCAGACAGCCCGAGCCAAAACAGTTGGTATGACTCAAAAACCCTGTGGGGGTCAACATGCCAATCTGGCTTTGGGAGCACTAGGTCGCAGGTTCGAATCCTGTCGCCCCGATTGACTTTTCACCGATAGCCCGCTGATCCTGCGGTCAAATTGCGGTCAAACTGGCGCCGCGGTCAATGACCGCCACATGTCAGTCGCAATAGGGCAAGCAGCGATTGTTGAGATCCGAGCGGCCTCCGCGAGGATCAACCCATGAATCCTGCTGATACGGCTGCTCCTCGGTTGCTCGATGGTCCAGCTGACGCTCTTGGCAGCGTTGTGCTGGCCCATGGGGTCGGTGCACCAATGGACAGCCCCTTTATGGCTGCTATCGCCAGCGGCCTGGCGCAACACGGCTGGCGGGTGCTGCGCTTTGAATTTGCCTACATGGCACGGCAGCGCATCCTTGAGCGCCGCCAAGGGCCCGATCGAATGCCTGTCTTGCAGGAGGCCCTACGCGAGCAGGTGCAGCTGGAGAGGCGGCTCAATCCAAACCTTCCCCTGTTTATTGGCGGCAAGTCGATGGGCGGCCGGGTAGCGAGCTTGCTGCTGGATGAGCTTGCAGCCAGCTATGGAGTGAGGGGTTGCCTTTGCCTTGGCTATCCCTTCCATCCACCAGGCAAACCGCTGCAGCTACGCACCGAGCACCTAGCCACCCTGCAGACGCCAGCACTGATCTTGCAGGGCGAACGCGACAGCTTTGGGCGCCGTGAGGAGGTTGACTCCTACAGCCTTTCGCCTCAGATACAGCTGCGCTGGATACCTAGTGGTGACCACAGCTTTAAGCCCACCCGCAGCTCTGGTGTGAGCGAGGCGGAGAACTGGAATACAGCAGTGAAGTTCAGTGATCAGTTCCTACGGCTGTTGCTGGGTTGATGGGGTGAGACGCTCTGTTCACCTGCGCTGAATCCAGGAATGTCATGGGGCCAGCTGTGGGCACGTTGGCCTGCTGCTGATGCCGCCTGGATCTACGCCTCAGCAACCACAGCCCCCCTGAGGGATCAGGGCCGCATGGCAAAGCAGTACTGCTTTCAGTACCAACCCACGCCTAGGCGGCCTAGAGTTGCCCCATCGACTGCTCAGTCTGTCCGTGGCCGACCAGCCCCTAAATGTGCTCCGTTCGGCCGAGCTCAAGCGGGGCGGCATCGCGGCGGTGGAGCAAGCCCTACGTGCTGGTCCAGTGCATCTGCTCAAGCGCAACAGCCCAACGGCCGTAGTGCTAAGTGAAGCTGAATACAACCGCCTGCGGCGATTGGCCGATCGTCCAGCCGCTGCAGGGCCGAGCTGCCTGGACTGGTTGCTTGCCCTGCCCTCAGCAGCGACAGCCCGGAGCAAGCAGGAGATCGACGCTGAGCTGCGGCAGGAACGCGAGTGGTGATTGCCTTTCTCGATGCCAGCGCCGTGATCTACGCCGTAGAAGGAACAGAGGCGTGGGCCGAGGCGCTGAAGCAACAGCTGCGGCAGCTGGCCACAACGGCAGAGACCTCCGCAGGCGGCCTGCAGCTGGCCATCAGCCGCCTGAGCTGGTTGGAGTGCCGAGTTGGGCCGCTGCGCCGGCGGGATGCGGAGGCCCTTACCCGGTTCGATGCCTTCTTCTTGCACCTGGATCTGGAGTGGGTGGAGCTCAGCCCAGCTGTTGTGGAGCAGGCCACGCAATTACGGGCCGAGCACAACTTGCGTACCCCCGATGCTCTGCAGGCAGCCAGCTGTCTGCAGCTTGGTGCCGGCGCCGTGATGGTCACCGGCGATGCCGGTTTCCAGAGGGTGCCGTCACTCCGCCTGGCGCTAGTGAACGCAGGTGAAGGCCAAAACTGAATCAGGGGATTAGGGCCATCTCAGTGATACCGCTATCCCAATACGGCAGAGCGTCCAATCCTCTGCGCCAAAAAGGTATGGATTTTGAACTCTATGGAATATGAGTTCGACCCGCTCAAGAGCAAGGCCAACTAGGCGAAGCACGGCATCGACGAAGTCGATGCCCAGGCTCTGTGGAACGATCCTTCAGATCCATGGCAAGCACTGGTCAGCCGTCATCACCCATCGCAGTCAGGCCATCCGTCTCATTTCTGTCCGTCGCTCCCGCCTGGAAGAGGTCCAGCTCTATGAAAAGTTCTGAATTCGATCGTCGCTTCGATGCTGGTGACGCCGAGCTCGGCGCACTCGATCTCGACGCCGCTACGCGGCCCCGCCTGCAGCAGAAGCGCGTCAATGTGGATTTTTCCCTCTGGATGGTCGAGCAGCTCGATCGTGAGGCAACTCGCCTTGGCATGACACGGCAGTCGATCATCAAAGTGTGGCTCGCTGAGCGACTGGAGCACCGCACTGAATCAAACCTGGGCACAGCCACCGTCCACTGAAGGACCTCATCACCAAAGGCCGATCAGCTCAGTCTCGGCGCCACCAAGACTGGATTGAGGCGTTTCTTGTGTCGCACTGATAGGTGCGCACTGCAGAACCACACCAAGCGGTTGGTTGATGCCGGTGCACTCTCCTGTTCGCGATAGGTCTGCCTACCTTCAGAGCAGCTCGCGGAACTGCTGGGGAGTTAAGCCGGCATCACGGGCAATGGCCCCCATGGTGATGGCGTTGATCTGGTCATGACGCGGGATCACCAGCCGGCGTTCTCCATTGCTCAAGATCAAGTGGCCGGACTCCCGCACAATGCGGTAGCCCAACTTCTGGAACACACGAACCGCATCCTTTTGGCTGATGCCTGGCAAGCGAGGCATTCAGATCGCCAGCTCAAGCGTCTCCACCTGCTTGATACCGGCTTCTTCTGCCTCCACCTCAAGCCAAAGACCAATCGCCTCACGGATGCTGGTAAGAGCTTCTTCCCGGGTCTCGCCCTGGGAGTGGCAGCCAGGCAGATCCAGGCAACTCACCGACCAACCCTCCTCTGTCTCCAGTAAACGGATCCTGTACGACACCGCCGGTTCCTCGTTATTCCTTGAACCTAGCCAGATCCAGCCTCAGCGCTGCAGCAACCAGCGCAGCAGCGACAGGCCAATGATCAGCCCGATGCCGGTGTTCCAGAGCCAGGACGGGCGCTCGGCCAATCGTTGCAACCAATTCGGCAGCTGCTCACGCCACTGCTCCATCGCCAGCACCGCCAGCAGCAGCAGGACCAGGGGGATGCCGATGGCCAGAACAAGCTCGCGCAACATCGGCCCTTATCCACTGAGCGCACCGTATCGAGGGCGCAAGGGGAAGGCAGCGAAGGCCCTTCAACCGTGCTAGTACATGCGTACGCTTTAGTCATGATTCATGGGTGCCCCTCTCCCCCGGCCCGCAGCACTGAATGCCCGGCTCGAAATCCCGATCGAGGAGTGGCCCTACCTCGATGAGGGCACCATGCAGAAGGCCCGCAGCCGCAAGGTCTGCATGACCTGCCACTGGTTTAGGCACCACGCCGGGGTGAACTGCATCCCAGTGCTCACCTGTCAGCTGCACCAGGGGCTGATCGCCCATGGCGAGCACCTCGCCAGCCGCTGCCAGGGCTGGACCGACGACATGGTGCGTCAGCGGGGCTGGGCGCCGGAGGTGGCCTGAGCAGGCCATGCGAATCGGCGATCGCAACCGCCCACCGCTGTCTCCACAAGAGGGCTGGCTCAGCGATGGCCGTCAGGTGCTCCATTTCCAGCCCTGCCGCTACGACCGCTGGAGCCAGAAGCTGGAGGTGACCTTTGGAGAGGTGATGCCCGGCGGGGAGCCACCGCTGCTGAAACACCGCAGGGAGCTGATGCGAGATGAGGCGATCAAGCTGTGGGCCCAGAAGCGCCAGCAGGGCTGGCAGGTCTGCGCGCCGCAGTGGAGCCCGCCAACGCCTCTGTCGCCGGGTTGATCAGAATCGGGGCCATGGAGCTTTATGCCGACCTCGGCCAGCGCGCGGTGCTCGACACCAACGCCCTGGCTTGGATGCCCTCCCCGATGGCGGGGGTGGAGCGGCGGATGCTCGATCGCCGTGGCGAGGAAGTGGCCAGAGCCACGTCGATCGTGCGCTACGCCCCGGGGAGTCGCTTTGAGCGCCACGTCCATGGCGGCGGCGAGGAAATCCTGGTGCTGGAAGGCACCTTCTCCGATGAGCACGGCGATTACCCAGTCGGCACCTACCTGCGAAATCCGGCCGGCAGCAAGCATGCTCCCTTCAGCGACCAGGGCTGCACGCTCCTGGTGAAGCTCCACCAGATGCACCCGGCCGATCAGCGGCGGCTAGTGATCGACACCACTAACGCAGCCTGGGTGCCAGGTCTGGTGCGCGGCCTGGAGGTGATGCCCCTACACGCCTTTGGCTCGGAGCACGTCGCCCTTGTGCGCTGGGCCCCATGCACGGTGTTTCAGCCCCACGGCCATCCCGGCGGCGAAGAGATCTTCGTGCTCGCTGGCGTGTTTCAGGACGAACACGGCAGCTATCCCGCCGGCAGCTGGTTGCGCAATCCGCCCGGCAGTGTGCACCGCCCCTGGAGTGAAGCGGGCTGCACCATCTGGGTCAAAACCGGCCATCTGCCCGCTAGCCAGGGCCCCGACGGCTCAGAAGCGTGAGCCCGGCGTCTGCAGGAAGGCCAGCTCCGCTGCGCTCGACACCCGTCCCAGGAGCATGTTGCGGTGGGGAAAGCGGCCAAAGCGGGCGATCACATCCCGGTGCCGGCGAGCGAAGTCGGCGGTGCGCGGATCGCTGAATCGCTCAAACAGCGGCAGCGCCGCCTACTGCACCGCCAGCTCTTCCGAGTGCATCAGCGGCATCAGCCAGAACTGCCGCCGCGGCCGCTCCTGTTCCAGCTCTAGCCAGCCCAGCTCCCCTACGGAGAAGCCCATCTGGTGGTATGGGGGTTACACGTACAGCAATCGGCAGCGGTAAGGGCGTGCGCTATTCCCTCAAGAACATGGGAGCCCGCTGGCAGGCCGATGGCCCAGGTACCGGGTGGTGGATGCAAATCAGTAGGTAGGGCTGAGAGTCTTCCCATATGGGAAACCTTTACTAGCTGGCGAAAGCACTATTGCCACCAAGACAACCTCACTCATTACCTGGTATTCCGCAGTCGAGGGAAAGGCCTTGGACGCAAAGTAGATACGGCGGTTAGGGGTCGACGGTCTGGAATTTCAAGGATGCTGGAGTAACGTTTGCGCTCTGTTCCTTGAAAGCAGCTAAATGTTACCCAGAACCTGCAATATGGTCACCGCCTTTTAGTTAGGAACGCTTTCGTGCGAGCTTGCTGTGGGTTATCTAGCACCTGGTCGGGGGAACCTCTCTCCACGACCATGCCGGCATCCATGAATACCATTTCGTCGGCCGCCTCACGGGCGAACCCCATTTCGTGGGTAACGACTAACATCGACATTCCAGACGCAGCCAAAGCTCGCATGGCTGACAGGACTTCGCCGACTAGCTCGGGGTCCAGGGCAGAAGTGGCCTCATCAAAAAGCATCAATTTTGGTTTCATCGCAAGAGCACGAGCAATCGCGACTCTTTGCTGTTGTCCTCCAGAAAGTTGACTCGGAAGACTATCGCCTCGTGTGGACAGACCAACCATGGCCAAAAGTTCTCGAGCCGAATTAATCGCATCCTCTTTGGATAGTTTGAGAACTCGCTGCGGTGCCTCAATGATGTTCTCAAGGACACTCATGTGTTGGAATAGGTTGAAATTCTGAAAAACCATACCGACAACTGCACGATTCCTGCATGCCTCTCGCTCTTTGAGTTCGTGCAACCGCCCCTTCTCTTCCCGGTACCCCACGAGCTGACCGTTTACAGCTAGCCGACCGCCATCAATCGACTCGAGGTGATTTACGCATCGCAGAAAGGTGGACTTTCCAGACCCGGAGGGTCCTATCAAGCAGGTTACTTGGCCGGGCATTACCACTAGGTCAATCCCAGAAAGCACCTCTAAGCTCCCGTATGACTTTCTGACGCCCTCGGAAACCAACATTGGCTCAACCATCGCTACTCTCCAGGTTCTTTTGATCAAGGCGCTGGTTTAGCCGCGGTCGCACGATACCGCCGAGTAGCCACCGCAGCATTTGCGGTGGCTTTTGCCGAGAGCTACCATTCGAAAGTTTTTGCTCAAGAATTGTTTGCCCGACGGTGAGCACTGACGTGATCGTTATGTACCAAAGGCTAACCACAATAAGAAGCGGAATTGTCTGAAAAGTACGCGTGTAGATCGACTGCGCGGAATAGAGCAGATCGGCAAGTGCCAAAATGCTAACCAATGAGGTAGTCTTCAGCATAAGTATTGTTTGATTGCCGGTGGGAGGGAGGATGAGCCTAAGAGCCTGAGGCAGGACTATTCTTCGCAGCGTCTGGGAATGCGTCATCCCAAGGGCTTTTGCTGCCTGAGATTGCCCCGAATCGACACTGAGAATCCCACCGCGAACAATCTCAGCCATGTATGCCCCCTCATTTAGACCCAAGCCGAGAATGGCAACAGCAAGCGGTGTGATGAGTGCGTTTGCATTAAATGACAAAAAGGGTTCAAGGAATGGTAGCCCTATGGTGAATTCTGGGTAGAGCGCTGAAATGTTGTACCAGAAAATCAACTGAACCAACAACGGAGTCCCTCGGAAAAGCCACAGGTACACCCAGGCACAGCGAGCCACGGTGGGGTTGGGGGAGAGCCTCATAACAGCAAGACCCACTCCTACAACAATTCCAAGCAGTTGCGCTATCAATGTCAGACCAATGGTTAGTCGGACGCCACTGAGGATGATGCCGCTAAAAAGGTACTCGCCTACTATGTCCCACTTAAAGCGTGGGTTGGTGATGACCGATATTAGAACTTGGGCCGCAATCAGAAGAACTATGACCGATCCCACCCGCCTGCCAGGATGACGAGCGGGTATCGGGGGCAACTCGTGGGCTGGTTTATCTTCTGGCATAGCCTTCTACTTTCAGTCAGTGACTCGAAATGTATTTGGAGAAACGCTATGCCTTGCCATGCCTGAATAGCCCGGCAAGGCATAGTGCTCTATGTGCTACTTGCCAACAGTTCCAGCATTGATTGTTGCAGTGGAGAGAATAACGTTCTGAAGTCCCCATTTGGTCCAAATAGTTTCAAAATCACCCGAGTCCATTAGCTGCTGAATAGCTGCTTGGAACACTGGTGCGAGATCTCCCTTGCGAAGCAGGATCCCGTTAATGTCTTTTCCATCTTCGGGGCGAAGGAAGACTTCCAACTCGTCCGCTTCACCCTCTGTTTGCTTAGCGATCCATGAGGCTGCATGTGCGCCAAAGAAAGTTAGGTCAGCACGTCCCGAGCGTACGGCTGTTACACTATCTGCCTGGGTTGGATATTCTTGAATATCAATTTTCGCTTTGCCACTCTTGATGCAGGCTGCGCTTTGCCTAGCCACATTCTCAGCCGCTGAGGTCGCTAAGGCGACCGCTACCGCTTTTCCACATAGTTCAGCCGTTGCTTCCTTCAACTCGGGGTGTTGACCCTTGAGAACTAAGAGGCCTCTTGAGGTGGTGAAGTAATTTACGAAGTCAACAACCTGTTGTCTAAAGGGACGGTCCGCAAATCCGGAGACTGCGCCATCGAAGCGTCCTGCCTCGACACCGGGGATGATGTTTCCAAAAGGAGACACGGTTAGCAGAATCTCAACACCGAGAATCGTGGCTAGAGCCTCCACCATGTCGACTTCCGAACCAACGAGAACGCCTCCCTCGTCATAAAACTCAAGTGGAGGGTCCGTTGGATCAGTTGCCAAGACTATGTAGCCCTTGTCTTTAATGTCCTGGGGAAGCTGTTCGTATAGAGCCTTGTTGTATGCGATTCCAACAGACACTGCTGCAGGTGCGGCCGGCGCTGATGTTGTCTCCGCTACTGACTTGGTCACGCTGGGCGTGCAGCCAGTCAGAACGAGACTCAAGGAAGCTAAACCGGCGACCCAAATCCCCTTGGTGAGGGTAATACTCTTCATTCTTTCCTCTTTCCTTAGTGCAGTTCCAGCGAGGACTCGTTGGCTAGTGGTCTGACGGGAAGATCTTGGGAACCAGGAAGGTTGCAGGTTCGCAGAGATTTTCGGTACAATAGGTGATGACAGTTGCTTTTAGGAAAGATCGCGCGCCCAGGCTGCCATTCAAGCGGTCTTGATTAAGGGTAGCGCGAGGACCAGATCTGGTTCTCCTGTTTGCTTGTTTATCTACACTTCTGCCGGTTAACTCCAGCAACGGGTGGCAGATGTCTAAGGCTTCACTGATGTCGTGACTGGGGTTGCCCCGGTGCCGATCGCATCGCCATGCCACTGCCGGAAGCCTTCTCACACCGGGAGGCCTACGCCGCCACCTGGGCGCATGAGCAAATCCACTCCACCGGCCATCCCTCACGGCTGGAGCGAGCACAGAGCGGTGCGATGGGCAGCTCTGCCTATGCCAAAGAAGAGCTGGTGGCCGAGCTCGGGGCAGTGATCGTCTGCCAGCGGCTGCAAATCAGCTCGGACTTCCAGAACCATGCGGCCTACCTCGCCCACTGGGCAGAGTTGCTGCGTGAAAAGCCGTCGGTGCTGTTTCAGGTGCTTAGCGCTGCGCGGCAGGCGGCTGATCTAATCGCCCCGGAGCCAACTGTCGCAGCAGCAGATGGCATCACGAATCCAGAGCCGATGGCGCCATGAAAAGGCAGGGGGCTCATCCCCGATCCGAAAGTTTCCGCTCATCCCAACCAGTACCCCCCTGCCTATAGGCCTCAGCCACAGCCACGAACTAGTCACTCAACCGTATCCATCGACGTCATCTCCATGAGCCACAAAACAAAGCGCCGCAGCAGTTCAGCGCCCCCCGTTGCAGCACAAGACAACTTCTGGAGCACAATCGCCGCTTACTCCTCAGAGCTCGCCCACGTGGCCGGACCTCTGTTGGAGGCGATCGGCCAGACCGCTAACGCCATCGAGCGGGCCGAACGCCAAAACCGTGCCTTGGAGGCAGCCTGGGAGGAACTTGAGGAGTAGAGGCGTTGCCAGGACGCAATCACCCTCATCAGGCGCCAAGGAGTGCCGGGAAGGCAAGTAGCGAAACAAAACCAACCCCCCGAGCACGGGCACTTGCCTCAATCCCCTCTGGGGCTAGTACTGGTGTATGCATGCACGGGTCGTCGTGTCGTCAGTCCCGCTTTTACGGATTCAACCCTCCCGCATCGAGCCCATCGAAGAGTGGCCCTACCTCGATAAGGCAGTGCTGCTAAAGACCCGCAGCCGCAAGGTCTGCATGACCTGCCAGCTGCACCAGGGGTTGATCGCCCATGGCGAGCACCTCACCAGCCGCTGCCATGGCTGGACCGATGACATGGTGCGTCAGCGGGGCTGGGCGCCTGAGGTGGCCTGAGCAGCTCTCGATGAACGTCACGAACAGTCCCGGCCGGCCGCCGCTGTCTCCGCAAGAGGGTTGGATCAGTGATGGCCGTCAGGTGCTGCACTTCCAGCCCTGCCGCTACGACCGCTGGAGCCAGAGCCTGGAGGTGACTTTTGGAGAGGTGATGCCCAGCGGGGAGCCACCGCTGCTGAAACACCGCAGGGAGCTGATGCGAGATGAGGCGATCAAGCTCTGGGCTCAGAAGCGCAGAGCCGGCTGGCAGGTCTGCGCGCCGCAGTGGACGCCGCCACCACTGCGCAGGGCCTGAGCTGCTGCAGGACACAAAGCAATTCCACCCTGCTCCGATTTGCAGCCAGAAGCAATGCGTTTAAAAGCTGATTGTGCTGAGCCGCTAGCGCAGCGATGCTGTGTTCATCAACCCAGGAGGCGCCCAACATGGACGACACGCCACCCCGCCAGGTTCAAGAAGCACGCTGACGCCAGGCCCCTGCTCCAACAGTCTTTATCTAAATGTGGGCGGGTCGTTCAGTCGGGCAAGAGAGCAGCATTCCCCACTGCAGCTCACCTTGTGCGCCTGACTGATCGACCCCCAGCTGCACCGCCACAGGTGCCCTCAGGAGGATCATCCGCCCCACACCTGGAATGCATGGCCCCAGGTGCCAACGTCAGCAGCTTCGCTAGCCCATTCCACGCTCCAGCGTGTGAGGACACGACGACCCCTGGGGCCAACCCTGGGGGTTTTGTTTTGTATGTACTGATTGCGGACTAAAGCGCACTCAGTAGTAGCGGCCGGGATATTCGCCAGGATGGTCGATTCGGTTGATGCGGATCCCAGAAGCCGACTGGCCGTGGAAGCGCAGAATGTCGCTGCCAGAGACCAGAAAACCCCTCTCTTGGGCCAGCAGCGACACCTCATCAGCGGTGAGGGCATCAGCCATCATTTGCCGCAGAGCTGGATCAGCCTTCACCTGGGCCAGGAACCGCAACAACTCGCTTTGGGGCACGGCAGCTCAGCAAGTTCTGCAACATAGAACTGCCAGCAGGACAGGCTTCAGTGGCTCTTGACGCAATAGCTGCCAGAGGAATACCAGCCCAGCAGGTATCCCTTGCCACAGTGGTCACCGCAATCATTTCGCAGGGCCTGAGCCGCTTCAGAAGCGTGAGCCAGGCGTCTGCAGGAAGGCCAGCTCCGCCGCGCTCGACACCCGGCCCAATGCAGCATTGCGATGCGGAAACCGCTGGAAGCGGACGATCACATCCCGGTGTCTGCTGGCGACATCAACGGTGCGGGAATCGGTGAACTGGTCAAACAGCGGCCCAGCCTACGGAGCTGTGTTCTGAGGTTATCCGCGCTGAGCGCTCGGCTTTTCACCGACCCGGCGCCCAGCGGGCAAAGTCCCTGGTGTGCTGTCACTCCAGCAGTTCAGGATCACTTTGGAGGATGTCCTCCCAGAACGACTGAAACCCCAGCCAGCCATCCTGGGGCCTGCCGACGTGGCTCCGGGTGTAGGTGGCCCAGTCTTCCCGGATCAACTGGGGGCTGCCGGCCGCTTCTGCCAGCAGCTGGCTCTGGCAGCAGCGCTCCATGGAGATGAACCAGAAGGCGGCTGCATCCACGCTTTCTCCCACGCTGAACAGGCCGTGGTTCTGGTGGATGGCGGCCTTCCCCTGCAGGAATTGCGCAGCGAAGGACTGGCCGGCTGCTTCCTCCAGCACCACCTTGCCGCCATCCTCTTGAATCAGCTCGTGGTCGTTGAAAAAGATGCAGCAGTCCTGGGTGATTGGATCGAGCCGTTTGCCAAGGCTCGAAAAGGCCTTGCCATAGGGCGAGTGGGCGTGAGCTGCGGCGATCACCTCCGGACGCAGCTCGTGGATGGCCGCATGCAGTACGAACGCCGCCCGGTTGACCGGGCGATCGCCGATCACCACCTCGCCCGCGTGGTTCACCAGCAGCAGGTCGCTGACGCGCACGCGGTTGAACGACAGCGCGAACGGGTTAACCCAGAAATGATCCGGGAATTCCGGATCGCGGGCGGTGATGTGGCCGGCCACGCCTTCCCCGAACCCCAGCCGGCCGAAAATGCGCAGCGCTCCGGCCAGGCGTTCCTGGCGATGGCGCCGCTCGGCTGCCACGCAGCTGAATTGGGGCGGCGAGAGATCACGCAGGGGCTTGGCCGTGAGTCGGATCCCAGCGATCTCACCTGGACTGATCGGATCGGCCATGCCTCAAGCACCGCAGACTCCATCCTCTCAGCAACCGGCCGCTGACCTGCTCGACGACACCCTCGATCTGATCCATCAAGGGGTGCTGCAGGGGGCCTTTGGTTGTTGAGGTTGCAGGCGATATTGCGGGATCAGTGGATTCGGATTGGACTGGCTTGCTAAACCGAGTGAAATCGTTGAGAAGGCTGTGATGTTGCGAAAGGCTGTCCTGACGGGAAAGGCTGTCCTGACGGGAAAGGCTGTCCTGACGGGAAAGGCTGTCCTGACGGGAAAGGCTGTCCTGACGGGAAAGGCTGGGCTGGTTCGAATGCGAGCTATGGCCTGGCTGAGCCTGGTCCTCCCCTCGCTGGCTCTGCTTCCTACCCAGGTCGCCCGTGCCAAAGGGGGGATGGAGCCGCTGTTGAATCAGCCCGCCAAGGTGAGGATCGAGCAGGGATGGCTGCGCGGCGTGCGGCATCACGACGTGATGGAATTCCGCGGCATTCCTTACGCCGCCTCCACGGCGGCAGACAAGCGCTGGACCTTGCCGGTACCCGCCAAAGGTTGGTCCGGGCTGCGCGATGCCAGCGCCTTCGGACCCGCCTGTCCCCAGGAGGCACGGTTCAATCTCACCGAGGCCAGCAACGCTGAAGACTGCCTCAGCATCAATGTGAGCGTGCCGCAGCAGCGGCCGGCCGGACGACGGCTGCCGGTGCTGGTCTGGATTCATGGAGGCGCCTTCGTGGGCGGTGGGTCCAATCTTTATCGGCTCGATGCCCTGGCCAGACAGGGCGTGGTGGTGGTGAGCTTCAACTACCGGCTTGGTGTGCTGGGGTTCATGCCCCATCCAGCCTTTGATTCGGCCACCAATGGCAACCTGGGCCTGGTGGATCAGCGCGAGGCCCTGCGCTGGGTTCAGCGCAACATTGCCGCGTTTGGTGGTGATCCGACCAACGTCACCCTGGGTGGAGAGTCGGCCGGGGCCGGTTCAACCTGCATGCATCTCGCCGCCCCTGAGCTGTCACGAGGTCTCTTTCATAAGGCGCTGGTGATCAGTGGCGGCTGTCTGGTTTCCTTGCCTTCGGTGCAGACCTATGAGCAAGAGGTGGGTCTGCCGATCGCGGCCAGGCTGGGCTGTGACAAGGTCGGCGACGCTCTGGCCTGCTTGCGCCGCATCCAGGTGCAGCGCCTGGTGCAGGTCGGTGGCGAGGTGACGGCTGGTAAAACCATGTCGTTTGGCCCCTCGATCGGGGCTGCCCAGGCCACGCCGCGCACCGTCCGCGATGCGCTGCGGAAGGGTCAGGTGATGAAGGTGCCGTTGTTGATGGGCGGGGCAAGGGATGAGCTGCGGCTTTATGTCGGCTACGACCAGCAATCTCAGGACCCAGCGCGGGTGGTGACTGCGGAGAACTACAAGCAAAGACTGATTGGCACGTATGGCTATACACCTGACCAGATCAACGAAGATCGGCCGCAGCAGATTCTGGCTCGCTTCCCGCTGCAGGATCCGCAGCGGGCACCGGAGCAGGTCGGTTCGGTGATGTCCCACTACAACCCGGCGGTGGGCATCAATAACTGTCTCTACTTGCATACCGCCAGTGCTTTTCGGCGTTTTGCCAAGGTGCCGATTTACCAGTTTGAATTTGCTGATCCCAAGGCGTTGGTGCTGGGCGTTGGTATTGCCGCTCAGCCAAATCCCGGCATGGAGTTTGGCGCGGTGCATTCAGCTGCTCTCAATTATCTGTTCCCCAATCTCTCCAACACCAAGCGTATTGATGCCCCTGGGCTGCCTGCCGATTCCCAGCTCTTGGCAGGCCAGATGCAGGGAATGGTCACGAGTTTTGCGACTCAGGGTGTGCCTTTGGCCAAGGGGCTTCCCGCCTGGCCGGTTTACAACTCCGGCAAGA
The DNA here is from genome assembly GCF_024345615.1 of Cyanobium sp. Maggiore-St4-Cus. Lineage (NCBI taxonomy): Bacteria > Bacillati > Cyanobacteriota > Cyanophyceae > Synechococcales > Prochlorococcaceae > Cyanobium > Cyanobium sp. Maggiore-St4-Cus. The sequence goes on from NZ_JAGQBL010000003.1 coordinate 184,672, forward strand.
ATGATGTGATGCTGCTGGTGCCGAAGCGTTCAGCATTGCACGATGCGGATGCGGCCCACTTCTGTGGATTCTGGCGTGAGCTTTATCCCGAGTTCTTGGCCAGTCCCTAGGGGCCTAATGAGCATAGATCTCCATCAAGACAATAAGGTCCTTGCCAGGAAAATGCGGGCTCGGGCCAGAATCAAGCTGAGAAAGTAGAAGACTAATCTTTTGGTACAGGTTCGCCGAAATTGCTAAAATTGCAAGTACCAGGTGCCTCTGCAGCGAGAATGCTTTAAAGGTCGTTCAGATAACAATGAGGTTTGGCATGAGGCGATGAAGTGGCATCCAGCCAGTATCGATTGGTTCGGCCGCGCAGTCAGCTCTGCTGCCCCCTAAGGCCCTAGCTAGCAAGTCTTTCGGGAAAATCGATCCTGAAAGTGGTGGCCATGAGAGTCATCAGGCAACCGCAGATATCAGCAACATGCCCAACTACTTGGCGTCAGTGGTGTTGTTGAAGTGGGCGAGGTAGAGATGAAATTCGTGGGCTCCCATCGTCTACGGCGACCACCTGATCACTCATCCCCTGCGATTTCATGTTGCTGGCAGCGGCTGCAGAGCCCATGGATTTCAAAGGTGTGGAACAGCGGCCTGAAACCCTGCAGAAAAACCGCACCCAGCCCCAGGCTGCCACTGCTAATGGGACAAAGGGGGAGAGCCTGGATAAGACCGCACTGCACACAGGTGAGATGGTGTTCATCTCGATCCACCGGCGCATAGACGGCCTCGCCGCTGGGGAGCTTGCGGCAGCGCACTAATCCGGCTTGCTGCAGTTGTTTGAGAACCCTGTAAACGGTTGCCAGGCCGGTGCTGTGCCGCGTTGCTCTCAAGCGTTGGTGCAGTTCCTGGGCGCTGAGCTCGCCGTCCGTCTGCTGGAGCAGCTGGAGCAGGGGCTGCTGCCTGGGAAAAGAAGTCGCGGAAGCCATTGGGGTCGATCCGGGCGGCTGCCTTTGCTAGAACGACAACCATTCTCACTCTTGGGCCCGACCCAGCCTGGCCATGGCCTTCTCCAGCCCCGTTCCCGCCGCCGAGCGCCTGCCAGTGACCGTGCTCACCGGTTACCTCGGTGCCGGCAAGACGACCCTGCTCAACCGGATCCTCACCCACGAGCACGGCCTCAAGGTGGCGGTGATCGTCAACGAGTTCGGCGAGGTGGGCATCGACAACCAGCTGGTAGTTGATACCGATGAGGAGATCTTCGAGATGAACAACGGCTGCATCTGCTGCACCGTGCGCGGCGATCTGATTCGGATCATCGGCAACCTGATGAAGCGGCGTGATCGCTTCGATCACCTGGTGATTGAAACCACCGGCCTGGCCGATCCGGCCCCGGTGATTCAAACGTTCTTTGTCGATGAAGACCTGCGCGATGAGCTGCGGCTGGATGCGGTGGTCACCCTGGTGGATCTCAAGCACGTTGAGCTGCATTGGGATACGGAGGAGGTGCAGGAGCAGCTGGCCTTCGCCGATGTGCTGGTGCTCAACAAGGCCGATCTGGTGAGCGACAGCGAGCGCGCCGCGATCGAGCGGCGGGTGCGCGCCATCAACCCCATGGCTCGCCTGCTCACCAGCCACAACGCCGATGTGCCGATGCAGGAGCTGTTGGGCGTTCAGGCCTTCGAGCTGGAGCGTGCCCTAAGCCTCGATCCAGGCTTTTTGGTGGACGAGCACGCCCATGAGCATGACGATGCTGTGGGTTCTGTGGCCCTAGTGGAGGAGCGGCCCATGGACATGGAGAAGTTGGGCAGCTGGATCTCGGAGCTGGTGAGCAGCCGCGGGCCGGATTTGTTCCGCATGAAGGGCATCATCCAGCTCGCTGGCAAGGATGAGCGCTATGTGCTCCAGTCGGTCCACATGCTGGTTGATGGCGATTTCGATCGCCCCTGGAAAGCCGGTGAGCGGCGCCAAAGCGAATTTGTAATCATCGGCCGCGATCTCGATGCTGAGGCCCTGCGAGCGAGCTTCCTGGCGTGTGTGGCCTGAGTAGGCGATGGCTCAGGCAACCCTGGTGAGCGAACGGCTCTGCGGTGATCTGCAGCAGCCAATCTCGGCGATGGCCTGGTCGGTTGATGGTGAGTTTCTAGCCATCACCAGCACCGGTGGTGAATTGCTGCTGCTCGATTTCCGCGCCGGCTGTGAGGAGCTGCTGCGGGGCGACCATGACAGCAGCCTTGACGTGGTCGGTTTCAGCGGCAATGGCCAGTTCCTGATGGCCGCAGGTCAGGCCGGCGAGCTGCTGCTCTGGGAGCTGGGTGGCACCGGGGTGCGGCCGCTGGCCATGGATCCCATCCCCCTTGGCAGTGGCTGGATCGATGCGGCGGCCTGGCAGCCTGGTGGCTTACTGCTGGCAGTGGCGGCCGGGCGCGAGCTGCGGCTCTGGGATGGGGCCAACCGCCAATGGCGTGAGCCACCGTTGCCGTTGCCCGGCACGATCCAGACCCTGGCCTGGAGCGCCGATGGGGTACAGCTAGCGGCCAGTTGCCACGGTGAAGTGGTGCTGTGGCAGCCGTGTCTGAGCTCGCCGTCGGATCCGCCGCTGCGCCATGCCATCGCATCTGCAGGTCTGGCCCTGGCTTTTTCAGGGCCGGGGAACCATCTGGCCTGCGGGATGCTGGATCGCTCCTTGCTGGTATGGCCCCAGGACTGCCATGGCCAGCCCTGGCAGTTCAGCGGCTTTCCCTCCAAGGTGCGTCAGCTGGCCTGGAGCGATCAGCCGGGCCGCCTGGCACCACTGCTGGCCAGTGCTGCTGGTGAGGCCGTGATCCTGTGGACACAGGTGAAGCAGGGTGCCAAGGCCTGGCAACCCGAGCCCTTGCTGTGGCACGAAAAGCGCGTGCAGGCGCTGGCCTTTGCTCCCGGGAGCACCCTGCTTGCCAGTGCCTCAAGCGACGGCAGCGTTGTGCTCTGGGATGGCAAGGGGCAAATGTTGCAGCCGCTTGAGGGACAGGGCTGCGGCTTCAATGCCCTGGCCTGGCGACCTGATGGCCTCCACCTGGCTGCTGGTGATGCCCAGGGGCGTTGGTGGCTGTGGCCGGTGGCGGTGCCGGCTCGCGCGCGTCAGCGGGCTTCTGCCGGTAGCGGTTTTGGCTGAAGGGCTTTCCGGTCGCCAGAGCGCCAGCCAGCTGCCGTAGCAGCGACGGGGATCGCACCCTCGCCTAGGCTGAGAATGGTTCTCGTTCCTGTTGGCCAATCATCCCTTGCCTGCCAAGCCCATGATCATCTTGCTGGCCCGAGCAGGCGCTTTCTCCCTGGCTCTGGCTCTGGCCGCCTGCGGCGCAGCCCGCCAGGCCCCCCCTGATGCCGCAGCTGACAAGGCGTTCAAGGTGGTCACCACCTTCCTGCCGATCACCCTGTTCACTCGCGCCGTGGCGGGCGACTGCGCCACGGTCACCGCACTGATCCCTCCCAGCCTGGGCCCCCACGATTTCCAGGCCAAACCGGGTGATCTGACGGCCCTGCGCCAGGCCGGGGTGCTGGTGAAGAACGGCCTAGAGATGGAGGGGTTTCTAGGCAAGCTCGTTGCTGCCGCCGAAAACCCCCAGCTGGTGGTGATCGACTCCAGCCGCGGCGTCGCCACCCTGGAGTCGGCGGAGCACGGGGATGGGCCTGGACATGACGGTGATCATGATCACGGCGATGACCATGGCCATGACCACGGCCATGATCACGGCGCTGTTAATCCCCACATCTGGCTGGATCCTCTGCGGGCGGTGCAGCAGGTGGCAACCATCCGCGATGGCCTGATCCAGGCCGATCCCAGCTGCGCGGATGGATACCGGCGCAACGCTGCTGCTTTCACCGCTCAGTTGAAACAGCTGAACAGCGAGATCGCCAGCCAACTTGAGCCCTATCGGGGCAAAACGTTTGTGGCCTTCCACGACTTCGCCCCCTACTTCGCCCAGCGCTATGGGCTCAAAGCTGATTACTTGGTGGATGTGCCCGAGCTCAATCCAGCACCGGCTGATCTGCAGCGGGTGGCGGCCGAGGTGAAGAGCAGCCAGCTCAAAGCCCTGCTCAGCGAGCCTCAGGAAGGCAACCGCTCCTTCAATACCCTGGCCAAAGATCTGGGCGTGAAAGTGGTGGTGTTCGATCCGATGGAGACGGCCACGGAGGAAGCCTCGAAGAATCCGGCCACCTACGTCAGCGTGATGCGCCGCAACGTGGCGGATCTACGCCAGGCCTTCGGCCAATGACAGACAACCCCCCAGTGCTTGTGGTTGAAGGCCTGAGCGTTCGCCGTGGCGAGCAGCTGGCTGTGGAGCAGGTGAGCTTTCAGCTCGCCCGCGAAACCGACACGGCTCTGGTGGGTCCCAACGGTGCCGGCAAAAGCAGCCTGGTAGCTGCTTTGTTGGGTCTGCTGCCCAGGGCGGCAGGGTCCGTTCGGATCCTTGGCCATGCGCTCGGTCCGGCGGGCGAATTGCCCCGTGCGGTGCGTGCCCAGATCGCCTACTTGCCCCAGAGCCTGGCGTTGCAGGGCCGCTTCCCGCTCACGGTGGGCGAATTCGTGGGCTTTGGCTTTGATCCACCAGGCCTGAGCTTGGCCTGGCTGGGCAACAAGCGCCGAACCAAGGCCGTGCTCCGTGCCCTGGAGCGCACCGGCTGCCAGGACCTGGCAGAACGCCGGCTCAGCGAGCTATCTGGCGGTCAGCTCAAGCGGGTGTTGCTGGCCTTCTGTGTGGTGCGGCCCCGCCAGTTGCTGGTGCTCGATGAGGCTCAGGCGGGGCTGGATGCCCCCAGCAGTGAGCAGTTCCAGGAGCTGCTGCTGGATCTGCGCCGCCAGGAAGGCTGGACCGTGCTGCAGGTGTCGCACGATCTGGAGATGGTGCGCCGCAGCTGTGATCAGGTGTTGTGCTTAAACCGCCGCCTGCGTTGCAGCGGTGCCCCCGACCATGCCCTCAGTGCGGCGCGGCTGGCCGAGCTCTATGGCCCCAATGTGGTGCCTTACCGCCATAACCATGCCGGGATTGCTGGCCATGGCTGATGCCGCAGGCTTGCTGGAGATTGTTGGCCAGCCCTTCATGCAGCGGGCCCTGCTCGGTGGCTTGCTTACCGGCGCCCTAGGTGGGCTATTGGGCAGTTTCGCGGTGCTGCGTCAGCTCTCGTTCTTCAGCGATGCACTGGGGCATTCGGCCCTCCTGGGCATCAGCCTGGGAATACTGCTGGGGGTCAATCCCACCCTGGTACTGATCCCTTTCGCGGTGGTGTTTGCCCTGTTGGTGAACCAGCTGGTGGCCCGCAGCGGCCTACCGGCAGACGCCCTGCTCAACATCGTGTATTCCACCTCCCTGGCCTTTGCGGTGGTGGCCCTGAGCTTGGTGGAGACCTACCGCGGCGGCATTCAGCAGCTGCTGTTCGGCGACATCCTCGGCATCAGCTGGAGTGATCTGGCGGTGATCGGCCTGCTGCTGCTGGGTGCATTGGGCTATCTCGCCTTGAGCCTGCGGGCCCAGGTGCTGCTCACCCTCAACAGCGATCTCGCCGGAGCCTTCGGGGTGGGGGCCAACCGTCACCGCCTGATTTTCATCGTGCTGCTGGCGGTAGTGGTGGCGGTGTCAATCAAAGCGGTGGGGGTGCTGTTAATCAGCGCCTTTGTGGTGATTCCGGCCTGCGGGGGGCGGCTCGTGAGCCGCCACTTCCCGCTCTATGCCCTCGCCTCAGCCACCTTGGGCGGCGGCTGTGCATTGCTGGGCCTACTGGGCTCAGGCCTCACCAACCTGCCCTCCGGTCCGTGTGTGGTGATCGTGCAATTTGCAGGATTCCTGCTGGCGCTGCTGGTCAGCCAGCAGACACGCAACTCTCTAGCAGTTGCCGTGCCAGCAGGGCCCCAAATTCCTGGTGCAGCCCCAGTCGACCAGGAATCACGCTGAGCTGATCAGCCGCCTCCCAGGCCAGAACCTCCATCTCTTTCTTTGAGCGCGGCGGAGCCTCAGACGCCAGCACCACCTGCAGCGGGCATTGGAGCAACCGCGCCTGCTGCAGCCACCAGGTGCGATCACCTACCGAATCAAGGCCACCGCTCACGAAGGCCACGCTGGCAAAGCGCGCTCCGGGGCGGCGGGCAAGAAGCTGCTGTTCGCGGATCCGAGCCGGTGTCAGCAGGGCGGGGGCGACCCAGACATGACGCCGCAGCATCAGGCGCAGCACCATTCGGCTGGTGTTGAGCCGGTAGAGCGCCGGGCCGATGCATGGTGCTGCCACAAGACTCCGCAGCCAGTTGAACTGCTGCTGCGGCAAGCCGGTCATCGTCGGCAGGGGCCCGCGCCAGGTGGGGGCCACCAGCACAAGCTCCTGCCACAGCCCAGACCATTCGGTGGCCAGCCCCAGGGCCACCGAGGCACTGTGGCCGGCGGCAACCACAATTGGCAGCTGACGGGTTGTGGTGCGGAGGTAGGAGAGCACGGCCCGCAGCGCCGAGCGCAGCAGGGCGGCGTCGTAGGCAATCGCTGGGCAGTCACTGTCGCCGAAACCGGGCCAGTCGAAGCTCACCAGCTGACGCCGATCGCCCATCGCATCCGCAAAGGCTTTCCATTCACCGCGGCTCGACACAGTGCTCAGCGCCGGCAACAGCAACCAAAGGGGGGCAGCCGCTGGCCCCCGGCGCTCCAGCACCAAGCGCAGCTGTCGCCCGGCCAGGTCAACCTGCAGGGTCTCCAGGTTCCCCCCCAGCTGCGGGGTCATGCAAACCCCCGCGCCCGTTGCTGGGGCCTGCTGCCGGCGATGAGGAAATCGAGGCGATCGCTGCCGGGGTCGTAGATGGTGTAGTGGACGCCAGCCCCGATGCCGATCACCTGGCGCTTAGGAACGCTCTGTTGCTGGTGCCGTTCGCCCTCCAGATCCCGCACCTGGGATTGAATTCCACCGCCGCTGAGCTCGAGGCGGAACTGCTGGCCGCTGCGGGCGGTGAACAGCCGGTTCACTTCCATACGGGTGAGGCGATCCAGCAGCAGCAGCGGTGAGCTGTTCGGACCCAGGCTGTCGTCGACAGAGGCGGAGCTGCCGTGCAGCAGGGCGCAGTCGAGCTCGATGAAGCCGAACTGCAGCGCCGCCAGCCAGCCCATGTGGCCGGGATCCACCGCCTGGAGCAGGGCATCCACGGCCGGCTCCCCCTGGCTGAGGCGCAGGGCATCGGCTCGCCGCCCGCCCCGGTATCCACGCTCGGCCAGCAGCTGGTCCTCCCACCAGCCGTAGAGGCACTGGGGCTCCAGCTCGCCACGGCGCGGCTGCTGCAACCGGTTCAGAAGGGCATTGCACTCCCGCTCAGGGCCGATCACATCCCCCAGCACAAACAGGGTGTCCACCCGCCGGGTGTGGCGCAGATCGGTCTGGATGGCCTCATAGGCCTCCAAATCTCCGCGCAGTCCACTGATCAGGGCCCAGCGTGCCATCAGCGCTCACACACGTGGCTGGCGTCATCGGCCCGCTCGGCGTACTCGAAGCCATGGCGCAGGCGCCAGGCGAACACCGGTGGCAACCCCACCTCAACGATGGTCCGGCAGGTGCGCTCCACGTCGTAGGCCACCTCCCGGATCTCCACGCTGTCCGCGGCTTCGTCGTGAATCACATAGGTGGCGTTGGTGTTGCCATGGCGCGGCTCACCCACCGAGCCGGCGTTGATGATGCGGCGCATCGGCAAATTGATTTGTCTTTCTACGGATGGGCCGCCGCTGGCTGCACCGTCCTGCACGCGCACCCGGATCGATCCCTCCCGCAGCTCCCGCACATAGGGCCGATGGGTGTGGCCGCAGAACAGGGTCTCGGCACCGGCGGTCTCCACCCGCTCCAGGGCCGCGAAGGCATCCATGTTGGGCAGCAGGTATTCGTGCTGACTGTTGGGACTGCCATGGACGAACAGCAGCCGATCGCGCCGCAGCGACATCGGCAGGCTGGCAAGAAACGCCTTGTTCTCCTCGCTCAGCTGATCGGCAGTCCACTGGTGGGCCAGATGGCCTCGCCTTTCCGCCAGCTGGGAGGGGTAGCTGCAGTCGCAGGCGTTGAGGCCTTCGATGATGTCCTCATCCCAGCAGCCCTGGCAGGTGGGAATCGCCCGCTGACGCACCAGGTTCACCACCTCGTTGGGCTGGGGGCCGTAGCCCACCAGATCCCCCAGGCAGGTGATGGTGTCGATGCCCTTTTGGTCGATGTCGGCGAGCACGGCCTCCAGGGCGGTCAGGTTGGCGTGCAGACAAGAGATCACGGCATGGGGCATGGCGATCAGGCAGAAGGGGATGAATGGGGCAGGGCTTGGCTGAGCAGGCAGTCGGTAAGGGTGACCTCGATGGCGGCGGGATCGAGGCCCTTGCCCTGTACCACCAGGCGGGAAAGGCGCTCCGGGCGACCGTCAGGCGGGGCAAGCGCCTGGAGCGGCAGAAACTGGGAGCCCTCCTGGCTCACCATCCAGTTGCAGAAGAAGGCCCGGCCATCCGGCAGGTTCATTAGGGCCTTGGCGCGGTACACATCGCCATAGGCAGCGTTCACCAGTTCAAACCAGAAGCTGCTCAGGCTGGCCGGATCCCACACACTCCCAGCCAGGTTCCTTTCCCAGGACTGCAAACTGCTGAAATCCAGGGTGTCCTGGCGGGGCAAGGCGGTGTCTCGCCCGAAGTGCAAATGCTCGTCGGGCTTGAGATGCAATGCCTCCAGTTGGGGAATCACGCGCCGGTCCACCCCACCAAGACCCGATTCCGTCGGCGGCTGGAACTGGGGTAGTTCAATCAGCGCCAGAAGGTGCTCCGGCCTTGGTGCCAGGGCCTGATCGAGATCGGCCAGATCCAGCAGCCTCGGGCACTGGTCCTGCAGGTAGGCCAGATCGATACCGCCGTCAGGTGCCTGGGCTAGCCCTTCGTCGGGGTAGCCGGCCAGCCGCAGATACCCGCATGGGCCTCGATGAGCCTGGACCCGCTTCAGGATCCAGCTGGTTTTACCGCAGCCAGGCGGTCCAGAGATCAGCAGGGTCTGGCTCATGGCAGCGCTACGCAGGCCTCGAGCTGGGCCTTAAGCGTTGCCTGGTCAATGCCCTTGCCGATCACCACGACTTTGGTGTGGCGCTCTGAGCCATCGGGCCAGTCGGAGTCATCGATCGTGAAGCGCTTGCCGCAGAGGTGAAACAAATGGCGCCGCTCGCTTTCGCGGAACCAGAGCACCCCTTTGGCGCGAAACACCGATTCAGGCAGCTGGATGTCAAGGAAGTGCTGGAAGCGCCGCAGATCGAACGGCGCGTCCACCGCCAGGCTCACGGAACTGAAGCCCTCCAACTCCGGGGTGTGGGGATGGTGGTGATGCTCGTGGTGGTGGTGATCCCCGTGGTTGTGATGTTGTTCATGGGCATCTTCCTGGGCCTGAAGCGATGCCAGGCGATCAGTTTCAAACAACCCCACGCTCAGCAGCAGGCCCAAGGGAACATCACCGCGGCTGGCCCGCAGAATTCGTGCGTCGGTTTTGATCGCCCGCAGCTCGGCCTCAACCTCCTTCAGCCGTTGCTCATCCACTAGGTCGGCTTTGTTGAGCAGAAGGATGTCGCCATACACCACCTGAGCGCGAGCGATCGGGCTTTCGAGGGCTGTGACGCTGAAGTGTTCGGCATCAATCACGGTGATGATCGAATCGAGCCGCAGCCGATCGCGCAGGTCCCCTGCCATGAACGTCATGGCCACGGGAAGCGGATCGGCTAGGCCGGTGGTTTCCACCACGATCAGATCCAGTGGCTCGGGGCGTTCGAGCACCCGATGCACCGCCTCCTGCAGCTCCCCATTGATCGAGCAGCAGATGCAGCCGTTGCTGAGCTCCACCATCTGATCACTGGTGGCCACCACGAGCTCGTTGTCGATCCCCACCTCACCGAATTCATTGACCAGCACGGCGCTGCGCAGCCCCTGCTGGTTGCTGAGGATGTGGTTAAGCAGGGTGGTCTTACCAGCGCCGAGGAAGCCGGTGAGCAGGGTGACGGGCACCTGAACGACCTGCTGACCCATCTACCCACCCATTGCCGAGAACGGTTCTCATTCTGACTGATCGATGGCTCCTTTGGCCAGGGATTTCGGCAGTCCAGCGGTTGCTGGTCCAGAGGGCCTGGCAGTGGCAGATTGTGCACATGCACACAAACATGCTCGATGTCCACGCCTGAGCGCCATTGCACCTCCAGCCGCGAGGGCAAGGTGATGCTGTCCTGCTGGATCCCTGAGAAGCTGCGCCAGGAGCTGGATCGTGTGTGGGCCGAGAAGGGCCTGCGTCCCCATGGGAGAACGCAGAACGGCATGGAGCAGATGATCCACAACTTCCTGCAAGGCCAGGCGGTGAGAGACCAGTAGTCGAATCACCGACCCCTGACCTGCACACCGATCACCCCCGCGCCGGGTGAGCTAGTCACGCTGAACTTTGGACCCCATGCCAGAAGAACCATTAATCCTCGTTGTCAAATCACCTCGCCTCTGCTGCAGGCAGTAGTGATAGTGGAATTGGAAGATGCAAATGGCATGACCCATCTCGACGACAAGTCAACTGTTCAAGTAGATCTCCACCGTGCGAGTCGTCCACGTGGCGATACCGCTGCCAAAGAAGTCTTGGTCCTCCGTCCAAATGGCGCACTCCAGTTGCAGGCCAAGCGCTAGTGCAGGCCAGTCATAAGCATCGCGGATTCTGGCCAGCGCCTCCGCTCGAGCTGACTCGAGTGCCGTGTCCTCCACCAGCTGAACAACACGCATCAAACTGAGAAGGGCTTCTGCGCAGAGCACTTCATCGAGGTTCTTTTCTCTGGCGAGATCAGCGATGTAGCCAGCCGCCTCGGCGACATTGGCTTCCGCGACAAAGAAGTCCACTCGATCGGCGTAATCGGCGATCAGGTTCCTCACCCGCACGCCAAGGCAGCCACGAATCAAAATGTTGGCGTCAAGGACGAGTCGTTTGCGCTCCACCTTCAGTGCTGCTGGTGCCGCTGACGCCAAGCCTTGAAGTCAGCACTCAGCTCCTCCTCTGTTATGCCAAGCCGCTCCAGCTCAGCCTGCATCAGGCGGCCTGCTTCGAGCAGTCGTTCCCGCTCATCCAGTTCAGCCGGCTGGGGCAGGGGTACGTAGAGGCCAATAGTGCGGCCGTGGCGCGTCACCTCAATCGGCGTCACCGACTCAAGGTGAGAAGCCAACTTGGCCCTCAGCTCACGAATGCCGACACGGACGGTCACTGTCTTGACCATACAAGTGTGTACACCTTAGGACTGGTCCAACCGATTCGGCTTGAGCGTGCCAAACACCCGTTCACCAATCAGCGGCTGCACCAGGCCGCCGATACCGCCTGAGCCGTAGCTGGCGCCGAACTCCAGCACGGTGAACAAGGTGTACTGGGCATAGGGATCGACACCTGCATCACCTGCGGCATTGAGCAGGGTTAGATCACCAAGCCAAATTGCGCCCTCACAAGGGGCCACAACGGTTCTGCCTGCAGCGGAGACACGCCGGCCGTTTTGACTCCACTGCAGCTCCCTACTCAGCCAGATCGCACCAGGGTTGGGAGGCAGCCGGGTGGCACGGCAGATCATTCCTTGAAAGGTGAAGTCACCGGTATCCACACCAGGGCCGTTGTCTCTGGCGGTGATGTAGCGAGAGCGTTCAAGAAAACACTCGAGGACGTGGCTGGCCACCACAGCGGAGGTCGTGTCACCAGGTATGGCGTTTTCGCCAAGCAGTAGCCGGGCATTGGCAAAGGGCTGCAAGGGGGTAGGGCCCCAAAGCACTGCATTGCGCTGGTGCTTGCCACTTGTGAACTGGCGGGGGCTGATCATTGCCAGCGCTCAACCCCGCAGCAGGGCCGCGCTGCCAGTCATCCCGGCGGCAGCAGCTGTGAACTGAACCCAGTTGGCTAGCCCTGGCAGCAAGAGCAACAACTGTTCTCCGTAGCGGCGCCGCTGGTTAAGCAGGGCAGCCGCGCTGGAGCGGGGATTGGCGTAGACGGTTTCGTTCTCCTGGCGCAGTAGTGCCGTGTCGTAAGCGATCACGTCGGCTTTCTGCAGCGGGGCATCGCCACCGGCTGCCACTGAACCAGCTATCGGCCCGGAGGAGGAGCGCTTCTCGATTGCCTGCTCCTGCTCAGCTCCGCCCTCCAGCAGCTGCTGATCGATCAGTGCCACTGCATCGAGCAGGGCGCGGGCGCTGAGCACCCCAGCTGGGTGGTGGCGCTCCAAGTCCGCCATTGCCCGCCCGATGGCATCAAGGCAGGGAACTGTTGCCGGCAAGGCCAGCGCCTGGCGGATGGCTTCTTGATCCTGCGGTTGCCAGCTCACCGCGGAGCCTGAATTCAGCAACGGGCCAACTACGCAGCATCGAGGGCCATTGCCGACCATGCAAAAACCTGTATTACAGTTAGTCCATTCGTCGTACTGGGTTAGCCCTGCGGGCCATGCCGCTCACCGTCAGGCTCGATTCCGACACCGAGCACTTTCTCAATGACCTGCTGGACGAAACCGGCCAGGACAAAAGCTCTCTGATCCGCCAGCTAATCCGTGAGCGCTGGCAGCAGGGGCAGCCACGACCCTCGATTACCCAGCAACTGGGAGGCCATCCCGAGGCCTTCCTCGACACCCTGCCAGCCGGCAGCGCGGAGCGGCAGCAACGGCGCCGGCTTCTTGGCCAGCACCTACAAAAGCGCCGAACCGAGCGGAGCTGATGCAGCGGATCTTGATCGATTCCGGCATCCTGCTGAGCTACTACCAGCAGCAGGAACCTCTCCATCAAGCGGTTATCGCCTTCTTTGACCAGAACACTGCTCAGCTCATCACCTCACCTATCTGCATCGCTGAGGTGCTCTGGCTGCTTGGTAATCCAGGTAACCCCGCAGTGCTGGCTGCTCAAAACCACCTGCTTACTGCTGTGATTCGTGGTGGCATTGAGGCCATCAACCTGCTTCCAGGGGACTATGCCCGTGTCGCCGAGCTCAACGGGCGCTACGCAGACCTGCCAGGTGATTTCGCCGATCTCACCGTGGTGTGCCTCTCCGAGCGGCTTGATATCGCTCAGATCCTCACGCTCGACAGCGACTTCGATGTCTACCGGCGCTTCCGCAAGCAACCCTTCTGCCGGATCCCTCTTGGCTGAGCAAAGGTCTTTTGTATCGCCTGGCTCTGCAGCAAGGCCTAGGACTGGGAGGCGGCAATCGTCACCTCAACAGGTAGGGCTAGTCACACCTTTGTCATCTCCGTTGCGGTGAGAATGAAGCAATCAATGGCATTAGCAAGCCCAGCCCTCAAAAAGTCGACTTGGATGAATTGATGATTCCTTTCCGTGCCCTACTGCTACAGAGACTGATTTGCTCGGCCTGGTCCATCGGCGCGATTGCGCTGGTGACCGCCTCACTGCTGGAATGGGGTTTGGTCGTTGCTGGCCCTGCAAGGTTGCTCTGATTGCAGCGCCTGAGCTCAGCACCTCAAAGCGAGTGACGGCGAGTGACAGGAAGGCGTTTAAAGTAATTAGTCAGATCAAAGTAGTTAGTCAGATCAGAAACAATGGCCCTCAAGCTTGGCCAGAAGAAAAGCCCTAAGAGATCAGCGCACACTCATCTGGGTTAAACAGGTTCACCGCTTCACCGCCATAGCCAATGCCGGCAGTAGTAAGACTGACAGCAGGCTGCCGCCCACCAGAGCTGCTCCCACTTGCGGCGACATCAGCCCAGCCTGTACCTCGAGATAGGCGACAACAATCGGCAAATTGAGTGACTGTGACACCAGCAGCGAAAAGCGCAGTCGTTCGACCAGATCAGGCAGCGCCTGGCGATAAAGCAGCCACTGGGGCAGACCACGTATCAAGAGAATCCCCGCTAAGCAGATCACTGGTCCCCAGGGATGGGCTGCTACAGAGGCGAGGTCCAGCCGAGCACCGGCAACGACGAAGAACAGCGGTACGAATAAACCGTAGGCCGACGCCTCCAGTTGCTTAATCGCAGGGGAGATGTCGGGTTCGGCGATAAACCGCCTCATCACCAAGCCTGCCAGCAGTGTTCCCATCAGGGTGGCAACTCCCAACGCCTCCGACAAGGCAATTAGTCCGACCACGAGCAGATACAGCAGCTGCATTGGGGTGGCGGATGCTGAGCCCGCTACGGACTCGAACCAATACCAAAATCTTGACTGCCCCATCCGCGCCGGCACCAATGCCAGCAACCACGCCACCACCACCACCAGAGCAACACTGAGCACAGTTGTGATGGGATTGGTTGATCCCAGCAACAGAGCCACGGCCAACACCGGGCCCAGTTGTCCCCAAGTGCCTGCACTAAGCAACAACCGCCCCAGCGGTGAATCCCACTCTCCCGACTCCCGCAGGATCACCAGCAATGTCGATAGGGCGGTCGAACTGAGTGCCACCACCAATGCAACCGGACGTAACCCACCGCCGAGGGGCAGCACCGAGACCAGAAGAACCCCAAAAATAAGCGTGGCAAACCATCCCAAGGCACCCAGCCGGCCTGGGGTGCCGCTAAGGGTTTTCTGATCAATATTCAGTCCTATTAAGGCGAAGATCAAACCAAGACCTATCTTTGCGAAAAGATCAATCGCTGGATCCTGCTGTAGTAAGGCCAGGCCAGAAGGCCCTACAGCAATTCCCCCCAACATCAATAGCGCGACTGTTGGGAGGCGGCCTCCAAACAGTCGAGCTACGAAGGGAGATACAGCAACAATGGCAACGATTGTCAGCAGTCCCTGTAGACCAACACTCATGGGCTGCGGAAAAATTCAACCATCATCCTGCTCCAGCAGAGCTGGAACGTTGAGGAGGGGCCTTGCCTTCCGCTTGAGGGCAGGTGCGCTGGTGCCGATGTGGGAAGTCAGTGATCGGCTGGGGTGGTATTTATCCAGCTGTTACTGCGTCAAGAGCCGGTGATAACAATGAGCGAAGCTCCTCGTCTTGAAAAGCTAGGCCGCTTTCTGTTGCGGGGCCTGCGCATCGGCGCCAGCACCGTGTCGATCGTGGAGTTGCTGCGTAGCGACTGGAACGCTGGCATCAGTGCTGGCGTCGCCTGGCTGGTGTTTCTGCAGGTGGAGCGGCGGCTGCCGCCCCTCAGCCCGGAGACCGAGGACTGATTCGTGCCCCGACTTTCATCGCTCCGGGCTTTGTCGTGCTCAGACCAGCTTGGTGAGCACGTGCTGCATCACCTCCAGTAGTCCATCGGCGAGGGGGCGATGGCTGCCGAGCTTGGCGCTCCAGATCGATCCCGACAGCAGTTCCTCTGGGCTTATCAAACCCAAGTCCTGGCCCTCCAGAAGCTGCAGCTGCTCCAGCGGCACTGATAGCTCGGCCTGAAACACATGGGCCGTTCGGCGGTGGATGTGATGCACCATCACCAGCTCCACCGCCGGGGGCTGCCAGCTGATCTCCTCCAGCAGCTCCCGCCGCAGGGCCTGCTCTGGCGTTTCGCCGGGGTCGAGGTGTCCGCCAAAGAGCCCCCAGCAGCCGGGCGCAACGATGTCGGGGATCTCGTCGCGCAGCTGCATCAGCCAGCGACCATCCCGATGCAGCATCGCCAGGGCGACTTCAACGGCCATGGATCGGCCTCAGGCAGAGGCCGACCGGCGCTGCTGCTTGGCGACGAGCGCGGCCCCGCCGGCTGCCAGCACCAAGCCACCGCTGATGGCGAAGAAAACCAAGGTCTGCAGCAGCAAAAGGAAGATTCCAATGGCCGACCCGGCCACGATCTGCACCCTCGCCTTGATCAGCAGGGTGAGTAGCAGCAGCACAGTGGCCTTCAGGGCCAGAACCTTGGCCGTGCTGAATGGCAAAAAGGGGTTCAAGAACACATGTTGATCACGGGTGTACCCATGCTGGCGGACTGATCCGGCAGCGGTGGCTTCATTTGCGGCATATCAACGGGGGTGCTTTCTCCCAATCGAAGGAGTTGCTTTAGGCCATGCCCGTGAGCCAACGTCCCCCCAGGGCCAGGGCGATGGCAAGGGTTGATCCCAGCCCCAGCAAGCGGGGACTTGTGAGCAGCAGCCTGCGCAGGATCACCAAGCTCCAAAGCAGCCCCAGCGCCATCACCGCGCTCTGGCAGAAGGCCACCACATGCTGATCGGCGCTCCAGCTTGGCCAGAGGGCAGCTGCGGCTCCTTGCCAGGGGAAGGCACTCACCGGCAGCAGCTGGCCGGCCTCGACCATTCCCAAGGGCAAATAGCGAGACAACATCAGGGCCCACACCAGAGGCAAGAGCCCATAGAGCAAGGGTTTCGGCCACCAGCCGGCCACCAAAACAGGCAGCAGCAGCGCAATCAAACCCACCCCAAACCTGGGCAGCAGGGGACCTGCTTGTAGGGATTCAGGGGCCCATGGCAACCAACCCAGCCAGCCCTGCCAGTGATGCAAAGCCACACCGCCCAGCAGCACCAAGAGCAAGAGCCGTTCGCCAAAGGGGACAGCCATGCCCTTTTGCAGGTCGGCCGCGGGCGGGCGCAGGCGCAATTTCACAGAGCGGTGCGGACAGGCTTGAACGCAGGTGAGGCAAAGCACGCAATTGCGATTGTCTTCCAGGTGGGCTGGATGGGTCCCCAGGGGGCAGCCTCCCGTGGCCAGGCCTTCACCTTCCGCTGGTCCGCCTTTGAAGCAGGCATAACTGCTGCAACTGCCGCTGCAGGTGCCCGCCTCGGCCCGCAGCTCCAGCACCGATAACTTCGCCATCAGGCCATTCATGCCCCCCACTGGGCACAAATAGCGACACCAGAAGCGCTTTTCAAACAACAGCGAGCACACCACCGCCCCGCCCGTAATCACGAGCAGCAGACAGCTGCTCAACCAGGCCGTGTCTTCAAGATTGCCCAGCTCCTCCCACAGCAAGATGGCGCCAAAGCCACCAGCCAACACCGGTGCGGCCCAGCGGTCGGTGTCGCCCCGGGGCCAACGGCGCGGCTGCCAGCCCAGTAAACGGGCAAGCTTCTGGCTGATTTCGCCCCACACCATGAACGGGCAAAAGGAGCACCACAGCCGCCCCACCAGCGGGAAGGTGACAAGAATCACTGGCCACCACCAGGCCCAAAACAGATTCAAGGCACCGTTGTGGGCCCGATCCTGGGGTCCAAGCCACAGGGCCCCATTCACCAGCACAAACAGCCAGCTCACCAAGCCAAACAACAGACCATTCCAGAGCAAAGGGGCTCGCATCCACTCCCTCAGCCGAGGCTTCCAGCCCCAGATGTCGAAGCGCAGGCTGGTGGGCCGGCTTAGTAGCCAAAACACATCTTCCGGCAAGAGATCGGGCAGCTCACCATGAACGGCTGACGCCTTGGCCTGAAGCAGTGCCCGGTTGATCACCACATCCAGTTCCCGCAGGTTGTTGGGGAAGTCGTGGCTTTGGAGACGCTTCACCACGTTGGCGGGCACCTGGGGTGGCTTGGGCCAGCCCAATTGGCGGGCACGGCGCCGCAGGGAGTAACGGATCCAATCCCCCAAGTCTTGGCGGCGCACCCGTAGGGGAGGCACCCGGATTTGGTCGCAGAGACCTTCCAGTTCCGGCACACTGGATTCGGCGGTGAACAGCAACCGGCCTTGAAATGGTTCGCTGCAGCCAGGCCATTGGCCCGTTCGCGCCAGCTCGATCAGTAGGGCTCGCAGCTCGGGAGGGGCGGCATCGAAGCGATCCAGCAGCACGCACCCCTGACCGAGGCACTCCAGCAACGGCGGCCCTTGGCTTGGGGAACCGTGAAACAAATCGCCGCCATCGGCGCGCAGCAGGCTGGTGTCAACGCGAATCAATACATGGCGCCGGTCGCCCGAGCCGAAATGAACGAGCGCAGCCAGGTTGTCCTTCTCCAGCCCCGGCTCGCCACTGATCAGCACAGGCCGCCGCGCAGGATCTTGAGCCGCCTGGGCCAAGGCCGCCCGGAGCTTGACGGCGTAGCGACTTCCCCCAACCACCCCACGCCGGGTGGATCCCACCAGGTAGGGAGCCAGGCGTCGCAGGGCCGGTGCGTCTAGCTCCTGGGTTGGGGAGGTCATGGAGAAGGTGGGCTTGGCGGCGGGGGCCAGGGATGTCCGGTTGCTGTTGGGGCTTCCAGTTCCGCTTCAGCATTACCACCAGCGGAGGCTGATCGCTGAATGATCTGGGGATAAAACACAACTAGCTGTCCCCTTTGGTCTGAAGACCCGTATCAAGACCGTATAAAAACCGTAGCGATGGAAACCCAAGAGACTGATCAGATCAGCTGCTCATCGCTGAGCTCGCCGCTGATGTAGCGATGTAAGACGCTGCTGATAAGGGTTTGGTAAGGCATACCCAGCCGCAGCGCCCTGACGCGCAAGGCCTCTAGGTCAGTACCGGAAAGCCGGATGTTGATTCGTTGGTCCTTCTGGCCGGTGATCTGGGCTGACTCTCTGAGCTGATTGAGGAGATCAGAAGTGGCAATTGAACGCAGCGCGCCCGATTCCACAGCTTCTAGGAGCTCACGCTCGTCTTGATCGAGTGAGTCGTTGCTAGGTGGAAGGTGGCTTTGCATCGTCATGGCGTGTCTTGACGGAGGTAGTCGCGTGTGGCTTTGCGGCTGGGAATGATCGCTTTGAGAAAGAGGTAGTCGTCGTCTTCCACGTAGGGGACGAGGTAGACATATTGATTCACCTCAACAACAACAATGATGCGCTGTCCCCGATTTTGCTCTGGATTGGGGTGGGCCAACACATCGAGCAAGCCTCCAGTTTCGATGGCCACCACAACAGCCTCGAAATGGATGGACCGCTGGGCTCCGAGCTGCTGGTTTTTGCCACTGCTCCAGCGAAAGGGCTTCATGAGTTCGGCTTAAGCACTCTGTCTGCCGTTTGTCATCAAGCAGCACTGAGCCGCTGCGGCAAGGGCTAGCAGCCACGTGCCCTGGCGGATGGAGCTTGAATTGCCGATTTCCCTCCACCCGAGCTTGGCGGCACTGCTGCCTCGCCTGCAGCTGTTGCATGACTGCTGGCACAACCTGCCTGGAATGAGTTGCGCTCCAATGCCCCTTTCCCAAAGCTCGATGGGACTTCATGCGCGCCCTCGGTCAGCTCTGCCAAGGGAGCCTATGCTGGGTAATTGGGATTTTAGTAAAGTGAATAAGGAAGAAATCTTGCATGACTACAAGCAAAAGCCTGGTGCGTTTATTCCTGAATTCGTGGCCTTGGATGATCTTGTGGACATTTTTCTAAACAACCCTGGCTTCCACTCAAACTTCGAGGACTTTATGGACGAATGGCAAGAAGAGGATAATGCTGTAGAATGTGAATTCTAAATCATAACCAATTTCATATGGATATCCCTCCTCAAGAACTTAATCCAAAGTGGTTTAAGAGTCACCTGCTTGATCGCTCGGTTGAGCTTCAAGAGCTTTATGAGTTGCCTCAAGGTGAGCTAGATCTAGTAATGGCAGAGGCTGCCGAGCTCAGGACTGATGTAGTCAATCGCGACCGCAACCATGGCAAGTGGTGCACCGCCGGCTATTTTCTGGAATTGGCGAAGATCATTAGTGAGCGGCGATTCGCTCAGCTTGATCAGAAGTAAGGCTGCACGGCTCCGCACCAACCACCTTGAAAAAGAACTGCGGGGTGTGCGGCAGCAGCTGCTGTTGAGGAGGGCATGGAGCCCCCAGGCTGACTGCTGATGCAGCAGCCCCCACCACTCAGAGCGATGCGGGAACCCGTAATGGCCAACACCCTTCACGTACCGTTGCAATTCACGCAACAATTTGAAACAATCGTGGCCGAGTCCACTGCCCGCTTTGGCTTTGTCGCCTTCGCCGAAACCTGGAACGGCCGCGCCGCCATGCTCGGCTTCGTGATCGGCCTCGGCTCCCTTGTGGATGGCTACGCCGCCTGCCGCACCCAGTTCCTGCCCTTCTGCTTCTGAGCCCCTGTTCGGCTTGTACGCCATTGGCTTTCCGTAACCGGGGTGCTGGGCAGGGTCTAGGTGCTGGAGGGCGGCCTGCGGGCCGACTCGATCAGCAGGTTCTGGAGTAGCTCCCTGCTGCTGATCAGCAGGTGGGCCAGCCAGGTGCCCGTCAATCGGGGTTCAGCTACTCGATCGCCCCTGCAATGGCTGATGGCTTGCTCGATCTCGGCCAGCTCGCGAGCGATGTTGCGCACCATCGCTTCTGTGGTCTCGCGGGGGCTGGGCCGGAAAGGAATTTGCATCGGCTCCACTTTGCCCCCGGGCAGGCGCTGGGGTGGCATTCAGCGGCGCACCGGCACTACCTGCATGCCGACAGGGGCCAGTGCGATCAGCGCCAGCTTGATGTGCTGGATACCGAAGGGAATGCCGATGATCGTCACGAAGCAGGCCACTGCAGAGGTGAGGTGGCCGATCGCCAGCCACCAGCCGGCCACCAGAAACCAGAGCACGTTGCCGATGAGCCCCAGCGGTCCTGTGCCGAAGTCGTTGCGTCCGGTGAGCTCACGCCTGCTCACGGCCTCATTGCCAAACGGCCAGAAGGAGTAGTTGCCGATCACAAAGCAGGCCCGGGCCCAGGGAAGGCCGACGATCGTGATCGCCGCCACAAGACCGGCCAGCCACCAGCCCAGACCCATCACCACCCCGCCGAGCACGAACCAGAGAACGTTGAGCAGAAAGCGCAGCATCAGATCTTCCACGGTGCTCCCAGCCTGGCAAAAGGGAGATGGGAGCGCAGCCGTGATGGGTGATGTCCTCCTTCTTCTTTTCAACCCCTGCTTCCCAGCCCCCTGCAGCAGTAGTCAGGCATCCGTTGTCCCTCTCCATCACTATTTGAGTAACTTGCAAAAGCTGAGCCGACGTTCGTAGCAGCCATGCCTGACGGAAGACCATCCCATGTAGTCGTCATCGGAGCTGGATGGGCTGGTTGGGGCGCAGCCAAGGCACTCTGTGAAGCGGGTATTCTTGTCACCTTGATTGATGGGATGTCCGATCCAACAGGCACTCAACCAATCACCACCAAAAGCGGCAAACCTTTCGAGGCAGGCACCAGAGGTTTTTGGAAAGACTATCCCAATATCAATGCACTCACAGATGAACTCGGCGCTGGCGATATCTTCACTGACTTCACAACCAGTGCCTTCTGGTCGCCAGATGGGTTAGAAGCAACAGCGCCTGTCTTTGGAGAGGCACCCCAATGGCCAAGTCCGCTTGGCCAGATGGTGGCAACAATTACTAACTTCACGCGACTACCTATTCAAGATAGGCTCAGTATTGCAGGGCTGCTCTATGCGATGCTGGACCTTTATCGCAGCGATAAGATTTTCCAGCAGTACGACGATCTCGATGCGCAATCACTCTTTGTCAAGCTTGGCATCAGCGATCGTCTCATCAATGAGTTCTTGCGCCCCACCTTGCTGGTTGGCTTGTTCAAGCCGCCCGAAGAGCTTTCGGCCGCGGTCACCATGGAGCTCCTTTACTACTACGCCCTGGCCCACCAAGACTCATTTGATGTCTGTTGGATCAAGTCGAAAAGCATCGCCGAACATTTGTTTGCACCTCTGAGTAGAAGGCTGATCTCCCGCCATCATCTGCAGGTTCTTGGTGGAACGTTGGTGAGACGGGTGAATGTGTTGTCTGACTCGCAGCGCGTCAGCTCGGTTGAGATTCAGAACGTGGCAACCAAAACAGTTCAGGTGATTGACGAAGTGGATGCTGTGGTCTTGGCGGTTGGTGCAAAAGGGCTCAAGTCTCTGATGGCTCAATCCCCAGAACTCAGCAAGGCAGCACCAGAGCTTGTTAGCGCTGCTTCGCTTGGCTCCATCGATGTCGTTTCAGCACGTCTATGGCTGGATCGTTATGTTCCAATCGCTTACCCAGCCAACGTGTTTTCCCGCTTCGAATCACTGAAGGGCTCAGGGGGCACTTTTTTCATGCTGGATCAGTTGCATAAGGATGCGCAACAGGCTCTCTGGGGTGATGGGCAGCCCCAAGGCTCGGTGGTCGCCAGCGACTTTTACAACGCATCGGCTGTAGCAGCGATGAGTGATCAAGAGATCATCGACCTGCTTACGCGTGATCTGCTTCCCATCGCGCATCCAGAATTCACCAATGCCAGGGTGGTTGATTCCGAGGTGCGGCGCTATCCAGGCTCGGTGTCGCTCTTTTCTCCGGGCAGTTTCAGAAAACGGCCACCTTTGGAAACCTCAGTGCAGTCGATCGTCTGCGCTGGCGACTGGGTGCGGATGGGCGACAAAGAACATGGAGCCAAGGGTCTGTGTCAGGAACGAGCCTATGTGTGCGGGCTGGAGGCTGGGAACTCCTTGATCAGACGCAAGATTGTCAACGGTGCCGATCACTCCCATTCCGTTCTTCCGATTCGGGCAGACGAGCCACAAGTCGTTCTAGGCCGTGCTCTCAACAAGCTCTTGATGGATCCAATCGAAGCCCTTGGTCTGAAATTGCCGTGGTTCAACTCCAAACGAGTGCTGGACTGATGGCCGACCTAAACGCACAAGGGATTCGGTGTTCGATTGTAAGTTAGAAACTCTATGGATCAAGAGCCACTCCCCGCAGGAAGGGATGTTGGCATCTGATTGGGATTGCTACGGCGCTTCTGATGGCCGGGAGGAAATGGAGATAGCGGATCACTTCTTAGCAGCATCCTCGGCTTTGGCGCCTCCGCAGTCTTGCCAGCTAGAGAGCAGGCGAGCCAGCTCAGATTTCATCATTTGCAGCTCTTGAATGCGCGAATCGATTGAAAGCAATTTAGTTGCGATACTATCCTTTAGCACCGAACAATTGCATACACCTGCGCGGCGCACTTCAAGAATGCGGGCCAACTCGCCGATCGGCACATCCATAGACCGCAAAGCCCGAATGATTTCCAATTCCGCAAGACTATCGGAGCTGAATATACGGTATCTACCCTCAGATCGGGCCGTATGCAGCAAGCCCTGATCGCAATAAAAGCGAATCGTTTTCACCGAAAAGCCGGAGATCTTGGCCATCTCGCCAATCCGAAGACCAGGAGCGTCTTGAGCTGCGGCAAGGGGCAGGGGATCCATTGGTCAACCCTCCATCCAGTGGATAGATACAACTCTACCCAGGGCCCGGAGAAAAAAGCGCTCATCTCTCCATCAACCAGCACTTAGTGGAGATTAGTGTTAGGGTTGGTGGTGAGTAAGTCTGCCCCCGCCTGTTGAATCCTGTGACAATGAGTTCCCTGAAGATTGCCGCGATGGGGATCGGAGCCATTGCGGCTCAATTCTTGCTGGCTGGAGCGTGCAACGCAAGTCAAAAGGGCGTACCGGCTCTTTACCCAACCAAGGCGGAAGCTGAAACCGCCGCCAAACTGCATTTCAATTGCACCGGAGCACACAGCATGGGTACCCAGTGGATGCCGTGCGCCAAACATGGTGAGTCCCAGCCTTCCAAGCCCAGTGGATCCCAGCACTGAATTCTATAAGTGAACTAATTCACTGCTCGCCATCTAATTGATATGTCCCAATGCGGCGACAAACCGAAACTGCTCGCCATAGGCGTAGCTCCCTTGGGCATCGTTTCGATCGGAATCGTGCCGATGGGGGTAGTGAGCATTGGCGTGGTGCCCATGGGGGTCATCAGCATCGGCATTGTGGGCATGGGCGTCCTCAATGCATGCGTAGTTGGCATGGGAGTGCTGGTGGCAGGCATGAACGCCATGGGCATTTGGACATTCAGCCCAAGCAACAGCCATCAACACCACAGCAGTCGACCAGTCCAAGAGAACTTGTTGGCCTACCCCAGCAAGGTGTTGGCTCTAGAAAAAGCCCAGGAGCTTGGTTGCAAAGGGGTTCATGCCATGGGATCACAATGGATGCCATGCGCCGAACATTCGCATCCAAAACACTGATGAATCAGCTTGTTGAAGTCCCTCTTCTTATCCACCACAAATCTCATCAACGAAACTCCATGCCCCCGATTCTTAGGCTCATTCTTATCGGCACCAGCTCACTCGCTGCCCTATCAATTTCACCCCTGGCGCCCAAAGCATCAATAGACAACTCCTATGGATTAATTGGCTTAAATGCCCCTACTTCTGAGTTGCTAGCCTGCGGCGGCGGAGGTTCAGGCTCCTATCGCAAACCCCCGAAGCCCGGCCATGCGAAACCTGGGGATTCGGCACATCAGAGGGGGATCCAGTCAACCAGAACCGACATTAAGCCAGTCCAAACAAATATGGATTCAAACCAAACCTGAATTCAGCAATAGAGCAAGGGCCCCGGCAGGTAATTGCCGGGGCTTTTCATGTTAAAATTAGAATTTAAATGTCGTTTTGACTAGGGCCCCAAGTGAGCTGAAGCCTTGCCCAGTTGGCGTTCTTTGCCCCATCGGCCGGCTAAGATAAAATAGGGCAGGTGTAATGCTGATCTTATCAGTGACTTGGAACTTATACCAACCTTCCAATGCATAATTGCCATCTTCTGGGTTTACACCGCCAGTCAGTGATGTGGCAAAAACAGCCTGTCCGACTGCAAAGCCAAAGTCATTGCCTTTGGCGAACACATCAGTCCACTGCAGTCCCACCATCCAGGATTGGCTGACGCTGGGCCTACCAGTCGTTTGAACTCCGTAGGTTGTGTTATTGATCCCCCAGCCCAGGCTCACGGAAGGTATCCAGCCACTTTCGAGTGGCTGCCAAAATGCACTTACGCCGAAGGCATTGGTTTCAGCACCAACTTTTTCCCCGTGGTCAATGGAGCTATGAACAGTTGGAGTGGTGCC
This sequence comes from Cyanobium sp. Maggiore-St4-Cus, assembly GCF_024345615.1. Taxonomy (NCBI): domain Bacteria; kingdom Bacillati; phylum Cyanobacteriota; class Cyanophyceae; order Synechococcales; family Prochlorococcaceae; genus Cyanobium; species Cyanobium sp. Maggiore-St4-Cus. The sequence goes on from NZ_JAGQBL010000003.1 coordinate 209,347, forward strand.
TGGTACAAACTGGGTGAGTGGTTGCACATAGGACCATATCGCAGCCAGGCCCCATTGTTCTTGTTGATAACCGACTTGCACACTAGCGGTGCCACCAGACTCAGACGTGAAGAGCCCTTTTGTTGAATCAGAGCCAAGGGCTGAAACATAGTTTGCACTTAGGCTCCAGCCATTGTTTTGCCACCACAGGCCAGCTCCGGGGCCAAGATTCTTGCTATAGGCAGCTGGAGCACCATTAACGGTAAAGAGGTTTAAGATGGTGTCAGCAGGGTAGACGCTGGGCCAAAGAGCCAGCATGTCTTCCTGTCCCACACGGGCCCCCACCGTGGCTGTGAATTGCTTGCCAATGGGGAATTGGTAAAACAGCTTGTCAATGCCGACAATATTTGGGCCAGCATCCTCTTCAAAAGCAACCTCTAATTCGGCGGAATTACCAATGCCGTGGGGCTCTCCACCAAAGGCGCTTGTGCCAAAATTGCCAGCACGAAGATTAGTACGAAGTAAGTCTTTTCCGGTGAAGCTTGTATCTAAAGTTAGCTGAAGATCGTAGTTAAATGTGACATTCTCGTAGACCCCCTTGACCGGGGCTCGGGGGGCGCGTTGGCTTACCGTTTTTGCCGCCGAATTGTATGCACTACCGTCGTATCCCACTCCCCCTACGACAAACGTCGCAAGCCCCGAAAGCTTGGTGGTAGTGGAGAACTGCTGGGCTTCCAATGTGCCCACCTTGGCCTCGAGGCCATCGACGCGGCCCTTGAGCACGGCGAGTTCCTTTTTAAACTCGTCCATCAGCCGTTGCAGCTCGTCGGTCACCTCGGTGACGCGATCGAGGCAGGCATTCAGTAGAGCAGCCGCTTCATAGCGGGTCATCGCCTGCCCGCCCTTGTAGGTGCCGTTGGGGTAGCCCGCCACACATCCGTATTTCTCCACTAAGTTGCTAAGTGCTTGGTAGGCCCAGTCGGTAGGCCTTACGTCGGAGAACTGGTTGACACTGGTGACCTGATTGCGAGAGCGCCAGGCCTTGAGCTCGTCAATTTCTTGCTGCTCCATGTAGCCGTTGATGGAATCACGACTATTCAGCGAGGCCAGCTCATTGGCCGATGCGGGTGCAAGGGCAGCAAAGGGCAGCAAGGGCGTAGCGGCCAGTAGCAATGGCGAGCAAGCGAAACGAAATGAAGACATTTAATAGTAGAAATTGGGAGATTGAGGATTGAGCCAACCCAAACAACGGCGTTGAATCAAAACCAAGATGCCGCCGCCATAATCCCGAAATCAGGAGGCAGCGCCAACTATGCCTCAACACTCTTTTGACCGTGACCCACTGGAGAGTTGTGTCAGCATTTCGCGACTCCGCTTGGTTTGCGCGTTTCCTGTCTCTGCTGTGGTGGATTGATAGCCAGGCAGGTAGTCACTGATGCGTTGCTCAATCGCCTGCTGGCTAAGGCCATTGGGCCTGAGATTTTGTTTGTATGTGCCGCTGGCTAGTCTTTTTAGGAGTGACTTGCAATTCAGCCCGGGTTGCTAGTGCATAGGAATGGCATCGTCATAGGGCCCCCCCAGCCCCATTTGATGTACCAGCAGAGGTGGCCATGGAATTCGGTGCCAGGTGTGGCGCGGCGACGGGACCGATCCCAGCTGAGGTCCGACGTCAGGAGTGCCTCAAACTGGAGAGGACCGGCGCAAGCTCTCCTTGCGGAACTGACCGTTCAGCTGCTGGCTATACCGGATCAAAGGCGCCAATGGCGATAGCACTGCTATCAGTGCTGTTATGCAGCCATGCCTGATCTATTGGTGTGCGGCGTCGATGACGACCTGGTCCAGGCGCTCAAGAAGCGTGCTGGTGCCCATGGCCGCAGCCAGGAAGCGGACTGCGGGCCATCCTTGCCGCTGCTCTGCTGACCCCACCGCGGCGGAATCTGGCTCAATTACTGGCTGCCATGCCGGAAGTCGGTGTGGACGCCGATTTCCAGCGCCGTGACGATCAACGTGCGGCGGCTGATGTTTTTGATTGACACCAACCTGATCAGCGAGGCCCGTAAGGGCCGCCGCGCTGACGCGGGTGTGCAGGACTTCTGGGCTGCTGCAGCCCGCGACAACACCCCGCTGTTTCTAGCCGCCATCACCATTGGTGAGCTGCGCCGCGGAGTGGAGTTCATTCGCCACCGGGGGGATCAACCGCAAGCCAAGCTGCTGGAGCAGTGGCTAGCTGAGTCGTCGCAGACCTACGGCGATCGGGTGCTGGACCTTGATGGCGATGCGGCCCAGATCTGGGGGCGACTGCGGGTGCCCAATCCTCACAACGCCATCGACAAACAGATCGCTGCCATCGCCCTGCTGCACGACCTCACCGTGGTGACGCCCAACGTCGATGACTTAGCTGGCTGCGGGGTGCGGCTGCTTAATCCCTTCAGCCGGCGCCGTGATGCACCCCCCAGTAACCCCAGCAAAAGGTTCGGGGTGGAATCAAACCCGCCCGGCAGCTCCCTAGGCCTTAGCTCAACGTCCTGATCTGCAGGATCGCCGCGCGCAGCTCGAACTGATTGTGGCTGGGCCGGAGGGGAATTTGTATCGGCTCCACTCTGCCCCCGGGCAGGGCCAGAGCCGATGGACCTCAATGCCTGGCTTGGGGTGGTGATGCATCGCAGGCGTCCAAGCTGGTAACGGTCTTAATTTGGGGTGCCTTCCGGACCGATCCCCTTCTTGGCGCAGGACATCCTGATCATCCTGCTGTTGATCGTGGCCAACGGTCTGTTCTCCGGCGCCGAAATCGCAATCATTTCGGTACGCCGTTATCGGCTAGAACAACTCTCCGAGAAGGGAGACCGCTCAGCCCGGGTGGCGCTGAGACTGGCCGAGTCGCCGAATCAGTTTCTGTCCACGGTTCAGATCGGCATCACCCTGATCGGCATCCTCACCGGTGCGGTCGGTGGTGCCACCGTTACTCGCCAGCTCGATTCCCTGCTGGAACGCCTGCCTGTGCTGGCGCCTTACAGCGAAGGGCTGAGCTTTGCGCTGGTGGTGGCCGTGATCACCTACCTGTCGGTTGTGATCGGCGAGCTGGTGCCCAAGCGCCTGGCCCTGGCCAGTCCCGAGCGTCTGGCTTGCGCCATGGCACCCAGCATGCGCTGGCTGTCGCGGGCCAGCGGTCCGGTTGTTCATCTGCTCAGCAATTCGACCGAAGCCCTGATGAAGTTGCTGGGGGTTTCTACCACCAGCGAACCTGATATCACCGAGGACGAGATCAAGGCGATAATTCGTCAGGGCGCTGATTCGGGCGTGTTCGAAGAGGTCGAGCACGACATGGTTCAGCGCGTTCTGCGCCTTGGTGATCGCACCATCAAGACGTTGATGACCCCTCGCACTGACATCTGCTGGCTCGATGTCGAGGAGTCGCTGGAAACGAGCCTGCAGGAAATCCTCGAGAGCACCCATTCCCGTTTTCCGGTGGCCAGGGGCACCCTCGATGACTGCTTGGGGGTGGTGCGGGTCCGCAATCTGTTGTCGGCAAAGATCACCGGCCAGTCGATCAACCTCGAAGAACTGATGCAGCCGCCACTGTTCATGGCCGAAAGCACCCGGGCTCTATCTGTTCTCGAGCAATTCAAGCGCACTGGTATTCACATTGCCCTGGTCACCGATGAGTTCGGCGGGATCGAGGGTCTTGTCACTCTCAATGACCTAATGGAGGGCATCGTTGGCGACCTGCCCTCGGTTGAAGATAGAGACGGACCCATGGTGGTGATCCGCGAAGACGGATCGTTGCTTGTCGACGGCGGCCTGGATCTCGACGCTTTTGCTGAGCTGATCGACCAGGACATCTTCCGCATTGATCAGAAGGGCCGATATCACACCCTGGCCGGGTTTGTGATGCATGTGCTCGAGCGCATCCCCCGCGAAGCCGACCATTTCGAGTGGCAGGGCTACCGCTTCGAGGTGGTGGATATGGATGGCAAGCGGGTCGACAAGCTGCTGGTCTCGCCCATCAACAGGGATACCCCCAGGGTGATTTCCCCTTCTCCATAGGCTGCTCACTCCAGGTGATGCACCGCATGCACCACCACGCCAAAGAGGCCTGAGCGATCAAAGACCTCCAGGTCCAAAGGAATTGCTGCCTCTCCTGGCCGCACCGGTTCAAGCAACCACTGCTCCCCCTGACGCAGTAGCGGCCGCATCAAGAAGCTGCCCTGGTGGGCAACGACAACGACATTGCCGGAGCGGGGCTCAACGCTGCGGTCGATCACCATCAGGTCGCCGTCCTTGATTCCGTGCTGGCGCATGCCATTGCCGCTGACCCGCATGTAGAAGGTGCAAACCGGGTTGGGAATCAGGGCGGCATGGAGATCCAAGCCCTCACCCAAAGAACCCTTGCAGTAGGGCACAGGCTCGCCAATGGGCAGATCGGACAACATCGAGACCTCAGCAGTAGTGCAGCCGTTCTACTGCTGGTGAGGTGGGCTGGCCCCCGGCGTCGCAATCCGCATCGAGGCACCGAAGGAGCTGCTCACTCCTCTTCTGTGCTGCCCAAAGGGATGAGCTTGATCTGCTTACGACCCAGCTTGATCTCGAACTCATCGCCTGGCTTGAGGTCGAGCAGGGCGGTGTAGGCCTTGCCCACCATGAGATTGCCGTTGAACTGGATCTTGGTCACGAAGCTGAGGCTGCGGCCACCCTTGCCACGGCCGGTGGTATCGGCACCAAGGCTTACCCCCTTAGCACCGAGCAGGGCCTCATAGAACGCGGTGAAGTTGAGGCGCTCGCCGCCGTCTTTCTTGGTGCTCACATAGCCGCACTCACGCACGAGATCTGACTTGGAGACATCGCCCAGCTCCTTGACCTTGGCGAGCAGTTCTGAACCGGTAATCATTTGATACTTGCGTGGTACCCAGAACATAACAAACCCACGTGCTGTGTCAATTCACTAAATCAATAGCCAAGCCTTTGCTTCTACTGGTTCCAGAGGCAACCAATAGCGCAGCTTCGCGATATTGCAAAAGGTGATTGTCAGCGCAGGGATTCGCAGGCTTCTCCATCGCCATTGCCATCGAGATAGCTGTGCCCCTGGCGCAGCAGGTCCTGGGCTTTGGCATAGGAGCTGATCTCGCTGCAGCGCTAGCGGCGTCCGCGGCGGAAGTCCCAGGGCCGGGTGATGCCGCCCTCCACCTGCCAGACCCCATATCGGCGCCGGCTGGCACGGTATTCGGCGTCCAGATACTCCTGGGCATTACACCCACTGAGGTACTGGCGGTAGGCGAAGGCTTGGCCGTCTTCCACCATCGCCAGGTTGATGTTGATTTCTGCGATCACCTCCGCTACCGAGCGGCCATAGCGATCGGTGGTTTTGACCTCGAGCCTGATCTCCCGGCCGACAGGGAGCCGCTGCTGCAGGTAGCTGCGGGCCTGCTGGCCATACGTGCCTTGTGCCGTTTCCGGGGCGTCAATGCAGGCCAGCCTCACTGTCATGGCTTTGCTGGCCTGGCGGACGCGGATTGTGTCGCCATCGCCAATGGAGAGCACCATGGCCGTAACGCCTTGACCAGCAACACCAGCCGGCCAGGCAAGAGCCGTCAACGCCGCCACAACCAGCAAAACCTTGCTTGCCATCGCTGGAGTTTGCATGGGCAGCCTTTCCATGGGGCCTATGCATGGCCGCTGCGCCAAGAGCCGCTGAGCTATGGGTTTCCGCTTTCGTTGTTCTCCACGCCTGGGCCCGCTGCGCTTCAACTACCGCTTCGCGGGCCTGCAGCCCCCGGCTGGAATCAAGGCCATGCCCTGCTTCCTGATCGCTCTCAGCGGTCTGTTCTTCTGCTTCTGAACTTCCAGTCTCAGCTCACCAGGCCAGCGGCACCAGCAAAGCCCTAAAGCAATTCAGCAGGCCCAAAAGAGAGGGTTGGTTCTTCAGAGCTTTGCTTGCGGTGCCTTAGCCCTGCTCCCAGCGGAAGCCTTGATCTTCCCAGGCTTTCGGATCTTCGATCGGCTCGAGATGAGTGAACACATGCGTGCGGGTCAAGGTGGCCGCCACCTTGTGCTCCAACTGATCGCAGAGGTCGTGGCCTGCCTGCACGCTCCAGTGACCAGGCACGAGCACGTGGAATGACACGAAGCGACGGGAACCAGCCACGCGGGTGCGCAGCGCATGGAATTGGATCTCGTCTGTTTCACAGCTGGCCAGCAGATCTTCGAGAACCTGTTGCTCGGGATCGGATAGGGAGCGATCCAGCAGGCCGGAGGCGGTTTCGTGAAACAGCTTCCAGCCAGTGACGACGATGTTCAGCGCCACGGCGATCGCAATCAGGGGGTCGAGAATCGTCAGGCCGGTGAGCTTCACCAGGCCGATGCCCAGAACCACACCGAGGGAGGTCCAGACGTCGGTGAGCAGATGGTGGGCATCGGCGCGCAGGGTGATCGAATCAAAGCGCCGCGAGGCTTTCAACAGCACCCAGGCCACCAGACCATTCAGCGCGGTTGCCAGCAGGGAAATGACCAGGCCGATGCCCAGCTGCTCCAGCGGTTGGGGTTGCTGCAGGCGGCCAATGGCGGTTTGCATGATGGCGAGAGCTGCCACCACGATCAGCACACTTTCCAGGCCGCTGGAGAAGTATTCGGCCTTGAAGTGGCCGTAGGGGTGGCTGCGATCGGCAGGTTTGGCCGCGAGGGTGAGCGCCCAGATCGCGCCAAGGGCTGCGACCAGGTTCACGCCCGACTCCATGGCATCGGAGAGCAGGCCCACCGACCCGGTCAGGCGCCAGGCCAGCGTTTTCAGCACGATCGTCGCGACCGCTGCTGCCGTCGACAGCAGCATGTATTGGCGGGGGGAGGCGAAGACCATGGGCGCGGGAAGTGCTCTCTCAGCTAAGCCAGTGTTGGTGATGGCGGACCAGACTGCTTGTTGTGGCGGCGACGGAAGGCGGTTTCCGATTGGATCAGCCTTTGGCCTACTCGAGCGCTAATAGGCCAAGGCAATAAGGAAGGCCACCTCCGGCGCCCAACCCGCTGACGCACCAGGTCGTCACTCCAGGCCTCATAAAGCTCCCCAGATGACGTTCAACACAATTCAAAGAGCAGCAGGTCTGCTCCACCTGACCCTGCAGTGAAGGCCTCCAGCTTGCCGGCGCCGTAGCCCAGACCATCACCCTGCTGTAGGGGATGGCCATTGGCCTCCCCGGCCCCATCAATCAGCTGGATCCAGCCCTGGCGGCCTGTGCCAAGGGCCAGGCTGAGCGTCTCGCCTGCACCGGGCTGAGCCCGCCAGAGGCGCACCGGCCGGTGGATCGCCATGGCGCCATCGGCCTGCTCGGGATCCAGCAGGGGAGTCCAGCCGGGACCGATGGCGAAGGGTTTCTGCTCGTAGGCCGGGGCGATGCCGGTGCCACTGGGCACGATCCAGATCTGCAGCAGCCGGCATGGCTTATCGCCCTGGTTGATCTCGCTGTGCACCACACCGGTGCCAGCGCTCATGCGCTGCACCTCGCCGGCGCGTAGCACCTCGGCGTGGCCCATCGAGTCGCAATGGTTTAGCTGGCCCTCCAACATCACCGTGATGATCTCCATGTCGCGGTGGGGGTGCATGCCGAAGCCTGTGCCGGCGGCGATCGTGTCGTCGTTGATCACCCGCAAGGGGCCATAGCCCATCCAGGCTGGGTCGTAATGGCTTGAAAAGGAAAAGCTGTGCCAGCTGTCGAGCCAGTCGAGCTGGCTGTGGAAACGCTCGGCGGCCGGGCGAAATACCAGGCCTGAAGAGGTGGTCATGGTTGGGAAATATGGATTTGGTGCAGGCGCGTGATCAGCTCAGCGATGGAGTCGTCCTTGGCCGGATTGTCGCTGTTGCTGGACAGCTGGCGGCCCACCACATGGGCACCGAGATGGGCCAGCTGCAGCCTCATGGCAGTGAGTACGCCATAGCCGGCGCCGCCGGAGTGGGTGGCGATCACCACGGGGCGGCAGTTGAACAGGGCCCGGAAGTCGCTGCCCTGCACCGACAGCCAGGCGATGGCGCTGGTGAGCACCGGCGGGATCGAGCCGTTGTATTCCGGCGAGCAGATCACCCAGCGCGGAGCGGCAGCCAGCTGGGCCTCCAACGCCGCCAACACTGGCGGTGTGCCGGCGACTTGGGCTCGCGGAGTGAAAAGCGGCAAGTTGATTGTGGTGAGATCGAGTACGGCAGCGCTTTGGCCCTGCTGGCGTGCGGCCGCTGCGAAGCGCTCAGCCAGCTGCAGGTTATGGCCGTTGCTAGCGGCGATCACCAGTACATCTGTGGAGGTTGAGGTACTCATGGCTGGGGCTCCAGGGTGGAGTAATTGGTATAGCCAGCGTGGCCGGTGCTGAAGAAGCTGGCGAAATCCTGGGCATTGAGGGGGGCCAGCACCGTATCGATCGTCGAACTGCTGCTTAACGACTGGACAGGCGCTATCAGCGCTGGCGTTACCTGGCTGGTGTTTCAGCTGATGGAGCTACGGCTGCCCTTAGCCCGCAGCCAGAGGACTGATCCGCAGCTCGGGATAGCCGGTGGCAGGATCCAGCTCCCGCCAGAAATGCCATTCCGGCAGCAGGCCAACCACCAACTCGGCGGTGGTGCGCACCAGGGAGCCGGTGCAGAGGTGGCCGCCGATCACGGCGCCCCTGCTGTCGGCCACAGCAATGTGCAGATGGGCGCCATCGGGCGAAAGGGTGCCGGCCAGGCTGAGTATCTCCAGCTCACAGTGGATGGTCGTGGCCTCAGCAGCCCCCGCAAAGCGCAGCTGAGCGACCGAGAGGCTGCCCACGGCGCTAATCACGCAGCCCGCCTGCTCCTGCTGCTCGCCCATCCAGGTTTCCAGCGTCTGCCGGAGGTCGTCTCCCGGCGCAAGCCGCAGCGGCACCACCTTCATGGGGTTGGCCCCTCCACCAGCCCCTGGAACATCACCAAGGCATCCACATAGCCCAGCTGCTTGTGTCTGCCCCCCCTGGCAGGGTGCCAACGACCTCAAATCCATTGTGCTGCCAGCCGCGGGGCAGCTTGCACTGCCACCACATAGCCGGCATAGGCCACATGGGCGCCGAGGCGCAGGGAGTCGGGCTTGAGGTAAAAAGTGCCCACCACGGCCCCCGCCCCATCCCCATAGCCAAAACAAATTAATTGACCAGAACTAAGCAGTAAGCAGCAAGCAGTAAATATTCAGCTCACCAGCTCCAACTCCTCAAGCAATCGCCGTTGGGCCGCAGCGGGCACAAAGCGGTGGGCCGCCATGGCGCCGCTCACGGCTACAGGCGGCACGCCAATTCCGGGGAATACGCCCGCACCGCAGAGCGCCAAGCCTTTGATCGGGGTGCCGCCGCCGGGGAAGGCTCCGCGGTTGGCGGGCCAGGCGGGGCCATAGCTGCCCTGGTGCACCCGCAGAAAATCGCGATGGCTGAGGGGGGTTCCCTGCAGCTCAAGCACCGCCCTCTCGCGCCAATCGGGCACCAGTTGATCGAAAACGCCATGGAACACACCGCAACGATCGCGGCGCAGCTCCTCATAGGCGGGGGTGCCCCGCTCCAGATCCTTCCAGAGCTCCCAGGGTTCGTTGGCTGGCGTGTAGCCGTGCAACACCTGGTGGCCCGGCGGCGCCAGGGAGGGATCTAGCCGCGACGGCATCGACAGCACCACCATGTTGCGCTCAGCCCTGATGCCCCGCTGCCAATCCCCCACCCACACATGGTGGATCGGCAGCTCGGCCATGCCTTCATCTTTGAAAGCTAGGTGCCAGTGCAGAAAACTGGGACAAGCCGGCGCAGCCAGAAGCTTCTGGCGCCAACGCTCCGGTGCACTGCCCTTACCCAGCAGGGCGGCCGTATCCCATGGGCTGGCATTACTAATAACTCCATGGCGGGCGTTCAGCCGTTCGCCGCTGACTAGGCGCACGCCTGTGGCCCGCCCCCCCGACAGTTCGATTTCCGCCACCGGCGCGCCCGTGCGCAGCTCGCCCCCATGGCGGCGGATGCCCCGCACCAATGCGTCCACCACGGCGGGGCTGCCACCTAACGGGTAGTCCAACCCCGCATCGGGCTCAAACCACTCGCCAAACAGGGTGGCCATGGCGGCTGCACTGGTCTGATCGGGCTCCAGGCCGGAGATCAGAAAACACAGCATCTCCACCCAATGGAGCAGAAAGGGATCGCGCAGATGGCGGCGGGCAATAGGCCCAAAAGCTCCGCCCAGCGCTGCCAGCTGGCCCGCCTGGCCGATCAGCCCCAAACCCTGGCTGCCAAGAGTGGTGAGCAGGCCAGCGCCGGGGCGCAGGGCCAACAGCGGCAGCGATCCGGCGGCGCGGCACAACGGGGCCATGGCCACCAGAAAGTCCTGCCATTCAGCGGCAACCGCTGGCCCCCGCAGGCTGCGGAGCACCTCCAGAAATGGATCCAAGCCCACGCCAACCCGAAGATTGCCCTCGGGTAACAGCAGTCCCCACTCCGAGTAGCGCGCCACCGGCACGCTCTCACCCACGGCCCGCAGCACCTGGGCCAAGGGGTTGGCACTAGGCCAGCGGCCCAGCCCGCTCCAAAGCGACGGACCAGACTCGAAGTGGAAGGGTCCCCGTCGAAAACCATGGGCGGCGCCGCCGGGCTGGCTGTGGGCCTCCAGCACCTGCACCTCCAGCCCGTGGCGCGAGGCGATGGCGGCGGCACAAAGGCCCCCCAGGCCACTGCCGATCACGATTAGATCCGGCATCGCCCCTCTCGCTTTCGGCAGCAAAGCAATCGACCCTAGGAAAGGGAGATAGGCCCCTGCTCCAACAGTCTTTACCTATCCGTGAGCGGGTCGTTCAGTCGGGCAAGAAAGCCGCATTCCCCAATGCCGCTCACCTCGTGCGCCTGACTGATCGACACTCCAGCCGCACCGCCACAGGTGCCCTTAGGAGGACCATCCGCCCCACATCTGGAATGCATGGCCCCAGGCGCCAGCTCCCCTGAGGTATTCCTCAGGGGTTTTGTTTTGCAAGTACTGATTGCGGACTAACGCGCACTCAGTAGTAGGGGCTGAATCAGTCCCCACATGGGCCAGAAACCGCAGTAGCTCGCTCTGGGGCACGGCAGCTAAGCAATACCTGCAACATAGGCTTGTCTGATGAATATCAGCCCAGCGTGCTTCCTTCAGGTGAAGTTGAAGGACTGGTGAGAGATTGCCTCACCACAGGCCTCGGATCGGCTGGGGAGCGGGGGCCGGCACCACCACTGGAGCAGGGGCGGGCTCGGGCTCGGGCTGAGGGGCAGGGGCAGGAACGGCCGCCACTGCCCGGCTGGCGCCACCCCATCGGAATTTGATGCCACCACCAACGTCCCAGGCGGTGCCACCGGAATACAACCCGGCGCCGCCCCGCACATAAAAGGTGGTGTTGTCGCTGAGGGTGTAGGCCAGTTGCCCCTGCAGGCCAAGGCCGCTGCTCTGCACCAGAGAGCCGGTGGCCAGGGTTGCCTGGCTGCCGCTGGAGCTGCTGACCACCGTGGCGGGCTCTCCGCCCAGGAAGCCGGCGCCCAGCCAGCTCACCCGCAGGGAGGGTGTGATCAGGTTCTTGCCCTGCTGCATCGGCGCCCGCCAGGTGACACCGATGTCGGCAGTGCCCACGGTGCTGCTGCTGGAGGGCAGCAAAAAGCTCTGGTTGGTGGTGCTATCGGGGATTCTCACCTGGCCGAAGGACAGGCTGGAGGTAGTGAGTAGGGCGCTGGGTTCGAGCAACTGGGTGTCGGACAGACGGATGCGTCCACCAAAATTCAGTGCCGTGTTGAAAGCACTGCCACTGACGGAAGGGGAGCTGGTGCGGACCCCGGCGGCATTACTGCTGCTGATGGCAAAGGGTTGTTGGCTGCTCAACCCATCGCCACCGATCGCACCACTGATGAACCAGTCCGGACGGGACCACTGGGCAAACAAACCGCCGCCGCCCCAGGTGAGATTGGAGGATTGGCCGCTGAAGCTTGTGCCGTTGATGAACAGGGAGCCCCCATCTGCAGAGCCCTGCCCAAAGCGTCCGAAGACGCCGGCAACGAGATCACGGCTGAAGGCGTAATCGAGCCGGAGGCCCAGCTGGGCCCCGTCGAAGGAGGAGGTGCCCACCGATCCTCCCGAGCGGACCACGGGACCGCCGAAGCCATCCCCGAACACCCGCATCCGCCAGCCAGTGCGCTCGGCGTAGTAAGCACCTGGTTCGGTACTGAAGCGGAAGGCGGGATCGGATGGGGTTTCCGGGCCCGGCACCACGTATTGGTTTACGCCGATCCCAGGTTCAATAGTCGGATCGAAGGGCACCTTCTGGGGAAGGATCTCCAGCAGATCCCGACCAAACACCTGCCAGCTGCGGCCGAGTCCCAGGGGCTGCAGGCGGGCGTCGGGGCGATAGACGTTGACCGAGAGCGGCGGTGCCGCGGGAGCCGGCGGCGGAAAGCAGAACTCCGCCTCGGTGCCATCCGGGCAGATCGCGGCCCTGGCCGGTGCAAGCGGCAGGGAGAGGGCCAGCAGCGGAGCGGCGGCGAACCCCAGCAAGATGGTGTTACGGAATGAAGTCGCCATGCCTGTAAAAGGGTGGGTTGAGTTGGGTTGAGTGCTTCCGCCGGATCTTGCGCAGCCGGCCTGGTGCTCTCAACGACATCTGCCGATGCCGGAATTGCAAACGCAAAGTAGATCATGACCAGCTCCATGAGGAGCAGGTCAGCGAGTCAACGCCAAAGGAGAACCAGGACTGGGAAAGCAGGACTGGGAAAGCAGGACTGGGAAAGGATAAATACAGAGATCCACCCAACCGAATCGCTGTCCAAATCCTGCATGGGATGGGCAACACTTGGTAAGTTGATGGCTATCTTGCGTAGCGCAATCCTTCGTGGCGACTCCCTCCCCCATCGTAGCTATAGGTCCCTCATCGCTGGACCTGCTCTATGGGACCAGCGGCAACCTGCAGCTCACCTTTGATGAGTCCAGCGGCACCGGCTTCCAACCCTGGCTGGAGCTCCAGGTCGCCGCCCCCAGCAGCCACCTCAGCTTCGGTGCCGCCAGCTGGGCATCCCTCCCAATCGCCACCAAAACTTATACCTTCACCCGCAGCGGGACCAGCGTTCCTTACACCCTCGCCCACCCCATCACCGGGGCCACCCTCACCAGTGCCACCCCCGACACGCTGCTGATTTGGCAGCTGCCCGTGGGCAGCTATGTGGCCTCCGCTCCCGCAGTGGTGGTGAGCGTGCCGGTGTCGGTGAAGGCCACCAGCCCCATGCTGGGGCCCGTGCCGCTGCGGGCCGGCGGCGGCTACGCCCTCGGCACTGATCCCCTCAACAACCCGAGCACCGATCCACCGATCAGCGCCCCGAACGTGACGGGGCAGGTTGTGCCTTCACCCCTCACCTTCAGCAAGAGCAACAACCTTGCGGAGTCGGAAACGGCCACCGGCCCCAACTTCATTGGCGCCTGGCGGCTGTCGGCCGACATTGCCGATGGGGCCCAGCTCAACAAGCTGGTGGTCAGCGACACCCTGCCCAACGATCTCAACCTGCTGGAGATCAACCCCAGCTTGAAGCTGAACGGCAAGGTCACCCAGCAGCCGGTGGGGAACCCCACGGCCCCGAGCAATAACCAGGTCGTCATCGATTACGGCGGCCCCACCACGGGCACCACGAGCACGGAGGAGGCGGCCGCCCAGATCAGGTTCTTCGTTCCCGACACCCTCGACCCCACCACGGGCGGGGCGATCACCTACGCCAACAACGCCTCCGTCTCCGCCACCTGGGGCAACTCTCCAGACGGCAGCGTCAAGCTCAACACGCCCGCCAACAATGAGATCATCGCCAAGGCCATGGCGATTCAGAAATCCGCCAGCTCCGGCTCGGTGCTCCCGGGTGGCGACCTCACGTTCACCCTCAATTTCCAGATCTCCGATTACTTCGCCTTCGGCGATCTGATCGTCAAGGATCTACTCGGCGACGGACTCACCTATACCCCCGGCAGCGCCAGGATCAACCTCCAGGAGCAGGGCGTCTCGCGCACCGGCAGCCAGGCGATCGTCTTTGATTCGGCCTACATCAGCTACCTGTCGGATTTCGCCGGTTCTGGCGTTGATGGCAAGGACAACCTCAGCTTCGATCTCAGTGGCTGGCTGAAGTCGGTCGGCGACGACGGCATCCTCCAGGGCGGGCGGGTCTTCAGCACCACCGCAGGCGGCACATCGGGTTCGATCACCTTCTCCGCCAGCGTCGACGACTCCTACGTCGCCCCCAAGGTCGCCGGTCAGAACATCAAGGCGGGCGACAGGCTCGTGAACGACGTCACCTTGCAGGGTGACATCCAGAGACAGATCCTCGGCGGCTTCTTTGACACCAATCGCCAGGTCACCGACGCCAGCTCGGTGAACTTGAACGTGGCCGACATCGGCTCCGCCAAGACGGTGGTGGCCCGCAACGGCCAGGCCCTCGGCTCCGCTCCCCTGGTGCTCACTCCGGGCGACACGGTCACCTATCGCATCAAGGTGACCTTCCCCACGGGGGACATTCAGGGCTTCAGCCTGAAGGACTATCTGCCCACGCCGGTCTACAACGTGGACGGCGAGGCCAGCGGTGGCGCGAACCCGGCCGCCTTCGAGTTGTTCAGCACCGGCGCCACCGTCAGCGTCCCGGGCAGCCTTCCCCCGGCCGGCTCCTTCAGTTATGGCAGCCAGCACAATGCGCCCCAGTTGGTGGGGAACTTGCTGCAGTCCGGACCAGCGGTCAACGATCTGGTGGCGACGATCGCCAACACCAGCGATCCCAGCAACACCCCAACCACGGTCGATCTCTATTACACCGTCACCGTCAGTGGTGCGGCCATCAGCGATCGGTTGCCGATCACCAACATCGCCAGCGCCAGCACCGTTGACTCCAACGGTGTCAGCCGCCCCACCCAGGTGTCGGCGGTCACCGGCGAGGTGCTGGCCCCCAACCTCAAGATTCGCAAGGGCATTGTTGTAACGAGCCGCGACAGCCTCAGCGGAGCCCAAGGGGGCACCTACAGCCCCACCCTCAACACGGGAGGCGCCACCTTCCCCGCATCCATAGGCACTGTGCCCTTCACCGGCACGGTGAGCAGCGGCGGTATCAGCGTGGCCGGCGGCAACGGCTCCACTGGCACCGTCAACAACGGCGCCCTCGATTCGAACGTGACCGGCCTGGATGCCGGCGACACCGTCCGCTTCGTGGTGGTGATCGAGAACATCGGCACCAGTTACCGCGGCGCCTTCAACGTGCAGCTGCGCGACGAGTTGCCCGCCGGGCTCAGCTTCACCACTGGCAGCCTGAGGATCGTTGATGGCAGTGGCGCTGCGCTGAGCTTCACCCGGCCGGATGGCTCGGCCGCCAGCCAGACGGACTTCTTCACCGCAACCGGCGTCCGGCTGAGTGACCCCGGCCCAACCGCTGCCGACCCGCTCACCGGTGCCGGCGGCGGTGCCATCGACGGCTACAACGCCAGCAGCGGCCGCAACATCGCCGTGGTGAGCTTCGATGCCACCGTCGATTCGGGCGCCTACGGCCAGTTGGTGGCCGGCAAACTCACAAACGTGGGCGTGCTTGAGGACTACACCAACGTGCCCTCAGGGGGCACGGGCTATCTACCCGGCTCCATAAAGCTGATCGACAACGCCACGATCACGCTTCGGAACGCCACGGTCAGCAAGTCGATCGTCTCCACCTCCGAGGCTTCCACCAGCGGCAGCAACGTCGCCATCGGTGAGATCGTTCGCTACCGGGTGCAGGTCACGGTTCCCGAGGGGAACCTGGCCAACTTCAAGCTGGTGGACAGCCTGCCCACGGGAGTCTCGTTCCTTGGCGACGGCAGCGCCGCCTCCCCGATCTTCTCCTCCGGGGTGAGTGGGTCCCTAAGTCCCGCCACCCCAACGATCAACGGTTCCACCCTCACCTGGGACTTCGACACCCTCACCAACAGCGATCGCAACAACAACGTCGACGACACGATTGCGATTGAGTTCAACGCTCTGGTCACCAACATCAGCGGCAACAGCAACGGCACCACTCGCACCAACACCGCCACGGTGAGCTACACGGGCGGCTCCGCCAGCGGTACCGCGGCGGTGACGATCACCGAGCCCAACATCACGATCACCAAGGCCGTCAGCCCCACCAGCAATTTGCAAGCGGGCGACACCCTCACCTACACGGTCACGGTGAAGAACGCGGCGGGCCGCGCCGATGCCTTCGATCTGGTGCTCAACGATGCCCTCGGCAACCTGGGCAGCAACTTTGACCTGCTGAGCGTCACCCTGCCCGGCACCTTGCCGTCCGGCACCAGCTCAATCGTCGACAACTCCGTCACCAGTGGCTCCAGCGCAGCGACGGGAGATCAGATCCAACTCAAGATCGATCGGCTCAATGGTGGCCAGAGCTTCAGCTTCACCTACAAGGGCGTGGTGCTGACCGGGATTCAACCCGGCACCACCCTCACCAACACTGCCAACGTCACTTACACGGGTCTGCCGGGTACCGGCACCCCCAACGGCAGCGGCGGCAACACCACCGGCAGCACCACACCTGGGGGCTCCGGTGCTGAGAACGGTGAGCGGAACGGCAGCGGCGGCGTCAACAACTACAGCAAGAGCGCCAGCCAGTCGGTGGTGAGTCAGGCCCTGGGTCCCATCAAGAGCACTCGGCTCACCTCCGAGGCCCACACCAGCGGCAATGGGGTAGCGATCGGTGAAATCGTGCGCTTCCGGCTGCAGACAAGTATTCCCCAGGGCACGATCGGCAACACGTCCTTTGTCGACAACCTGCCCACGGGTCTCACCTTTCTCAACGACAACACCGCCAGCCTGGCCTTCGTCAGTACTAATCCAGCAGACCTGACCTGGAGTCTGGGGCCGATCACCCCCTACTACCTCCCCAGCGCCGGCAACAACAACACGGTGATCCCCACCGCTCGCTTTGCACCGACGGTGACAGGACAGGCACTCACCTGGTCCCTGGGGCAAATAGTCAACCTCAACGCCGTCGACGCACAGATCGAGTCGGTGATTGTCGAGTTCAACGCCATCGTGGCCAATGTGGCCAGCAATCAGGCCGGCGTCAACCTCACCAACAGCTTCATCGCCAAATCCAGCCTCTCGGGAATCACCAGTCAAGTCACCTCCAGTGCCCCACCGCTGTCGGTGCTGGAGCCCAAGCTGGAGACCGATAAAACGGTTGCCATCGAGAAAACCGGCGTTGCCGGAAACGCCAACGCCACCCCCGGCGACACCCTCGTCTACACCGTCGTTGTCCGCAACACGGGCACGGTCAAGGCGTTCAACCTCTTCATCGACGACAACCTCGATGCCCTTGGGCTCAACTTCGACCTCAGCGGTTCTCCAACGATCGTTCAGAGCCAGACGGGTGCTCCGGCGCCCACCGATAACTCGATCTTCAGTGGCAGCAATGGACTGGCCGATCGGATCTCAGTTCTGATCCCTGAACTGGACATCAACCAGAGCGTCACCCTGACCTACCGAGGTGTGCTCTCCGCCGGCCTGCCACCGGGCACTGCCCTCACCAACACCGCCCAGGTCACCTACACCAGCCTGCCGGGCACTGGCACGCCCACTGGCAGTGGCGGCAACAGCACCGGCAGCAGCACCCCCGGCGGCTCAGGCGCCGCCAATGGAGAACGCAATGGTGATGGCGGCGTCAACGACTACCTCAGCAGCAAGACCCTGATCCTGGTGGCCAACCGCCCTCCCGTGGCGGTGAATGACACGGGCAACGCCGTCGAAGCCGGCGGCACCTCCAACACCACCCCCGGCAGCAATGCCACCGGCAACCTGCTGACCAACGACACCGATCCAGACCCCGCCGACAACCCCCTCACCTCCAAGGGAAAGGTGACCTCCTTCCGCATCGGAAGCACCGAGGGGTCAGGCACGGCCGGCAGCCTCGGTTCTCCACTCCTTGGCACCTATGGCCAGCTGACCGTCAACGCCGACGGCACCTACACCTATGTGGTGGACAACCGCAACGCGCTTGTGGATGCCCTGGATCCAGGCGCCAGCCTTAGTGAATTCTTCAACTACACCGTTTCCGATGGTGCCCTGAGCGACATCGGGGTGATCTCGATCACGATCCAGGGCGCCAACGATGCTCCCGTTGCTGCCAACGACACGGGCACGGTTGTGGAGGCCGGCGGCACCCCTGGCGCCACCGCCACCGGCAACGTGATCAGCAACGATCGCGACATTGACAACCGGGACGGCAACAACCTGGTGGCACCGCCTGAGGGCACGGTGGTGGCCGTGCGCACCGGTGCCAAGGAGGGGGCGGGCACCGCCGGCACCGTGGGAGCGGCCCTGAAGGGGATCTACGGCTCGCTCACCCTGAGTGCCAACGGCACGTACACCTACGTCGTCGACAACACCAACCCCATGGTGGATGCCTTGAACTCAGGCGACACCCTCAGCGAGTCGTTCAATTACACCCTGCTCGACCATCGGGACGGACTCAACGACATCGCCGTCCTGACGATCACGATTCAGGGAAGGAACGACGCTCCGGTAGCCCTTAACGACGCTGGTTCCGCCCTGGAAGCCGGCGGCACCTCCAACGGCACGCCTGGGGCCAATGCCATCGGCAATGTTCTCACCAACGACACCGACGTCGACTCCAACGACACGCCCGCGCTCAACGGCTTCGTCGAATCCTTCCGCACTGGAGCGACCGAGGGATCAGGCACAGCCGGCACCATCGGTGCGCCCTTGCAGGGCCTGTATGGATCGATCACCTTCCAGGCCAACGGCACCTATATCTATGTGGTCAACAACACCAATCCAGCGGTCGACTCCCTCGATCCGGGCGCCTTCCTGAGTGAGTCCTTCAACTACACCGTCTCCGATGGTGCGCTCACGGATATCGGCATCCTGACGATCACGATCACCGGGGCCAACGATGCGCCCGTGGCCGCTGATGACTTCGGCAATGCCATCGAAGCTGGTGGCGCCCGAAATGGCACCCCAGGCAGCAATGCCGTCGGCAATGTGATCATCAACGACCGTGATGTTGATACGGCCGACGGCAACAATCTCACAGGCCCGCCGCAGGGCAGGATCACGGCTGTACGGACCGGCGACAAGGAAGACAGCGGCAACAGCGGTGTGGTGGGGTCGGCACTGGAAGGTCTCTATGGCTCGCTGACGCTGAACGCCGATGGCTCCTACGTCTACACGGTTGACAACAGCAAACTGGTGGTTGATTCCCTCGACTCCAGGGATACTCTTCGCGACACATTCAACTACAGCCTGCTCGACCACCCCGGTGGACTGACGGATACGGCCGTCCTGACGATCATCATCACTGGAGCCAATGATGCACCCGTCGCCGTCAATGACACCGGCACTGCTCTGGAAGCCGGTGGGACCCGCAACGGCACCGCCGGCTCGAATGCCACCGGCAATGTGCTGCTCAACGACACGGATGTTGATGCCGGTGACACCCCATCCCTGAATGGCTCTGTCAGCGCCATCCGCACCGGCGCCGTCGAAGGCTCCGGCACGGCTGGGTCTGTGGGAACGGGCCTGGCAGGCTTGTATGGCACGCTCACGATCAACGCCAACGGCAGCTACATCTATGTGGTTGACAACAGCAATCCAGCTGTTGATGCACTCGATCCCGGCGCCACTCTGATCGAGAGCTTCAACTACACCGTGCGTGATCGTCCCGGTGGGCTAAGCGACATCGGGGTGCTCACCATCACCATCACTGGGGTTAACGACGCCCCGATTGCAAACAACGACACCGGCATAGCCGTCGAGGCAGGCGGCACGTTGAACGGCACGGCCGGCAGCAATGCCAGTGGCAACGTGATCAGCAACGATCGCGATGTGGATACAGCAGATGGGGCGAATCTTGTCGCCCCGCCGCTGGCCTCGCTCCTGTCGATCCGCAGCGGCGACAAGGAAGGGCTTGGCAATGCCGGCAGCCTGGGAGCAGCGCTGGCCGGCGCCTACGGAAGCCTGACCCTCAACGCCAATGGCACCTACACCTATGAGGTGGACAACGCCAACTCCACGGTCGACGCGCTTAACCCCGGCGATGTTCTGACGGAGACGTTCAACTACACGCTTCAGGACCATCCCGGCGGCCTCACCGACATCGCCGTTCTGACCATCAACATCAACGGGGTCAATGATGCCCCGGTGGCCAGCGATGATGCCGGTACCGCCCTTGAGGCTGGCGGCATCAGCAACAGCCTGGGCGGAGCCGCTGCCACCGGCAATGTGCTGCTCAACGACACCGATGTTGACTCGAATGACACCCCGTCCATCAATGGCACGATCGTCGACATCCGCCGTGGTGCAACAGAGGGTTCAGGCACAGCCGGAGCACAGGATGGCATTGGCGGTTTCGTGCTGGTGGGTAGCTTCGGAACCCTCACGATCGCCGCCAACGGCACCTACACCTATGTGGTTGACAACGCCAACCCCACAGTTGGTGCACTCAACCCCGGCGATGTACTAACGGAGTCATTCAACTACTCGGTTCTCGATCATCCAGGTGGCCTCACGGACATCGCCATCCTGACGATCACGATTGAAGGCGCTCAGGATGGCAACCTCACCAACAACACCCTCATCGCCGGCGAAGCTGGCGGCGTGAACAACAGCTCCGGCGGATTTGCCGGCCGCGGTGATCTGCTCGACAATCCCAGCCTCCCGGCCGGGACCACCGTGATCGCCATCCGTACGGGCGACACCCCTGGCTCAGGCACGGCAGGGAGTGTCGATGCAGCCGGAAACTTGGTGCTCACGGGCATATACGGCACGCTGACCGTCAATCCCAATGGCGACTCCATCTACAGGATCAACAACAGCAATCCTGTTGTTGATGCGCTCGATCCGGGCGACACGCTGAGCGAGTTCTTTAACTACGACTTCAGCGACGGGGTGGGCACGAGCACAGCCGTGCTTACGGTGAACATCGGTGGCAGCAACGATACCCCTGTTGCCAACAACGACAGCGGTACAGCCGTTGAGGCAGGGGGCACGCAGAACGGTACGGCCGGCAGCGATGCCGGCGGCAATGTGATCAGTAACGATCGCGATGTCGACAACAACGACGGTGCTAACAGCGCGGCACCCCCGCTGGCCACGATCACGGCCATCCGCCGGGGCGCCAAGGAGGGTGCAGGGCTTACAGGTACGGCAATCGCCGGAGGCGGCTTCCAGCTTGTCGGCTTCTACGGCACTCTCACCATCGCGGCCAATGGCAGCTACACCTATGTGCTGAACAACAGCAACCGCATCGTCGACGAACTGGATGCCGGCGACTTCATCATCGAGTCGTTCAATTACACCGTTCTCGATCACCCAAGCGGCCTGACTGACACCGCTGTTCTCAACATCCGCATCAACGGTGTCAATGATGCCCCTGTCGCCAGCGACGACAGCGGTGCTGCCCTAGAAGCGGGCGGCGTGGCCAATGGCACCGCCGGCAGCAATGCCACCGGCAACGTGCTCAGCAACGACACCGATGTCGATCGCGACGACACTCCTGCGCTCAACGGAGCGGTTTCGGCGATCCGCATCGGTGCAACGGAGGGTTCCGGCACGGCCGGGACTGCGGATGGATTCGGTGGATTCGTGCTGACAGGCAGCTATGGAATCCTCACCATCGCTGCCAACGGCAGCTACACCTATGTGGTCAACAACAGCAATCCAACCGTTGATGCTCTCAGCCCGGGCCAGACCCTCAGCGACGAGTTCAACTACACGGTGCGTGACCGCGGGGGCCTCACCGACATCGCACGGCTGACGATCAGGATCGACGGGGCCAATGATGCCCCGATCGCAGCCAACGACACCGGCACGGCCGTGGAGGCAGGCGGCACCTTGAACGGCACGGCCGGCAGCAATGCCAGCGGCAATGTGATCAGCAATGATCGCGATGTCGACAATAACGATGGCGGCAACAGCGTGGCACCACCTCTGGCCACGATCACGGCCATCCGCAGAGGCGCCAAGGAGGGCGTCGGTCTAGACGGTGCGGCGATCGCCGGAGGTGGCTTTGAGCTTGTCGGCTTCTACGGCACCCTCACTATTGCGGCCGATGGCAGCTACACCTATGTGGTGAACAACAGCAACCGCTTCATAGAGGCGTTGGATGCCGGCGACTTCATCATCGAATCGTTCAACTACACGGTTCTCGATCACCCCAGCGGCCTAACTGACACCGCTGTTCTCAACATCCGCATCAACGGTGTCAATGATGCCCCCGTTGCCAGTAACGACAGCGGCAGCGCCCTTGAAGCGGGCGGTGTTGCCAATGGCACCGCCGGCAGCAATGCCACCGGCAACGTACTCAGCAACGACACTGATGTCGATCGCGACGACACACCTGCCCTAAATGGAGTCGTCACAGCTATCCGAACCGGTGCCAGCGAAGGAGCCGGCACGGCGGGGACGCCAGATGGCGCTGGCGCTTTTGTGGTCCGTGGGGCCTACGGCACCCTCACCATCAACAGCAACGGCACCTATACCTACGACGTTGACAACAGCAATCCACTCGTCGATGCGCTCAGCCCCGGCGACAGCCTGCAGGAAGAGTTCAACTACACGGTCCGAGACCTCGGCGGCCTCACAGACATCGGCGTGCTGCGCATCACCATCGATGGGGCGAATGATGCCCCGATCGCACGCAACGACACCGGCACAGCCCTTGAAGCTGGCGGCACCAACAACGGCACGCCGGGCACCAACTCCAGCGGCAATGTGCTCACCAACGACAGCGACGTCGATCGCAACGACACGCCCTTGCAGACCAAGGGCAGCGTCTCCGGCATCCGCACGGGAATCAAGGAGGGCTCCGGTGTAGCTGGCGTGCCCGATGGCAGCGGCGGCTTCGTGCTGGTTGGCACCTACGGCACCCTCCGGATCAACGCCAACGGCAGCTACACCTACACCGTCGACAACGGCAACCCGGCGGTGGACGGGATGGACGCGGGAGATCAATTCACCGAAACTTTCAATTACACCGTGCTCGACACCGGCGGGCTCAGCGACATCGCCCTGCTGACGATCACCATCAAGGGGGCCAATGATGCCCCTGTCGCCGGAAACGACACCAGTAGCGCTATCGAGGCTGGGGGCACTCTCAACGGCACACCCGGCGCCGATGCCATCGGCAATGTGCTTACCAATGACACCGATGTGGATCGCTCTGACACCCCTTCATTGAATGGAGCGGTTACTGCCATCCGGCTGGGCGACGCGGAAGGCCTTGGCACCGCCGGGGTAGTTGGCAGCCCCCTTCAAGGGCTTTACGGCTCCCTCACGATCGACAACAACGGCAACTACCGCTACTTGATCGATAACGCCAATCCCACGGTGGAGGCCCTAAACCCGGGCGACCTGCTCAGCGAGTCGTTCAATTACACCGTGAGCGATGGCGGCGGCCTCACCGACACCGCCGTGCTGACGATCACGATCCGGGGCAGCAACGACGCCCCCGTGGCCAGCGACGACAGCGGCATTGCTAAGGAGGCCGGTGGGATCAATAACAGCAGTGGCGGCGCCAACGCCAGCGGCAACGTGCTGGCCAACGACACCGATGTGGACAGCAACGACACACCGCTACCCAGTAAGGGAACGGTCACCGCCATCCGCACCGGTGCCGGGGAAGGTACGGGCACGGCCGGCAGCGTTGGCAGTGCCATTCAGGGGCAGTACGGCAGCCTGCTGATCAATGCCAACGGCAGCTTCACCTACGTGGTGAACAACAGCGACCTAACGGTGGAACGACTGAACGTGGGTGAGCAGCTCACCGAATTCTTCAACTACACCGTGCTGGATCACAGCGGTGGACTCACTGACATTGCCGTGCTCGCCGTCACGGTTGAGGGAACCAACGACAACCCCAATGCCAGTGATGACTACATCGGCCGGTTGACCTCCGGCCAGAGCGGCACCATTCGCGTGATCGCCAACGACACCGACATCGATTCCAGGCTGGTGCCGAGCACGATCAAGATTGAAGGAACGGCGAATCCTGGCGAGCCGCTTGTGGTTCCCGGCCAGGGCACCTGGAGCGTGGATCCTGGCAATGGCGACATCACCTTCACACCCGAGACAGGTGTAACCACAAGCCCAACCCCGATCAAATACACCGTCCAGGACGAACAGGGAGCCACCAGCAACCCAGCCACGGTGTACATCAACTACGACAGCCCATCGGTGGGGCCCGAACCGCCCATTCCCGTCACCGAAGCGAGGCCCGTCAACCTGTTTCTGCTTCTCGATAACTCCACCTCCATGCAGGGGCTTGACCCCACAGGCGTCACCCGTCTGGAGGCGCAGAACCGGCTGGCCTTTTATTACGGCCTCAATCCTGTCTTTGAGAACGCTGGCTACATCTTCAAGAAGGGTGATCAATTCGGCTTCAATGGCGATGTCCAACTCACCCCCAGCCAGAGCCTGGCCACCGAAATCCTCAGCTGGGAGCTGATTGACAATCCATTCGACAACAAGACAGCCCAGACAGTCACCATTCACACGATCGACTTCAGCTATCTGGTCACCCACACCAAAACGGTGATCAACAGCAGCAGCACAGCCGAGGGTGTCACTCTGGCCAGCGATGTTCTGGCAACGACCACACCCGACAAGCAATACGGCAGCAGCATCAGCGCCGATTGGATCGCGCGAGGCCTGCCTGCACCCAGCAGCCTTGACACATATACAGCCCCTGGCACTCCCGGCAACCTCTCCAGCGGCACGGAAATGCTGGGGGCGCTAACGGGGCTCAAGGACTTACTGAACGACGAACTCACCTCGGTGGCCACCGACACCCTCACGTACGTGGGTCTATTCACCGACGGGCGTCCGGAGCGGCGCCCCTGGTGGGACAACCGGCCCGAATTCGGCCAAGGCTGGAGCGGCGTCAATGTGCCCCTGCCCACCGATGCAGATCTGGGCGGTGATCCAATCACCTCTTCAGGCCTGCGCTATTTGAGCAACGGCACGCCGATCAAGGTGCTCACGGCCAATGGTGTGGACATCTGGGGCCAGAACCAACTGGAGCTCAATGCAGCCCTCGATCGCACCGCAGCGGCAAGCGGCAGTCCGGACAGCGTCAAGGTGATCAGCGTGGGACTGGGAGATGGAGGGATCTCCAACTGGAGTGCGATCTACTCCGACCTATTCACCAACCAGACCTTCAACAACCAGGCCGGGGGCTGGGGTTATCAGGTAATCACGCCGAACATCCAGCTGCAGAGCTGAACCCAACCCGTACGCCACCGCGAAGCGATAGCCCGGCTGGATTACCAGGTTCACCGGGCCGCAGTGGTTCTCTATCCACTCGTTCAGCGGCGAACGTAGGTGCGGCCTTCGGGTCCGCGAACGGCTGCCCCGCCATTAGGGCCACGCACAGCGGCCGCACCCTCAGGGCCACGGACGGCAGCGCCACCATTAGGGCCGCGCACGGCAGCAGCACCAGGGGCCACTACCGCACGAGGGGCAACGACGGGAGCAACGACAACTGGGGCAACAACAACGGGTGCAACTACGGGTGCAGCAACCACACCCCGCGCGACACAGTTCCCCAAGGGGCCCCTGATGAAGCCGATCCCGCACAACTCACTGGCTGAGGAGGGCACCGCCGCAAGGGTGAGGGCACCTCCAAAGACGGCGGCCAGGAAAGTGTTTTTCAAGAAGGCTGCTCAGGTTGGGATATTGGTTCATTCAAGGACATCGGGTCACTGTCGTGCTCAAGGAAGGTGAACTCGGCACTTGACACGCCAGGCGGTCACGGAATGGCTTGACCATTGGGGGTGAGCTGTGGGGAGCCAGGGAGTTCCTCGCCTAAGACCTCGATCCGGTAGTACTCGCGATCGTCTGAGCAGCAGATATCGGCGTAGTAACGCTCAACCACCGCATAGGCCGCGTCGTAGCTGTCGAACACCTGACCGGCGATGCCGTCGCTGATGCCGTCGTCGCGTCGTATCAGGTAGCTGCCCATGGCATCTGTCACTCGACGTGCTTAGACATCTACGCCAGAGCCCCACTGGCGATCGACCTGCTTCCAACCCTGGTCCTGGTGGCGCTGACCTGTTTGGGACTGGCCGAGAGCGGAGTGCTGGTAGATCGAGCGCTCTGGAGCTGTAAAACTTCGCAGCGGAACTTGTAGAGGCCACATACCAAGTAGCGCCGTACCCCACCCGGGGCGCCGCATAGATTTAATCGTTGAGCTGCTGACCTACCTCGCCGGGGCGGTGGCCCTAGGCGAGGGACTGTTGGAGGAGGGTGGCGAGTTCCTCCAATTGGTCGTGGTTCAGCATCCAATCCCCCTGGCCATCCTTGGTGATGTGCTGGGCTTCCAGCATCCAGCCGTCCTCAGTCTGTTCAAGAACGAAGTGGGGGGATTGGTGACGACTCATGGCAGCAGCAGGGAGATCAGGCAGAAGGAGAGAACAGAATCGGCTGATAGGTGGGCGGGGTGGCGGGCCAAGTCTCAACTTCGCCCAGCAGGTGAAAGTGACCTATTCGCCGCTGACTGCGGTGGATAGGCGCACGGTCTTGACGTTGGCCGACGGGATCATGCGGTATTGGGCCTGGTTACAGGCATCCACCTCGGAGTTGATCTAACTGTATTCCGGTGTGCCGTTGGCAGGGCTCACCTTGGTTCCGGCAGGTTCGGCCGCGGGGGATGGAGGGCTTGCCCGGCCTGGGCATTGAGCCTTAGCCATCGCTCCCTGGCGTCGTTACGGCGCATGTGTCTTCGAGTTTTGAGCAGCGGTGCAGCTCCAGGCAGCGGCCGGCATGAATCTACGAAGTACATCAGGTATCCGCTCCAACTCTTGGGATCCAAGCCTGGCTGCCCATCCAACAAGGCGCTAGATCTGATGTCCTGGCACCGTCTGTGTCTCTAGCGCGCAGGCTTGTTGGGCAGGCCGCCATTGCAGAAGTTGGCCGCAATGGCCGTGCGGTCGCCACCTTTGACGCGGGGACTTGTGCGCTCCAGCCACGCCAACCCAGCATCGAAGCACTGGTTCCAGCGGGAGGACTGGCCAGCAATGGAGCCAAGCGATAGGGCAATCGAGACTGAGCTCGCTGTGGCGACTAAGGCCAGCAGCGGGAACAGGTGAGCATTGATCATTTCCCGAACGCTGAGTTTCCGTCCGTCGTGATCAGCCATGAGAAAAGCCCAGGTTGGGGAGCTTGCCCATTGTGAACGCTCCTTCCTGTTACTCGCCGTCACTGGCTTTGAGGCGCTGAGAGAGTGAAACCGTTGGTATGACTGAAGCTTGGCTTGCCACAGCCGGGACTCCCCAAGCCTTTTATGCCACAAACTTTCAAATAGATTTTTGAGTCGTACCAAGCACTTTGGCGGCCACTGTGTTGCCCTGGGCGGTTGTGCGTTTGGGTTCAGGCAGGAGCTGTTGTTTCGCAAAACCCGATTTGTATTGCTGCAGGGTGTGGGCGGATCGATCAGGGCTGCTGAGCTATGGAGTTTTCCCCCGAATTCAGCGGTTTCCCGCCATAACCGGCGCCTTCTCCACAGGCTTAACGCCCCAGACCCCGCTGCTGGCATCAGCAGTGCAGCCCCCGCTGGGGAAAAGCACTCTCCTCTTGACCGCCGGCAGCGGGGAGTTTTGGCCTGCCCAAGAGGAACAGCAAGCCGCCAGGAAGGCAGCTCAGGTCTCGCTTCTCACGGCAAGACACGGCCTTGTCGGACTGGTTTTGCTGCTTTGACGCCGCTGCGGTGCTCGTGACTTGATGGGTGCACTGCCGTTATGAACGCATGAGCCAGATCCCCGACCATCCCCTGGTCCACGTGAGCGTCGTCAATGAGTTCCCGGAGGACCTGTACCAGGCGATGTGGGAATTCATCAGCAGCCATCCCAACTGGGACCAGTACCGCCTGCTGCAGGCAGCGCTTGCGGGCTTCCTGTTCCAGCACGGCAGCAAGGACCGGGCCGTGAGCAGGCTTTACCTCGACGGTTTGTTTCAGCGCGATCCGCCCTGCCTGAGCCGCTAGACCCAGGCAACCAAAGCAGCGCCGATAGCCATCAGCACCACCCCGAACCAGGCCTTGAGGTCGAGCTGTTCACCAAGCAGCAGCAGCGCCAGCAGGGCAATCAGCACAACACTGACCTTGTCGAGTGCCGCCACCCCAGCCACGGGCCCCAGCTGCAGGGCTCGGCTGTAGCAGAACCACGAGACACCTGTCGCCAGACCGGAGAGGGCGAGAGCGCCCAGGCTGAGAGCGGGCAGATGGCGCAGTTCCTGCCAATCGAGCCGGCCGCTGACCAGCAGCACCAGAGCCAGCACAATCGCTACGGCCAGGGTGCGGAACAGGGTGGCCATCGCCGCATCCACTCCCTGCACGCCCACCTTGAGCAATAGAGCGGTTACGGCTGCGGAGAGCGCGGCCGCTACGGCCCACAGCTGCCAGTTCTGCACGGAGCGTCTTGCATTGGGAAGCTGTGAGCGGAGGCTATTCGCGCAGGCAACCCTTTTGTTCACAAGAAGGCAGTGGTCAGGTCCACTCCTCATGACCACCCCGATGAGCGCCGAGCAATTTGCCGATCGCTTCTGGTTCTACCGCCACCAATACCGCCATGGCCTACGGCTGGTCCGGGGCCTGGGCACAGGGCATCGATCCCTACAGCTACTGATGGATCGGTAAAGGAGCAATAAGAAACAGGTAGGTATGGATCTACCGCTTTAAGCAAGCCGCCATGGAAGACCAACTGGGGCTTGGGCCCAAGTCGGACCTCACCGGCTGAAAGCACTTGAACGGCGCCAAGCAGCACCGAGCTAAGTCCCGCCAGGGTTCAGCGGCTAGGAACAGATTGCAGCTCTGATGGAATTTGAGATCGCTCAGGTACGTAACGATCGAGCTGGTGGCTAATCACTGTCGTCGCTATCCTCATCCTCGCGAGATTCCTTATCCTCCTTCTTGCTCTCACCGTCTTCATCGTCTTTTGATGCGCCAAGAGAAGGCCTCTCCCGATCCATCTGGTCTTGTTTCCTATCTTTGCCGCCCTCACCGCCGCAGGCTGCCAAGAGAGCTACCAGGCTGGCAGCAGCGATGAACCGGGTGATGCGCTCCATAGCTAGTGGCAGATCTTGAGCAAGTTCACTCTGGCAGGGGAACAACCTCGGATACGGCGTGCTGATGTTTACCGATTAACTCGCCGCTGCTGCCATGCAGAAGCAGTGCCCTGATCCTCTCCAGTTTGAGGCCGTCCTTCCTGCCGACCTTCGCTGGGATCGCTCCCGTCGCTGTGACGCATCTGGTGTGAGCGGCCCTATGGAGAAGAGCTCTATTGCCTGAAGTATTGGAAGCTGGTCAGAAGCGCCGCCTTCTGCTCCCTGGGGGGTAGCGCTTATCTGAGCTCATGCAGGTCACATCGGCGGCCTTCTTTATCTCTCTCGCCGCCAAATGCACCTAGCGGTGTTGGTCTACTGAGCGCACCTAGCGGTGTTGGTCTACTGAGCGCACCTAGCGGTGCTGGTCTACAGAGCGCACCTAGCGGTGCAGATCTACTGAGCGCACCTAGCGGTGCGACAGAGCCTGGAGGAGAAGGGTTTGGTACGCGCAGGGAACTTCAGTGTGCGCAGGTGGCGCATGGGCTACGCGAGCGGCTAACGCCGCCCTTGCCCTCACCGGCGCGGTCACTTCAAGTCCTTTGCGCCCTGTCCAATGGCCGCATCACCAAAGTCACGCAGCAAGAGCTCAGGTCCCTCGCCAGAAGAAGCGCTGGTTCGTGATCTCATCGAGCTCCTAGAAGCTGGCAGCACGCCATGGCGCAAGCCCTGGGATTGCCACACCGGCGGTGTTCACATCAATCTGCTTACAGGCCGTGCCTACCGCGGCAGCAATCCAATCCTTTTGGAGCTCGGCATGGCCATGCGTGGCGCTGAGCTGCCCTTCTGGTGCGGCTTTGGGGAGGCCAAGAAGTTGGGCATCTTCCCCCGCAAAGACTCAAAGTCCGTCCGCATACTGCGGCCGCAGCTGCACTCCAGCGAGAAGGAGGCGTCCAATGGCGAGAAGGTTCTGCACAGCTGGGCTAGTTACCGGCCAGTGCCGGTATTCAATGCCGGCGATCTCGAGGGCGATGGCTTGGCTGGCTTGATCGCCGCACGGATGCCGGCCCTAGAAGCACGGCCAGCGATCGAGCCGATCGCCCGCGCCGAGCACGTTCTCTCTGCTTGGCCGGTGCCAGCCAGCTGGGGTGGTGAGCGGGCTTTTTATTCCACCAGCTCCGATCGCATCCAGCTGCCGCTGCGCGAAAGCTTCCACAGTGCTGCGGCGCTCTATGCCACCTGGGGCCATGAGGCCATTCACTCCACCGGCCACGAGTCGCGGCTTCAGCGGGATCAATCCGGCGCCTTTGGCTCCAGCAGCTATGCCCGAGAAGAGTCTGTAGCCGAGCTGGGCAGCGTTCTGCTGGGGCAGCGGCTGCAGATTGGCTGTGAGCTCACCAATCACGCCGCCTATCTCCAGAGCTGGATATCAGTGCTGCGCCAATCCCCCAAGGTGTTGCTGCAGGTGATCAGCGCAGCCCGGCAGGCGGTTGATTTGATCTGCCCAGAGCCAGAAGCTCCAGATGCTGTCTTGGTTGAGCAAGAGCTCAGCGTCTCTGCTGAGCGCACCTAGCGGTGCTGCGCCTGCTAGGCCGGCTTTTGGGGGACTCATGGGTGGCTGACACCGGATGCCTGTAATACAGGTGCTTTTTCTTGCCAGACAGCAGGACCGCATCCATTGAGGCGTTCTCACCGCGCCCCTACTGCTTAGAGGCAGTATTCAGATCCTTTTGCTTTGGTTGATCCCGGTCGTAGCAGCCGGCAGGCAGCAGAACCAGCACTGTTGGCTTTGGGGCTCTGCTGGTAATTCGTCGAGCACCCCTTGCAGGTTGTCCTCCCTTGCCTGTTAGTGCGCCGTGGGGCGTCACCTGGGGGTTCATCGCCAAAATTTCCATGGCAGCTCCATAAGACCCCGTCTGCAATATCCGCCTGCTGATCGTCCATCGCTATGCCCCTGGTATCAAAAAGAGCGGCGCTGTGCCCTGCACCGTTGAGCACTTCGGGAGGCGCGGTAAGCCGGTAAAGAAGATGCGGCTGATCACTGCTGAGAAGGCATTTGCCTTTGCACGCAAGTCGCAGGGCCTCCCCGGCGTCACCGTCTCAGTCTGCTAATCCCCCAGCGGCGGCCATCGGCCCCCTTTTATTGGGGTACTGGCTTGGTGGCCGTGCCAGGGGGCAGGGGAGCAAAAGGGAGGAAGAAAAAGGCAAGAGAAACGGCCTTTCTTGCTCCACCCGCTCCCTTCGCGGCCGACAACTGCTAGTATTGAATAAGTAATTTTACTGCAATCTTCTGGAAAAATCTATATCAATATTCATTCTTTTGGCGCTAACTATTTCTGGGGTCGCAGTATCTGCTTCTCCAGTATCTGCTGGTGATCAATGCTCTGTGGCGACAATAAAAGGAAGCTATTTGTATGCCCAGGATGGAATTATTCTGGGAAAATCAGCCGACAAAAACCAGCCCTTTGCCCAGGCTGGTCGCGAGTACTTTGACGGCAAGGGCGGCATGTCGGGGGTATATACTGGAAACTTCAATGGAACCATTGCCCGCGGAAGCTACAAGGGTACATATACAATGAATTCAAATTGTTCGGGAACTGTTACGTTCGAAGATAATCAAAAAAACGTATCTCATTACGACATTTATGCGACGCACAATGGCAGTGAGTTTGTATTTGTTCAAACTGATTCGAGTTCAATAACTGCAGCCTACGAGCGACGCAGGGCTGAATAATAGTAGAAACCAAATAAAGGTCTCAATGTACAAATTGTCCGGGGAAGCTTTGGAATCCAGTCCATCCGCGCGACAATGACTCTGTGATCGCATGCAAGGCTTTGCTTAATGGATGGCAAGCAGCTTCGTTTCTCGGATTACGAGCTCATCAGTGCACCCACCTCGACTTAAGTCGAGTGTGGCGGAGTCACTAGAAGCAGACCAAGCGCGAGAAATTTTCTCTCTGAGATGGAGGCGATGGTGCTCTGCCAGGCACTTGTCGAGTTAATCGTGCCCCACGACCCCAAGACCAACAAGAAGGGTGGCCGTCCGCCATATCCACTGATGACGATGCTGGGCATCTACTTGCTGCAACATTGGTGCTCGCTCGGCTATCCGGCTATGGAAGAGGCCTTGATAGCGGTGCCCACCATGAGTCGCTTTGCCAGCATCGATATGATTAGTGAATGGATTCCGGATGAAACCACGATCCTGTCCTTCCGCATGGGATGGGCTGCATATCTACCCCTATCAGTCATCATCGAGCTGTCAGCAATGATCGTCATGCCCCAGTTCGCTTTGTTCTTTGCTGACTGTGCCGGCTTCGGCGTCGAGATGGTGAAGGTGATGGACCCTGACAACGCTCTGGACATAGCCAGTTGACAAGCGACATCGAAAACTGAGCCACCTGGCTGACGATCCATCGAGCAATACACCTTGGTTTGTCCTTGTTCAGCTCGTTCAGTAGCGGGCTGCGGCTTGGCAGCCAATCGCCTGTGGGTTTCTACGCTGCAGCCTGGTCGGGGTTATGCGTGTTTGCGGCCGCTGAATAAACCGTGCAAGCCGTGCACAGACCTGTGGGATGACAGCGAGCCAGGGGATTCCACCGCTCCCGCCTGCTCCAGCCGCTCGCTCCCGCTTGGCTATTCCGCAAAGGCCCGTGCCCGCTGCCGCACCGCTAGTTGCGCTGAGCAGAACCGCCCATTCAGAACCTCAGCTGGGCGGAGGGGGCCCACCGGCTGTGCAGACAGCGATGTTCCCGCTCTTCACCACCATGCAGTCCCTCATTGATGCATGGGAAGAGGCTCAGTCTTGCGGTCAATGGCAGGAGCCACAGCCCGAGCCCGCCTATCCAGCAGTCTGGTGGCTGATCCAGCTGGAAAAAGAGCACCAAGAGCTTGAGCCTCCCAAGCGCTGGTCCGTCTAATGGCGGCTAGCCGGTGGGCTTGGAGGCCGCCGGTTATTCCACTGGCGCCAAACAAAACCCCCAGGTATTACCTAGGGGTCAGAAACAAAGGGCCTGCAGAAGCTCAGAAGCAGAAAGGCAGAAACTGGGTACGGCAGGCGGCGTAGCCATCTACCAAGGCGCCTAAGCCAATCTGGTGGGCAATACCAAAGCCGGTTACTCCTTCCACCACGATGCCGATCACAATGCCGAGCATCGCAGCGCGGCCGTTAAACAGTTCAACTTGCTTGAGCTGCTCCATGAGGGTCAGCTGTTCCGCGCTGTTATTAAGCGCTGGGCCGTTAGAAGGAGTGTTGGTCATGACTTTTGGTGGCGGAATAGTTATTGGAAACCAGAAGAGGCAAGAGCTAGAAGTTCAATCGGCAAGATCCGGCTGGTTGAGAGCACCAACAATCCAGGCACCGATAAGAACGATGGTGATTGCAGAAATCATCCAACCCTCTTGGCCAGGTCCGTAGGTCGGCTCAGCACGTAGATCGTCATTGCCGAAAGCACGGCGGTGATCAGAGCAACGACGGAGATTGCAGCGGTGTAGTCGGTTTCCATGACGCTCAACCCAGACCAATTTGGGAAAGGATGCCCTGACCTGTAAGGAGCTCGGTGCCAAGACCGATCACAAAGCCGAGCATGGCCAGACGGCCATTCCAGGTTTCAGCGAAAGCAACGAAACCAAAGCGGGAAGCGGACTCAGCCATGTCTGTTACGGATTGTTACTGCCAATGTAACAGGGTGTGAACGGTTGTGGCAAGGGGGAGAAATACGTGCATCCGCTCTGGCTGACGGGCAGGGCCGCCGGAGATGCGGCCCCCGCCTCTGAAAGGGGGCTAGCCGTTACGACCGAGCTGAATCCTGAGGGGCAAGGGGATCTGGAAGCCCCTGCGTGATCGCCAGGGCTCGTTTGTAGATGGCACTTGAGGTTGCCCCTGCCGCCTCCATGGCGATCCGCATGTTCTGCCAGTAATCCAGTGTTTTGGCTTGAGTCATCGGAGCTGCTGCGGTGTCAGGCGCAAACAGCTGCTGTGCCGCGGCGGCGGCCGAGCGGTTCGATCCATTCGTTCAGCACAAGCTTGTGCTGAACAAGACGGCTAGGCAGGCGGCACCCGAGGTTGATCTGCCCCTCGTCTACCAAGCGCCCCAGCCGAAGCGCTAGGGCTTCCTCGTGGCGAGCAAAGGCGCCTTGATGGGAGGTAACCCAGGAGATCTCATGCTCCGTGATCACACCGCTAGAGATCGACTCCAGAAAGACCTCCCCGACTGTCATGAGAGCCATGTAACTACTTCGTTACATGCTGTCGCGCCCAGCCTCGCTCCGTGGCTAGGTCAAGCCAGTGGCTCCTTGCGCTTCCGCTGCGTTGTGGTGCTCCAGCCAGGCGTTTTGTAGGTCAGCTCTGGTGAGCCGGTAGCCCAGCTGGCGGGCGGTGCGTAGGAGCTCCTGGCGGCTATGGCACTGGCGGAGGACCTGCTGGAGCGCCGGGCTGCTTTCTGCATCAGCCACCAACCGCTCCAGATCAGACCAGCTCATCTACTCAAAGCAGAGATGGGATCAAGCTCGCGTGAACTGGAGCCTGCTGCCAGGTTCCCTGAGGCACATTGCTGCGCATTGGCGTAATTGTGCAGCGTTGCGATCGCAGGAGCGATCTGCCGAGAGCACAACAAGCCAGTAGTAAGCAATCAGGTCGCGGCCTTCAGGGCTTGCAGTTGGGGATGCACTGGCGGCAAGAACTGCAGTGTTGATCTGCAGTGCTCAAGTACCAGGCGAGCCACGTTCAGGCCCGTGGCTGTCTCAAAGCCCTGAAAGCCTGGGGCGCTATTGACCTCGCAGATGCTGTAACCATCGCCATCAAACAGCAGGTCGACACCAGCTATGTCGAGGTTCAAGGCGGCGGCTGAATCGCGCGCTAGTCGCTCCAGCTCTGGGTTAAGCGGAAATGCCTGCCCATCCCCACCCCTACTGATGTTTGCCTTGAAACTGCCATCGGTGCTGCTGCGCAACATGGCGCCAATAACCTGGCCTCCAATTACCCATACCCGCAGGTCCTTTCCGGGTCTTGTACCGATGTACTGCTGCAGGATCAGGCTCTGGGAGCGATCCAGCCCGGAGACCAGCTCCATCAGGTCACGGAAGCTGGCTGGGTCACGGCTGAGCACAACCCCGTCGCCATAAGAGCCAACCAGCAGCTTGATGACACAGGGAAACCCAATTTGTTTGGCGACCAGATGGGGATCGACTGGAAAGCGCACCAACATGGTGCGTGGGATTGGCAAATTGCTCTGGGCGAGGATTTGGTGCGCATAGAGCTTGTCCTTGACCGCCTCGATGGCGCTGCTGCGATTCACCACAGCCACACCCAGGTGCTCCAGCTGGCGCAGGATCGCCAATGAGAAGTAATCCGTGCCACTACCAGTGCGGGGCAGCAAGACATCTGGGAGTTGAACCTCAGCGCCGCAGCGCCGAATTGATCGCCGGCCACCGCGGCTAACGATTAGATCGATTTCTTCTGGTGCGACGGTCTCAAAGCGGATGTCAAGAGCGCGCGCCTCCTCCCTCAACCGCGTCAGCTCAAAGGGTTCGACCATTCCGGTCGGTCGCTTTTGAAGCACCCAGAGATCCATTCCAGCCCCATCCACAAACTCACTTTTCTCGTGGCGAGGCCATGGCTACAAGCCTTTTCAGCACAGGGACACGCTGCAGGCGCAACAGGCAAAAGAGCTGTAGCTCTGCTAGAGCTGAAACTCTGCCGAACCTGAAGCATCCTTGATCCAATCCGGGCGGTGAACGTGATCGGCACGATGTCCTTCCAGTTCAAGCCCACCCCCACTGAAATATCCGCGTCGACCTGAGCACTCGCCATGGACGCACCCACACCCATTCCCCTGCCCTGTCCACTCTCTGCCGGCTGGGAGGTTGTCGAGCAGCGGCTGATCGAACCGAGCCAGGGGGGTGGCTTCTCGGCCGGGGCCTACCGCCCTGAAGTTGATGAGTTGTGGCTGCTGAGCGATGCTCCCCGCGGCAGCATCAGCCGCTGGCGTGGCTTCCGAGCCGGCGGACTGAAGGGTCTCGTGCCGCTGCCACCCCTACCGCTGAAGCAGCCGCAGCCCATGGACGGCGAAGGGCTGGTGGTTGAAGCCCAGCACTTTTGGGTAGC
This sequence comes from Cyanobium sp. Maggiore-St4-Cus, assembly GCF_024345615.1. Taxonomy (NCBI): domain Bacteria; kingdom Bacillati; phylum Cyanobacteriota; class Cyanophyceae; order Synechococcales; family Prochlorococcaceae; genus Cyanobium; species Cyanobium sp. Maggiore-St4-Cus. The sequence goes on from NZ_JAGQBL010000003.1 coordinate 245,488, forward strand.
CACTGAGGGGCGGCTGCAACCTGAGCAACCTGCTGCGTTGCTCCGCTACGACATGGCCGCAGGTTCGCTTCTGAGTAGCCGGGAGCTGCCGCCAGATTGGCGCCTCCAACCCAAGCGTGGACTACGCAGCAATGGGGGCCCGGAGTCCCTGAGCCGTTCACCTGTAAACGGGGCCTTGCTGATGGCGGCTGAACAGCCCCTGCTGCAAGATCCACCTGATCGCGTACGGCTGCTGCACTGGGCGCCCGATGCCAGCGGCGCCTTGCAACCTGCAGAGCTGCGCCCCTTGGCCCTGCCACCTGGAGGTTGGGGGCTCACCGATCTGCTTGCCAGCAAGCAGGGACTGCTCGGTTTGTGGCGTCGGTTTACGGCACCCGATCAGTGGCAGGCGCGACTGGTGCTGTATCCAGCCAGCGCCATCGCAACCAGCAACGCTGACGCTCCCCCCGTGGCTCCACTGATCAGCTGGAATCTGCTGCAGCTCGGTCTTGCTTCAGATAACTGGGAAGTGCTGCTGGCGGCTCCGCCCCTTGGCGATGGCCGACCAAGCTTGCTGCTGGCGACCGACGACAACTTCAATCCCCTGCAACGATCACACCTTGCCCGGCTGGTGCCGCGCCAGCTGCCGGGCTGCTCAGCGCCACCCCAGCAATGAAACAGCAATGAATCGCTCCGCGCTCAAACGCCGCCAACTGCTCGAATTACTGGGCATCGGTGCTGGCAGCAGCGCCGCTGCCATTCTGCTGCCGCAGTTTGAGGTGCGCAGTCGCGGCACGGCAGGGGATGCTGGCCTGCCCTTTGTGCCCGTGCGTGCACCTCTGCCCTTGCCTGCTGACGGGCTGAGTGCGGCAGACCAACGGCGCATCTATCGGACGTTCAACGTCGACGACAAACTGCTGGTTCCCGAGGGCTATCGCGCCGAGCTGATCGCTGTCTGGGGGGATCTTCTCGCCACGGGTCGCTTTGGCTTCAACAACGACTACCTGGCATTCCAGGCCCTGCCTGGCGGAAAGGCCTTGTTGAGTATCAACTTCGAATACATCAGCCCGCAGACCTGGTCGGCAGGTTTTTCAGAAGCCGTGGGCACTACTCTGCCGCTGGAGCCTTTGCAGCAGTCCCTGGCCAGCCGCGGCGGCAGCGTGGACGTGGCCAGCCTGGCTGCGAACGACCCGCTGCGTTCGCTGATCGAGGCCGTGGCCCGTGCTGCCATGGCTGATCTCGGCATCGGCGTGCTCGAGCTTGAGCAGGGGAGCTCAGGCTGGCGCCGCCTCGGCGGCAGTCGCTATGAGCGGCGCATCGATGGGCTCAGCGGGCTCAGCCAGCAGGAGCAGGCACTGCGCTGCAGCGGTCCGGCGGCGGCGGTGTTCCGCCACAGCCAGCCGCTTGGCTACCGCGACGGCCTGGGTGATCGGATCATCGGCACCTTTGCCAATTGCGCTGGCGGCACCACCCCCTGGGGCACCGTGCTGAGCGCTGAGGAAAACTTTCAGTCGCAGGTACCCGAGGCCGTCTATGCCGATGGCTCGGCGGCTTCCCCCGAGAAGCGGCCGTTCCGCTGGGATGGTTCACGCCTCGACGGGCTCGGCAATCCCTTCGGGCTTGCCGGCAATAAGTACGGCTGGATGGTGGAATTCGACCCCCGCGAGCCAAGCAAACCCGCGGTTAAGCACAGTCTTCTGGGCCGCTTTCGCCACGAAGCCGTTGCCGTTGTGGCGCGGTCCGGGGAGCCGCTGGTGGTGTATTCGGGTTGCGATCGCCATGGTGGGCACTTTTACCGCTTTGTCAGTGAGGGGCTCGTGCAAGACCCGCTCGATCGCACCAATTCGCGGCTGTTTGCAGCCGGGCGCCTGGAGGTGGCCCGTTTCAACGCAGAAGGCAGCGGCACCTGGATTGCCCTGGAGGCCACTACGGCGGTGCAGCCGCAACCCCCCTGTCATTACGAGCGCTTTGGCTGGGAGCAACCGCTCGTGTTGCCCCACAGCGATCGCCAGCGCAGCGGCAGTGAAGCGCTCAGCAGCGATTCCGCACTGCAGGCCTACTGCAGCCGCTACAAAAAACTTGGCGATCTTTACCCGTTGGGCGGCGATGACGTGCAGGCGCAGCTGCGGCAGCAGGGGGCGATCTTGATTGATGCCCATCTAGCCGCCAACGCTGCTGGTGCCACCGCCTGCCCCAGGCCAGAAGACACCGATATCGACCCGATCAACGGCGACCTGCTGATCGCTTTCACGGCGGCGGGCCGTGATGACGGCGGCTGCAGTGATCCGGCGGTCTTTCGCGGCCCCAAAGGCGAATCCCTCTGGCCCCACGGTTGGGTGATGCGCCTGAGCGATGGTGGCGCTGGCCGAGGCGCCCGCTTCCGCTGGCGGATGGTGGCAGCTGGCGGCCTGCCCTGGGAGGGTGGGCTCGGTTTTAGCCATCCCGACAACCTCGCCTTCGACCCATCCGGCAACCTCTGGCTGGTGACCGATCGCTCTGGGGATGCCGACCTCGATGTGTTCGGCAACAACAGCTGCTGGCTGCTGCCGCGCGAAGGTGCAATGGCGGGACAGGCCCTCTGCTTTGCGATCGGTCCGGTGGGGTGTGAGCTTTGCGGGCCCTGCTTCGATAGCGAGGGCCGCACGCTGTTTCTGGCGGTGCAGCACCCAGGCGAGGGCCAGGGTGTGCGCCAAGGCAAGCAGGTGGAAGCCCAAGCCCACAGCCTGGTCGATCGAAACGGTCAACGCTTTGAGCAGCTGCGCTGGGTGCCGCTTGGCTCTAACTGGCCATCCGGTGTACCCGCCAGGCCGCCCAGGCCCGGGGTCGTGGCGATCCGTCGTCTCGACGGCAAAAACCTGCTGAGCTGAACGCTTGCGCCAGTTCTGCTATGCCTGGAAGGCTGAGCCCCAGCAACTGGAGGTAATTGATCAGTTGCGGCTCGACGTCGTTGCTGCGGACCCGGCGCTCTTTACCGAGGCCGCATCCTGGTGGCACACCGAGAGGTGCGACGCAGTGCGCCCCGCCAGCACCAGGATGACAAGGCATCTGGCACCGGCTACCGCTGGGGCAAGGCCTGCTCCGAAGATGAATACAACGTTAATCGGAGCCAAATACGGCGACAGCACAAGTACAGAGGCCCAGCTATCGGCCTTGCGCTACCCGGGGCTTACTGCCAACTTTGCGACCAATGTGATCGAGCAGCCCTGGAGCTGCAGATCAACCTGGGACGGCCGATCGCCATTCATAGCGACCCCAACTGAGAAGCTGATCTGGTGGCAGGTGCTTACACCGCCAACAGCAACGGCGCAGGGCAGCACTACAACTGGAACAACTGGTAGCCCATCCTTTGATTGTGAGCGCTTTGTCTTTAAGACCCTGGCGGTAGTGATCTTCACTCAGCTTTTGATCTATGCCCTTGCTGCTGGGGTGAGTGTGGCAAACCAGTTCCCAGAGGATCTATTTCAGGCGATGGCGCTATTCATCGTTGATCACCCGCAATGGGATCAGAACAGGCTGATGCAGCCCGTAGTGGTCAAGCACTACCTTGATGGATTGTTTCGCGGACCAAAGCAGGGGCCCGGTGAGCCGCAATCGCTATCAAGATGAGGCCATGAAACAGCTATCCGGCAAAAGCAAACCGAAGTGGCTGGTGCTGGCCAGTCAAATGCTGGCCGGTATCGTTTTTGTTGCCATGACCATCAGCGTTCTTCCGGCGCTGCTGCTTATGTCGCTTGTGACGGCCTTGCTGCTGATACCTGTCTTGAGACAGGTTCGCAAGGAGGCAGAAAAGTCTGGAATTGACCTGAATTCACCTCCAAAAAACATGGTCAATGTCACACCTTTGCATCGCCGCTTGCAGCAAGACCTCTGGAAATATCTTGGCCTTATACGTTGACTTTAGGGGGTGCTGCCGGGGCCAGTCCTTACTGCTTTATGGAGAGATCACGAGCATGGGCTCATATTTTGAGAGACATTTCTTCCTGGCTGCAGCGCCGAAACATGTAGCCTTTGCCTCGCGTTGTAAGAATAAGCTCGGGAACCTCTACGTCCTCCTCCACTTTTGCGCGCAGTCGTGATATGTGAACGTCTACTACTCGACTGTCATTAGATTTTGTGGGCCTATACCCCCAAACCTGCTCGAGGATGTCCAGCCGGCTGACTGGCTCACCCGCACGGTTAATCAATAGCTCTAGCAGGCTGAATTCCATTCCCGTAAGACGGATGCGCTCATCACCGCGATAGGCCTTGCGGCGCGTTAGATCAACTTTGAAATTCCCTACAAGCAGCCAATGACTGCTTGTAGGCTTGCGGTCAGCACCATTATTTGCTTGCTTGCCGCTTAGAAGGGATGGAGAGCTTCTTCTCAGCACACAGCGAATACGTAGCTCAAGCTCTTTAGGGCTAAACGGCTTGAGTATGTAGTCATCGGCGCCAAGCTTTAGTCCAGTGAGGCGGTCGCCTACATCACTTAAAGAAGTGAGCAAAATAATCGGCACCTCTGATTGAGCCCGGATCCGCTCGGTCACGGCGAAACCATCAAGCTCTGGCATCATCACATCAAGAACAAGTGCATCCGGCTCAAAGCTGCGGAAGAGTTCAAGAGCCTGCATGCCATTGACTGCCGCTGCCACCTCAAAGCCAGCTAAACGCAGCCGCGTTTCCAATATGCGCCGGATATTCGCCTCGTCATCGGCGATCAGTATTCGGATGGGATGGGTGCGACGTTCTGGGGTCAAGACACACCAAGCGCCGCAAGACGGGGGAATGAATAGGAGGAATTTCCGTTGATCGCGGATTACGAACAAGAATCGTCACATAGGCAGCTGTCCTATCCGCCGCCCCTTGCCCCTTCTCCTAACGGCGCAAAGCCTCAGCTTTTAGTTGCTGCATCAGCCACAGCAGCAGACCTACTCAGACCACCAGCTGGAGGTGCCGGCTGCTGAACAGCTCTCCGGTGCAGTTCACCGGCAATAACGACGAGCGACCAGCTCGGTACCAGCCATCTACCAAGGCAGCGCTGGAGCGGGGGTAGAGCTCTCCAGCCAAGATCCAGAGTTCGTCATGCAGCACCTGCGTCTGATCTGGTGTGCCTACGTACCAAGGCGCCTCTGGATCCTGTGACAGCTCCTCATGGAGCAGCAGGAGTCCCTCAAGTACGCAGTTTGCGAGCTCAGGTGTCATCGGCTTTGCTGGCCCCACCTTGCGGTGCGGCTACCCAAGAATGTCCATCCACGCACACCAAGGTGCGCCAGATCAAGCACTGGCCTCCAGCGGGTTGCCCCGCACGACGAAAGGGCCATAGCAAGGGAGGGCTGCCAGTGGAATAGCCGAGCAGCGCTGCGGCAGCCGATGCCACCTGTTGGGTGAATGAGCACCTCCGCTGCACCTGGGTCCCGGTGGCGGATCTTGTTGAGCTCTTTCCTGGGGTGACGCAGGAGCGACCCCGGTTAGGGGGTGATCAGCCGGGCTTGTCGGTGCCATCAGCCCTGGTGCGGCCCAATTGATCCTCCAAGTTGGCCGCAAGATGTGAATTGGTGTTAAGTTCAGATGAGCGAGCGGTTCCCGCCCCGCATCTACTTACTGCTTTCCTGCAAAGCCTTTCGGCATCTGTCAGGTAAGCACTTCCCCAAGCTGTTCTCATGACAACCACTATTCAGCAGCGCCAAGGCGCTTCTGCGTGGAACCAGTTTTGCGACTGGGTCACCTCCACCAACAACCGCCTCTATGTGGGCTGGTTCGGTGTGCTGATGATCCCCTGCC
>NZ_JAGQBL010000004.1:0-222929 GCF_024345615.1 Cyanobium sp. Maggiore-St4-Cus
CGGAAAGTTGTGACCGGATCTGACTGTGCACAACCGCAGCGCCGGCTGAAGCCGGCTTCAGCAACCGGAGATCACACCACCCAAGATGCCGCCCATCGCGGCCCCCATTGGCAGGCTCCAGAGGCGATTGCGGGAGTTGCTGGCCAACAACGCTCCCAATCCGCCACCAATGGCAGCCCCGGTCAGCACGGTGCCCCTATTGCAGCGATTCACGGGAGGAGGGCTATAGAGCTCAGGCTCAGAGGCGATGGGGTAGTCATAGGAACTCACGGGCAGGGGGGCATAGGTTCGGCCTCGGGGCGGACCGTAGTTGTCGTAGGAGTAGCGCTGACCGCCGTAGCGCTGATCCCCGTAGCGCTGATCGCCGTAGGGATAGGCCTGGGAGGCCTCAGGAGCCAGGGCTGCACTGCCGAGCAGGCCGGCCAAAACGAGAGGAAGAGCAGAGAGGCGCATGGTTGATCTTGCGGAAGGTGATCTCGAGGTAGGTGGTGTGGCGGGGAATGGGGTTCGGAGAAAGAAAACCGAAAAGGCCGTCAGAGGCTCAGGCCGGGCCGCCCGGGCAGCTGGGCGGTGAAGCCCTGGCGGTCCATCAGAAGCTGCCATTCCTTCTGATCGCGCCGCCTCTGACGCTCCCGAGCCTGCTCATCGCGGCGCAGGCACTGATCGTTGTCCCAGCGCTCACGGGCGCTGCTGAGGCAGCGATCCAGTTGGTCGAGGCGCCACTGGGTCTGGCGATAGGACTGATCCGCCAAGGCCCGCTGAGCCTGAACCCAGCCGCGCGTGAGGTCCGAATTAGGGCTCCAGGGGCCGAAGGCTCGACCGGGGAACTGGGGATCGGCCATGGCGGAGCCGTCACTAACGACGCCGCTACCCAACAGGCCCAGCACCAGGGCCAGACGGGGAAGGGGAAAGGACTTCATGGGAAGAAGGTGGGTGAAATTGTGCAGCCTCGAGCTGTCACCCCGGAACTTTGCGGCGAACCAACGGGCGAAGTGCAACCGAGTTGCCACCAACCTGTGACCAAATCCGACAGACGCGGGGGTTAACCGGCAGTTTCAGCTCCCCAGCTGGCTTTTGGAGCGCCCCCAAAGGGCGATTCCAAAACGAAATCCAAAGGCGGGGCTAGGGCCATTGCCGGAGCCATCGCTCTCCAGCCGCTCCAGCCCACCGCCGTGGGCGGCCGCCACCCGAGCGGCAATCGCCAGCCCCAGGCCGCAGTGGCCGCTGCCACCTCGGGCGGCATCGAGCCGCTGGAAGGGCATCAAGGCCTGATCCCACTTACCGGCAGGGATGCCTGAGCCCCCATCCCAAAGCACGATGCGGAAGCCCTCCCCCTCAGGCGGCCCGGACTGCAGTACCAGCCTCAGCGGTGGTGCGCCGTAACTGCGGGCGTTATCGATCAAATTGGCCACGGCCCTGGAAAGCGCCACCGGCTGCACCACTCGCAGCAAGGGCTGCAGCTCCAGCGCCAGGGTGTCGGCATCCAGGCCCGCCGCCACCTCGGCCAGCAGCTGGTCAAGCGGCACCGCCACGGCCACCTCGTTGTCGTTACCCCCAGCGAACAGCAAAAACTGTTGAGTGATCCGCTCCAGGGCCGCCAAATCGGCCTCAGCCTGTTGCAGATCCACTCCCGGCAAGCCGGCCAAGCTGAGCCGAAAGCGCAGTCGTGTAATCGGGCTTTTGAGGTCGTGGGCGATGCCACCCAACATCACCGAACGCTCCTGCTCGACGCGCCCCAAGCGCCGCACCATTGCATTGAAGCGGCCGGTGAGCTGGCGAACGGTGGTGGTGCCACGCTCCTCCGGCAGAGCGGGTGGCCCGGCGGCGGTGCCTACCCCGCCCAGGGCCCGCTGCAGCTGATGCAGGGGGCGTTGCACCTCGATCCAGAAAAACAGCAGCAGTGCCACGCTGCCGCCCAGCCCCAGACCCGCCAGCAGCAGCCAGGGATCGGGCGGCCAGCGGCGGGCCGGCGGAATCGGCGCCAGCAGCCACACCGGCTCCAGCGGTGCCAGCAGTTGCACCCACACACCCCTGTGCGGCAGCGCTGCCGGCAGCACGGTGGGACAGGGCCGCAGCTCACGGCAGAGCTGCTGGCGGAGCAGCCGTCCCTCGGCAGCCAGAGCAGAGTTGGTGGAGGTGAGCGGAAGGGCCCCGACTCGCAGGGACAGGCCACTGAGCCGGGCCAGGGTCGCCGGCGGCAAGCGATCGAGGGCCAGCTCCGCTAAGCGCACCTGAAACAGCACCTCGGGCCCCAACTGGGCAATGCGGGCCCGCTGCAGACGCTCGGCCAGCAGCGCCTGCAACTGGGCCGTACTCAGCAGGGCAACCCCAAGTCCCACCAGGCCGTAGCGCAGGGCGGTCCTAACGGCTGCGAGGTTGACCATCGGGCACGAATACATAGCCATAGCCCCACACCGTCTGCAGGTAGCGGGGTCGAGCGGGATCCGGCTCCACCAATTTGCGTAGCCGCGACACCTGCACATCCATGCTGCGGCTGTCTGTCACTGAATCCGGCCCCCGCGCCAGCTCGACCAGCCGCTCACGCGAAAGAGGTCGGTGCGGATGCTGCACAAAGGCCGCCAGTAAAGCGAATTCGCCTGAGGTGAGCACCGTGATCCTTCCCCCCTGCTCCAGGGTGCGGGCCGCCAGATCCAGCACCTGCTCACCAATCGTCAAGGACTCCCCTTCGGCCAGGGGCGTACCGGCCGGCAGGGCGACGCGGCGACGCAAAACCGCCTCAATGCGGGCGGTGAGCTCCCGCGGCAGGAACGGCTTGGCCAGATAGTCGTCGGCGCCCTGCTCCAGGCCGATGATCCGATCCACCGCATCGCCTTTAGCGGTGAGCATCACCACCGGCAGATCGTCGCCGCCGTCTCGCAGACGCCGCAGCAGGGTGAGGCCATCGTCTCCCGGCAGCATCAGATCCAGCACCACCAGATCGGGACGCTGGCCTGCCAACCGCGCCATCAGCTGGGCTCCGTCTGCCAGGCAGCGCACGTCATAGCCCTGGTCGATCAGGTAGGTGCCCACCATGCTCCGCAATTCGGGGTCGTCATCAACCACCCAGATGCTTTGACCAGGGGACATCGCGGTGCCATTCCGGAAAGATTTAGTCACAGCTTGGCCGGAATCTGGCAATAGCGGGCAGCACAGGGCTGCATAGCCTGAGTTCATTCCCACCTAAGCCATGCCCACCGCAACCATGGTTCCTGGTGTTCGTCACCCGCTGCGACTGATCGCCAGCCGCCTGGCGGGAGTGCTGCTTTTGGCCACTGTCGTCAGCCCAGAACTGCCGGCACGGGCGGCCGATGAGTTTGAGGTGTACCAACAGCGGCTAGCGCAATTGTTCCGGCAGCTCGATCGCAACGGTGATGGCAGGCTGGAGCTTGATGAAGTGCGCACCAACGCCTACCTTCTGCGCCACTTCGAGCGGCTCGACCGCGGCGGCAAGGGCTACCTAGTGCCCGGCGACCTGCGTTAAGGATCCAGCTGGGTCTTGTCGGCCACCACCAGCACCCGCTTGGTGGCACTGACGATGCCCTTGGGATGGACCAGCAAAATTGCCCAGGTCTGGGATCCCGGTGTGAAGGGAGCCTGCACCGACTTGAACAGGCCACCGCCACCCAATGCTCCCAGCTGGAGCTCTGGGCTCTCCAGAGCGTTCACCTGCTGACCGGTAAGGGCCACCAAACCACCCGCCGCGATCGCCCCCTCCAAGGGCTCGTCAAACAACGCGTCAACGTCATAACGCTGACCTGTGAGCACCGCATCCGGGATCAAAAGACTCACGGGTATATCGGTCTCACCGCTGCGCATCAGGGTCTGCTCTCGAATCACTATCTGGCCATTGATGCGGCCCCCAGGACCGCCACTGCTGCTGAGCACCAGCTGTTGCTGGGCATTGAGCCGGTAGCGAGTAGGGCCTTCCTGCCGGCTGCCGGTCACCTGGAGCTGCACGGTGCTGCGCCCATCACGCAAAGGCTTGCCCGTGGTGAGCTGCCAGCGGGCATCAGGGAACTGCCGCAGCACGCTGCGCCTTCGCAGTTCCACCAGGGTTACGTCGAGCCCAGGACCGTCCTCCATGGCGCCCCTGAGCTCGCCGGTGCCATTGAGGGCCGTTTCCAGGGCCTGGAGCTGAGCCGCACTGGGCCCGGCAGCAGCAATAGCGGGCACCGTGCTGACCAGCAGGACGGCGAGGCCGGCCAGGCCGGCCAGGCTTCGGGGCAGAAATCGGCCAAGTAGCTGGAGACGCGGCATGGGGCGGCGGAAACCGCTTTTAAGTTAGGCATGCTTCAGCCCCAGCACCCATGCCCAGGCTCCTAATTGCTGCCAGCGGCACCGGTGGCCACCTATTTCCTGCTCTAGCAGTGGCCGATGCCATGCCGGCGGATTGGAGCGTGTCGTGGCTGGGGGTGCCAGACCGGCTGGAACGCCAGCTGGTGCCTAGCCGCTATCCACTGCACACGGTGCGGGCCGGGGGGCTGCAAGGCCGGGGCCTGCGCAAGCTGCTCAACCTGCTGCAACTGCTGCAAGCGGTTCGGTCAGTGCGGCGGTTGATCCGGCGCGAACGCATCGCAGCGGTTTTTACCAGCGGCGGCTACATCGCGGCGCCTGCAATCCTGGCGGCCCGCTGGGCCGGCGTGCCGGTGGTGCTGCATGAGAGCAACGCTGTGCCCGGCAAGGTGACTCGCCTGCTGGGCCGGCTCTGCAGCCAGGTGGCTGTGGGCCTGCCCCAGGCCGCTGCCCGCCTGCCCCGCTGCCGCCCCCTGGTGACGGGAACGCCGGTGCGGCAAGCCTTTCTGGAGCCCGCCCCCCTGCCCGAATGGGCTCCCAAAGGCTCCGGGCCCCTGCTGCTGGTGATGGGCGGCAGCCAGGGAGCCGTGGGTCTCAACCAGATGGTGCGCCCCCTGCTTGCCAAGCTCACGGCCGCTGGCGTGCGGGTAGTCCACCTCACCGGCAGCAACGACCCCGAGGCAGGCCAGCCCCTGCCAGCCGGGGTGGTGGAGCTTCCCTTCAGCGACGAGATCCCGGGCCTGCTGCAGCACGCCGCCCTGGCGATCAGCCGCAGCGGCGCCGGCGCCCTCAGCGAGCTGGCGGTGTGCGGCACCCCGGCGGTGCTGGTGCCCTACCCCGCCGCCGCCGACCACCACCAGGACGTCAACGCCGCCGCTGCGGCCGAACTTGGGGCGGCCGTGATCGTGTGGCAGCACGGCCCCGCTGAGCCGGCCCTCGAGCGCTGCCTCTGGCGACTGCTGGGCCCGCGCCTGCGGGGTGCACCAGCTGCTTGTGATCCCTTAAAGCAAATGTCTACAGCCATGGGCGAGCTGGCGGTGCGCGATGCCGATCAACGAATGGCCTCACTACTCAGCCAACCCAGGGATTGATCACATCAAGCCCCACAATCGCACTCCTGCCGCAAGGCCCGGATGATGCGGCGGTTGTGGCGGCGGCTCTGGACGCCAATCCGGAGCCAACGCTCACCCAGCCCTTCGAAGGAGCGGCAATCGCGCAACAGGATGCGGTGACGGCACTCCAGGCCCTCGCGCAGCGGCACAAGGGACGCGTCGCCGTGAATCAAAAGAAAGTTGGAGGCTGACGGTAGCGGCGTGATGCCCGGCAACGCCTCCAGACGGGCCGAGAGCCAGGCCCCCTCGCGGGCTGTCCAGCGCTGCACCCGGCGGCACCAACGCCCGTAGGCCAGCGGATCGGCCAGCAACCGCTCACCCACCGCCAGCGCCAGACCGTTCACCGGCCAGGGATCGCGCCAACGGACCCAACGAGCCAGGCGCTCCGGCTGGCCGAGGGCATAACCGAGACGCAGGCCGGCGATCGACCACAGCTTGGTGAGGCTGCGGATAACCACCAGGTTGGGGTGGGCCTGTAGCAGCGGAATCAGGCTCTGGGCTTCCCCCCCTGGCACCAGCGGCAGAAAGGCCTCATCGGCGATCACCAGGGCGAAGCGCTGCAACAAGGGCTCGAGGGAGGCACGGCTCCACAGCGCTCCGGTTGGGTTGTGGGGGTTGGTGAGCCACAGCACCGCGCCCGCCGGAGCCGCCGGAAACGGCTGCGGCTCCGAACTGGCCTGCAGCGTCAACGGCAGAGATCGCCAGGCGCCGCCCCAGCAGGCCAGGGCACGGGGGTAATCGGCGAAGCCCGGCTGGGGCACCACACTCAAGCCGGCTGCCGCCGCATCGCGCGCTGCCCAGGTGAACAATTCCGCCGCCCCATTGCCCGGCAGCGTCCAGTCGGGCTCCACCCCATGCAACTGGGCCAGGGAGGCGCGCAAGCCAGTGGCGTGCCGGTCGGGATAAGCCCGCAGCGGCGACCCAGAGGCGAGGCCCAGGGCAGCCTTCAGCAGGCGGCCGCGCACAGCCCAGGGCGGCCCGAAGGGCACCAGGGAAGCGCTGGCATCCAGCAGCTGGGAGGGCCTGCAACCCAGGCGCGCGGCGGTGGCGGCCAGATTGCCGCCATGGCGCTGGTGGAGCGACATCGGCATAGCCGAAAGCTAAGTGCTGCCGGCGGCCGCCTGGAGAACAGCCCTGTGCAACCTGGGAAGCGCGCGAATTCCTGCGCTATAAGCCGTTGCAACGGGCACGAATGCCATGCCAAGACGCATCGCGCCTCCGACGTTGCCAAGTCCAGTCCTCCTGCTGAGCGCCTCCGCCAGCTTGCTAGCTGTAGTAGCAATGCTGATGCCGCCTACCGCCAAGGCGGATTCGCGCGACCTTTTCAAACTGCTGGAGACCCGCAGCTGCCGTGGCTGCAAGCTCCAGGATGCAGATCTGGTGCATGCGGATCTACGCGACGCCGATCTACGCCATGCCCAGCTGCAACGGGCCAACCTGGGTCAGGCACGCCTGGATGGGGCCCAGCTCAGCGGGGCCAATCTGAGCTTCACGAGCCTGATGGGCGCTTCCATGCGCGGGACCGACCTGCGCGGCGCGCGGCTAGATGGCACCGATCTGCGCCAAGCCGATCTCAGTGGTGCCCTGCTGGACGCAGGAGCCCTGTCCCGCAGCCACTGGCAACGGGCTACGGGCATCGAGCCCACGCAACTGAGTTACGCGGAATTGCACAACGCGGGCGCCGAGGCCGCGCAGCAGGGCCGCTATCCAGAAGCGGAATCATTCTTCAGTGCAGCCATCCGCAAGGAACCCACCGCCGCCATCAGCTGGGTGGCGCGGGGGATCTGCCGCGGCGAACAGGGCAAGAGCGAACTGGCCGCCAATGATTTCAACTACGCCGCAAGCCTCTATGGAGAACGCGGCGAACAGGAACAGGCCCAACAACTCAAGCAGGCCGCGGAGAAAATAGTGGCCGCTACAAAATTAGACAACCCAAGCGGGAACGGGATAGGCAGCAAAGCACTGGGCGGCGCCTTCGCGGCGTTTCAATTTCTGGCCCCGATCGCAGCCAAGGCGTTTCTGCCTATGGGATTCTGAATATAATTCAATTCATCCTCCGACGCGAAAATCGGGGACGGAATCCATACTCAGTCCTGATTAATTACGGCATTCAAGAGCTTCAATACATCAACATCCACGCCAAACGATTGATCGCAAGTTCACACCAAAGACAGCGCAGTCTCTAACCGGAGAGATCCTCTCGCATCCAGCCAGCTTTAGGCGGGCCAAGCAAGCGAACGACGCCACAAAGAATTCCATCATCTTTGATGTTAGAAAACCCTACTACAACTACAATCAGTCCCCCAATTCGTTTTAATTGACCACTAAATACCGATCCGGCTAACATAGGAAAACTCCTTGCCTAGCATAAATGAACAAGGATTATGCGACCAATGCCAGATAGCCTAGAAACCTGATCCTCCCATAAGCTCACGCGCCTGGGAAGTTGAAGGGCGATAACCGTACCCATAAAGTCCACCTTGCTCATCATCGAGCAATCTAGGAGTAACCAAAATAACTAATTCACGCTTCTGCCTTTGATTAGATGAATTTCTGAAGTATTGACCAACAAAAGGAATATCTCCCAAGATCGGCCATTTAGTTACCGCTGATTGATCTACATCTGAGATCACACCAGTCATCACAAGCGTCTGGCCATCTCGGACTCGAGCACTTCCAGTATCTAAACGGCGGAGAGAAAGGATGTCAATTGGTCCGCATCCTCCAATATTTTGCTGTCTTGTAACGGCTGAAATTTGTGGAGAAATTGTAAAAGTCACAAATCCATTGTCATCAATACGATTAACACGGGCGCCAAAGGTTAATCCTGCAATCCCGAGCTCAGGCTGACAGCTATTGGGTGCTCCATTTTGACCAGCTTTCACTTGATAGTTGGTAATTACTTGCTCTCCAACTGTGACAAAAGACTCATTGGCTCTTTCTCGGCCAATTGTCGCACTAGACCCCACCAAACCATTAGAACTAATTTGAGCCTGCTGGGCGGCACCTCCAATCGCTTCTGAATTTTCAGACAATATGAGAGTTGGGCTGGCTAAGACCTTAGTATTTCGAGACTGGATAGAAGCCCGCACCAAATCGTAAAGATTATTATTGCCATAGGCGAGTCCAGGGTTTCTTGCAGGATTAGCACCTTGCGCTATCTGGTTAAAACCAGGAAAAGGAAGCGACGAATCAATCACCGTCCCCGGGGGAGTAAAATTATTAAATGCTCCAACAAGCCTACCCTCATCATTGACTATAAAATTATTACCCAGCCTCAGGGCAAAGCTATTATTAATGTCCGTATCATTGTCCAAGGTAATGTCAAGGATCTTAATGCTAAGCGCAACCTGGCGCTGGCGAAGATCTATTTGGCGAAGATATTTCTCAGCAATAATTACAGCATTCTGGCTGCCTACCAAGGTAATTGTTTGCAATCTGGGATCAATCGTCCCTCCTAATCCCAGTAAAGGCCCCGTAGACGCGCTATAGGTATCAGCTTGAGTAATTTTTCTTGTGCTCCTCGCAGCCTCATCCTGATTCTGTTCTTGCTGACCATCTTTAGCTTTCCTGCCCGAATCCTGAGACTGGTCCGAATCTTGAGGACCTGAAGAAGTTACGCCCAATCCGATCTTAAATCCAGGAACAGCAATAGAAGCACCAAGTGAATTTAAATACTCAGCAGCAGATTCGGAAGACGCTTGATTTAACCTATAAGTTTTAGACATAACCGCCCCAAAAGACTTTGAAGCAGCGGAAAGGCCAGCAAATATTACGCGCCCTTCCAGCCTTCCCTGAAGACCAGCTGACAACAATACTGAATTCAATACAGTCTCGTATTTCTCGTTCACGAAGAAAGCAGTAACAGGCCTAGACCCTAAAGAAACCTTACCCACACGCGCTTTGGCATCTGCGCTAACATCGGCATCCATGAGGCCATAATCAAACTGATAGTTAGATTTATCAGGTTCCCTCTCGTCGATCATCACAAAGCCATAGCCGCCAATTTTCGCGATGGCCATCAGCGCATCTTTGGCCCTTGATTCACGCAATGTCAAAGTAATTCGAGGACCTGAGATTTTTACATAGCTTGGATTTTGCATCATCATCGTCCCAACCGCCATATCTCCCAGCGGCGGCGCAACAGCCCGGGGCTGAAGCGGTGGCGCATAGGTGGGCAACGGCACAGCGCCGGGCTGGCTGAGGTCTAGGCGATTTGTTTGCAGGGAAATCTGCGGCGAGGCGGGAAAGGTGAGGATCAGATTCACACCATCAGCACTCACCACCGGGCGCGCCAGGGGAACCCCAGGCATTGGGGTCACCGACAGGCTGTAACTGCTGCCGGATCCATCCAGGCTGACTGACTGAAAACCAAGCTCCGGCAAAGAGATGCGCTGCGGGCCAGACCGCAACCCCGTAGGAATAGCTGTAAGCAGCTGACCCTGCCAGCCATTGCTTCGCATTGACTGCTGCAACTGGGGAGCCGCGCCAACCCCCTGCACAACCAGCTCAACAGCATTACCCAGGCGACGCACCTGCAGCTGGATAGGCCCCGCCGCTACACCAGCAGAGCCACGAAAGGAGGAGGAGGATTGACCGGTCGCAGACGCTGGAGCACCTGCAGCGGATTGGCGAGGGCCAGCTTGGCCAACTGCGTCAAGAAGGACAAAACTGGGAAGGACTGCCGCCGCCGCGGCAGTAACAAAACGCCGCCCAAATTTGCTGCCCAACGTTTTTCGTACAACTCTACGCAGATCTTAGCGAAATGATTTCTAAAAAACCAGTGCACCAAATGAGGGCAATGGGCGACGGATTAATTGTTAAGGGCCACAGGCGCAGGGGGCCGATTAGCGCCAGCTTGATAATAAGTTATGGTCAATTTCAGCTCCGTTTTGGCTGCGACATGGGTCATAGCTGATGAGAACGAACCGTCCAGATTGCCCTTCTGATTAGCTTTCTGATTGCCATCCTCAGTCGCCGGCTGAGGAGCGGCTTTAGGAGACTCCACAGCAGTCAAAGACAAGTTGCTTTGTGACACCAAAACAGTCAGCTTTTCAGTGGCACGCAAAAACGCCAACACATTGGGATAGGCCCCCCGGGCCGTTAGCAAAACCTTCTGGGCGTTCAGACCGGCCCCCTCAAGGGGTGACTGGGGTGCTGGCGCTGGCTGATCACCCTTCAGGGACTCTTTCTTCCCATCCTCAGGAAGAGTAGGCAGTGCCGTCAGGGGCTCATACAGATCCAGCTGCACACCAAAGCGACTGGCCTCCCGATCCAGCTGGGCCAGGAATGTCACCAATTCGCCACTCCCCTCGATCAGTTGCAGCACCTTTTGCTGCTTACGCTCAGCTGCAGCCTCGCTTTCCGCCGTTTTGGCGATCTGAGCCCGTAGCAGAGGGATCCGGCCCTGGATCTCCTCGAGCTGGGCCAGCCTTTCACTTTCTGCCTGCAGCTTCAGCCACTGGGGAACCACTCCCAGACCCAGCACAAAAACTGCCAGCACGGCCCCCACGCCAATCGGCACCCCCAAAAGCAACCGTTGTAGCCCATGGTTGGCATGGCGATCAGCACCATCCTGAAGATTGGACATCAGAGCAAGCCCTCCCTTTGCAGCAGATCCAGACGGCGCACCAGGCCCTCAGCTCCAAGCTGGGTGAGTATCTGTTTCTCTGCTAGCGGACTAATAGGCGGACGAAAATTGATCAGAAGCTCAAAACTGACTGGTCCTAATCCAGATGTATTGGCCTCAGCAACACCCCGAGACGCTTTGACCAGAGTGACGGCATTGGTATCAACCAAAGCGGAGCGCTTCAACTGCAGCTGAAACGCATTTATACGGGCAAAGGCCTGTGGATCACGCGAAACCCCCTTGAGCCGGTAGCCATTCCCCTCTTCCGTAGCAGCGGTGAGTTGAACACCTTCAGGAACTCGCAGCTGCAGATCGCGCATCAGCGCCGATCCAGAGCGCACAGCAATCAACCCCTTGACCAAATCTGCGTTGGCTTTCTCCACCCTATTGAGCTTGCCCCGTGCCGCCGTGAGCTGAGTTTCAAACAGCTGGACTTCCGCCTCCACCGTGCCGAGGCGACCCACCTCAGCGCTCACCATCAGGGCACGCAGTAACACCAAAACAGCCATCCCCAGCGAGATCCCGATCAGAGCAGCACCGATCGCTACGCCCTGCACCAACAGTTGACGACTATGAACTGCAACCTGGAGTGGATCGGGCAGGTTCAGTTCCTGACGTTTTTCACGCAGGAGGTCGAAATCAGTGGTGAGTGGCATTGACGTCACTGGACCAGCTCCAAGGAGGCCAAGCCCTGCAAGCAGAGGGAACCAAAGCCATCTCGATCGACCAACTCGGCTTCCAACCCCAGCGCTTGCTCCAATGACGCCGCATCATCAAGGGGTGCAGAGAGCAGCAACCTCACCGGTGCCTGGGGAGCCTTGAGGTTTCGATAAAAATCCAAGCTCTGTTTCAAGGCCGGAATCAAATCAACCATCGGCCCAGGCAGCATCCGCTCAAACTCAGGCACTCCTTTGTTCCACACAATCAGGTTTGTTTGCTGATCCAGCGGCTGCAGCAGCGCCACCAGGGAGCTTGCGGGTGTGGCAGCCAGCTCGTCGCGGAGGCCCCACATCATGCACAGCTGCGAGGGCAGCAGATGCTGCAGGGTGCCACCAGCAATCGCAAACACCTCCACCCAGGCATCCACCACCGACCGCTCCGCTGCGATCACTAACGAGCTAGCGGCAAGGCCCGCCAGAGGCTGCACATCTATATAGGCCTGCTCCAGTGGAAACGGCCAGCCCAGATCCGGGTTCAGCGCGCGCAGGTCGCCCACGGAATTCGCCTGCTGGTGGCCGGCCGGCCAATCAACTACCCGCCAATGGGCCGCTTGCCGGGGCAGGGACACCACCAACTGAGCATCAATCACCCCGTACTCCAGCAGCAGGTCGCCCAAAAAATCCCCGACCGCATCCTTGAGTTGCGGCACCCCATCGCGGCAGGTCAGAGCAGGAATTGGGGCAGTCCAAATCGGCTCCAGAGGCTTACCCCGCTTCACCAACTGAGCAGTCACCAACTGCTCAGATAGATCAATCATCACCAGCTTGGGGAAGATCTGGGCACGGAGGGGGCGCCAAGTGTTTTGGAGTCCCGCCACTACCAAGGTGCAAACCCATTCGCTATTGCAACTTACCGAACATTCAGCGCCAGGCCAGACCGGTGCCCACGGCTGCGCTGATATGGCTCAGGCCATGACGATCCAGCTGGGACGCCAGACCTTCCAAAATCTGCGGCACCAGCGCTGGCCCACCGTAGATCCAGCCGGTATAGAGCTGCACCAGCGAGGCCCCCGCGGTGATCCGCTCCCAGGCGCTCTCGGCCGAATCGATCCCGCCGACGCCAATCAGGGGCAAGGCTGGACCCGCCGTGGCCCGCAGCCGACGCAGCACCTCAAGGGCCCTGCCCCGGAGGGGCACTCCGCTGAGACCGCCGGCCTCCTCGGCCAATGTGCGGCCCGTCTGCACCAGGCGCCGCTGCTCCAGGCCAAGGCGATGCAGACTGGTATTAACGGCGATTACGCCGGCCAGGCCCTCCTCGTAGGCCATGCGGGCGATGGCATCAATGGCGTCGTCCTCCAGATCCGGCGCGATCTTCACCAGCAGCGGCGGGCAGGCCGGCAAGCGCCGCAGCCGCTCCACCAGGCGCCGCAACAGGGTTTCCTCCTGCAGCTCCCGCAGACCCGGCGTGTTGGGCGAGCTCACATTGATCACCGCATAGTCGGCCAGGGGGGCGAGTAGCTCCAGGGAGGAGGCGTAGTCGTCGGGGGCCAGCTCCAGGGAGGTGATCTTGGATTTGCCCAGGTTGATACCAAGCACCGCCGGGCGCTGGCCCGGTGCCGGCAGCTGCTGACGCTCCAGGGTGCGGCGCAACACCTGGGCGCCGCCGTTGTTGAAGCCCATGCGGTTGAGCGCCGCCCGCTCGGCAGCCAAACGAAACAGCCGCGGCTTGGGATTACCCGGCTGGCCGTGCCAGGTGACCGTGCCCAGCTCGGCAAAGCCAAAACCAAACAAATGCCAGATCCCTGCTGCTACACCGTTTTTGTCAAATCCAGCCGCCAGGCCCACCGGGTTAGAGAAGCGGCAGCCAAACAGGGTTTGCTCCAGCCGTGGATCGGGGCGCTGCAGCTCAGCGGCCAAGCCTGCCAGGGCACCACTCACCAAGGGCCACTGGCGCCGCAAAGACGCCTGGGCCAGGGCCGTGAGGGTGAGCTGGCTGAGCTGCTCGGCGTCAGCGCCGTCATCGCGCCCCAGCAGCGGAGCCACCAGCCGCCCGTATAGGGCCTCTGTGCTGGTGCGAACCGTGCTGGTGAGAACCGTGTTGTTACCAGCCCTGGTCGAAGAGCCTGAATCCACCATCAGCCGCCGCCTACTCCCGCACCACCAATCCTCCCTCGTCCCGTTGCAAACGCCAGCGCCCTCCCTCCAGGGGCAACACCTGCCAGTCGCGCCAGCGCCAGGGGCCACTGCGGCGCTCCAGTTGCTGCAGGGGCTGCTCCACCAACTGGGCCAGCTCCACCAAGCTGAGACCGTAGCCCTGGCCAGCGAAGCGATCGGCCAGCTCACAGCGGCTGAGCTGCTGCTGCAGGGGCGCAGGCGCCGGGTCGGCAATCTCTGGGCTAGGGGCGGCGTTTTTAGTGCTGGGAATATCGGCAGGAATATCGGCAGGAACGTCGGCTTCGATCCGGGCAGTGGCGATCACCTCGCCAGCCGCCATGGCCGGCATCTGACCCTTGGAAAAGGCCACGGCGATCGCATCACAGCGGTCGTTGTCTGGATCACCGCTGTGACCCTTGACGTGCACCAGGGACACCCCCTCAAGCCTGGCCTGGTCCAGCTGCTCCCATAGATCCCGATTGAGCACCGCCCCGCCGGAGGCCGTGCGCCAGCCCTTGCGCTTCCACCCCTGGATCCACTTGCTGAAACCATCGATCAGGTAGCGGCTGTCGGTGCGAATGCTGAGCTGGTCCGGACGGGGTAGCTCCTTGATCGCCTCCAACAAAGCCAGGGCTGCGGTGAGCTCCATGCGGTTGTTGGTGGTGGCCCGATCGGCGCCGCCCATCTCATGCACCGAGCCATCCTCGAAGCGCAGCAAGGCGCCCCAGCCGCCTGGACCCGGATTGCCACTGCAAGCACCATCACAGGCCGCAGCCACCACTTTCACCGGCTTAGCCGCCACTGGACAACCCCCGAAAATTCGCTAGAGAACCCATCTGTCCGCTTGCTGCGCCCCGCCATGGACCCATCCAAACCGGGCCTGACCAGAAGCCGGGCAGAGCGCCGAACCTACCGTCCCTGGCGCAACGCCCTGCTGGCAGGTGCGGCCCTGGCCGCCCTCACCCCCTGGGCAGAGGCCGCCAACCTGTTCAATAGCCGGCCGCTCGATGCCAGCCGCTTCGCCGTGCTGGCGCGGCCCCTGGGGCGCAACGACTGGAACCTGCTGGTGCTTGAGCAGATCCAACCCCAGCCCCGCTGCTGGGAGGAGCGCCCCGACGGCCTGATCGACCCGGCCCTCAACCGCTTCAACTACACCGGCATCTGCAGCCGCTATCTCGACAGCAACGGCTACTCCCTGCGCATCGGCGATCAGGATCTGGCCAGTCGCTACCGGCTGCAGCTGCGCCAGAGCGGCAACGAACTGCAACTGCAGGCCAGCACCCCCAGCGATCCCACCACCCTGGTGGTTGCCCGCGCCAAGGTGCCCCTGCGGGATCGAGATGGGTTTGTAGCCCTGAAGCTCGAAGCCGGCTGGGACCTGCAACGCCGCAGCTTTGGCGAGCAGACCCTGAATCACCTGTACTTCGCCAACGCCGCACCCCTGCCCCAGCTACTAGCCGCAGCCAGCGGCACCTCCCAACCCCCAGCCAGGCCTGGAGCCCAGCTTGGCCTGCGTCCGCCGGTTGCCCCCCCGAGCCTGCTGGCCCAGGGGACAGGCCAGGGCCCTATTCGCTTGCCAGTGATCCCCTTCCGCGATTGAAGCCCAGGTGCCAGTTGCCGGAGAGTCCCAGTCCAGCTAGCCGATCCCAAAGCCTGCCATTAAGTTTCTGGGGTGTGAGGAGTGGGAACGCTCTTCCGGGGTCGAAACGAGGACAGACTCCCAGAATCGTTCCAACTCAGAGCCCTGCCTTCGGCGGGGCTTTTTTATTGGTCACATCTTTTTATTGGTCAGATCTTTTTGTTGGTTACTGCATCAAAAAACCGGCCCTGAAGGGGCCGGTCTGATAGCAACGAAATGACGTTGGCAGAAAGGTGATAGGGCCCCGCAGGGCCCCAGCGATCACTTGATCGAAACCTTGCCGCCGACTTCTTCCACAGCTTTTTTGATGGATTCGGCTTCGCCTTTGGCGATGCCTTCCTTGATGGCGCAGGGAGCGCTTTCCACCAGGGCCTTGGCTTCGCCCAGGCCGAGGCCGGTGACTTCGCGGACGGCCTTGAGGACCTTGATCTTGGCAGTGGCGTCAAAGCTGTCGAGCATGACGTCGAATTCGGTCTGCTCCTCGACGGCTTCAGCGGCAGCAGCGGGAGCTGCGGCCATCATGACGCCCGCGGAAGCGGCGGCGGATACACCAAAAGCCTCTTCAATCTGCTTGACGAGCTCGGAAGCTTCAAGCAGGGAAAGAGTCTTCAGTGACTCGAGAATTTGGTCGGTTGTAGCGGACATGGTTGAGAATCAGCAACAGATCTGTTTGTGAACAGTCGGATCGGGGGAGCTCAGCCTTCGCCTTCGGCGTGCTGTTTGAGCGCCCGGGCAAGACCGGACGGAACCTCGTTGATACCCACGGCCAACTTGGTAGCCACGGCGTTGATCGCACCTGCGATCTGGGCCATGAGCACCTCCTTGGAGGGCAGATCTCCGATGGCCTTGATGTCTTTTTCGGAGAGGAGTTTGCCTTCGAAAAGGCCACCCTTTACCTCAGACTTCTTCGTGTCCTTCTGGAAGGACTGCACGGCCTTCACCGCACCACCCACATCGCCCTTAACAAGGACGAAAGCGTTGGAGCCGGTGAGCAGAGAATCGAGATTCGCCCAGGCGGTATTTCCATCAATGGCGCGGCGCATCAAGGTGTTTTTGGTCACCTTGCACACCCCCTTGCTGGCCTGCAGACGAATCCGCAGATCAGACATCTCCTTGATGGACAAGCCCTTGAAATCAAGGACAAGCGCCATTTCGGCCTCGCCGAGGAGCCCCTTGAGCTCATCGACGATCTGTTGCTTGCTCTCCAGCGTGCGGCCCATAGGAAAGGAACGGATCAGGGGAACAAGCCGGGAACGCAGCCCGGGACGCTGACTTTTCCCAAGGGAAAGGTCAACTCGAGGCCGCTGCACGCTCCACAACCCTTCCGGACGAATCCTTCTTGGTGCCAAACCTGTCGCGATCACCTCGGCAGGACTTATGGACCGAAGTCCACCTGCTGTCTGGGGTAGGGCGCGTGCCCTTCTGGACAAAGCCAGTGGTCCACACTACACACTGCCCACACCCGAGCTCAGCCATGCCTGCCTCTCGCCGCCGCGGCGCCAAGCTGCTGCTCAGCTTGGTGATGGCCTTGGTGGTGGCCTTGGTGGTAAGCCTGGCGATTCCAGCTGGAGCTGCCCCCGCCTGGACCGTAGGCACCGATCCCACCTATGCCCCCTTCGGCATGACTGATGGGGCCAGCGGCGAGCTGCGAGGCTTCGATATCGAACTGATCGAAGCGATCGCCAAGCGCACTGGCCATCGGCTCAAGCTCACAGCTCTGCCCTTCGATGGCCTGATACCTGCCCTGCAAGCGGGCAACCTCGACCTGGCGATCAGCGCCATGACGATCACCGCAGAGCGGGCCGAAACCGTCGACTTTTCGCGCCCCTATTTTGCCGCTGGCTTGGGCATAGTTGTGCGGCGAGGCACCCGGGGCATCGCCAACCTCAAGGATCTAGAAGGACGCACGATCGCCGTTCAGATCGGTTCCACCGGTGCAAAGGCCATGGCAGCCGTGCCCGGAGCCAAGCTCAGCACCTTTGATTCAGGTCCTCTTGCCCTGCAGGAGCTTCTGAACGGCCACGTGGAGGCCTACGTAAATGACCTGCCTGCCACCTTGTATGCGATCGAAACGGCTGGCCTCGATGGCATCGAGATCGCCGGCAAGCCCCTCACTAGCGACTTCTACGGCATCGCCTTCCCCAAGGGCTCTGGCCTGCGCGAAGCAGTAAACAAGGGGCTGGGCCAGGTACTGGCCGATGGCAGCTACGCCCGTATCTATGAGCGCTGGTTTGGGCAGAGCCCGCCAGCTCTGCCCCAGCGAGCCCCTGCTCTCGATAGCCGCAGCGATAGCGCCGGACTTGACGGGGTGCAGTTGCTGCGCAATTTGATCCGCGGTGCGGGCGTGACCCTGGCGCTGACCCTCTGCTCCTTCGGCCTAGGCCTGATCGGAGCCGGCCTTGTAGCTGCGGGGCTACTGGGGGCCAACACAGTGATGCAGCGCTGCTGCCGCATCTACGTCGACTTCTTTCGCGGCACGCCAATTCTGGTGCAGCTGTTCGTGATCTACTTCGGCGTGCCTGCCCTAGCCCGCCAACTGGGACTAGAGCTGCAACTAGATCGCTTCGCGGCAGCAGTGCTCGCCCTAGGGCTAAACGGCGCTGCCTACCTAGCGGAAACCCTACGAGCAGGAATTATTTCCATTGACCGGGGCCAATGGGAGGCCTCAAGGGCCCTGGGGCTCAAGCCCCTAACGGCGCTGCAGCTAGTGATCTTGCCCCAGGCCCTGCAGCGGGTGCTGCCCTCCTTAGCCAATGAGTTCATCACGCTGATTAAGGACACCAGCCTGGCGGCGGTGATCGGCTTCGACGAACTTTTCCGCCAAGGGCAGCTGGTGGTGGCCACCAGCTACCGGGCGTTTGAGGTTTACCTAGCGGTGGCCTTGGTTTACCTAGTGATGACCACCACGGCCTCGCTGCTGTTCAAGCAGCTGGAGCGGCGACTCAGCCTTCCTGCTTGAGGTCCTGCAGGGCCGAGAAGTCAACTTCCACCGAGGGGCCCATGGTGGAGGTCACATAGAGGCTCCTCCAATAGCGGCCTTTAGCACCGCTGGGCTTATTGCGATCGATGGTCTCCTGCAGGGCCTTGAGGTTCTCGAGCAAGTTGGCTGGAGTGAAGCTGGCCTTGCCAAAGCGCACGTGCACGATGCCACTGCGGTCTGCGCGGAACTCAAGTTTGCCGGCCTTGAACTCGTTGATGGCGCCAGCCAGATCGGTGGTGACGGTGCCTGCCTTGGGGTTGGGCATCAGGCCGCGGGGACCGAGCACCCGGCCCAGCTTGGCCACCTTGGGCATCATGTCCGGGGTGGCGATCAGCAGGTCGAAGTTCATCTCGCCTTTGGCGATCTGATCCACCAGATCGTCGTCACCAGCGAGGTCGGCGCCGGCAGCCTTGGCGGCGGCCACGGCTTCACCGCGGGCGATCACGGCAATGCGGATCGCCTGGCCGGTGCCGTGGGGCAGGGCCACGGTGGTGCGCAGCTGCTGGTCGGTGTACTTGGGATCGATCCCGAGGCGCACGTGGGCCTCCAGGGTTTCGTCAAACTTGGCGTTGGCGTTGGTCTGAACCAGCTCAATGGCCTCGAGGGGGCCGTAGCTGCGGTCTTCGACCTTGGCGCTGAGCGCTAAGAAGCGCTTGGAGATTTTCGGCATGGTGGGGATGGGGTACGGGCGATTCAGGGCGTGGCTGTTGAGCAGATGAACTGATCAAGGCTGCCTGGATCTCCCCCGGATAAGGGGTGGAATTAATCGTTAACGGCGACGCCCATATTGCGGGCGGTGCCTTCGATGATGCGCATGGCCGATTCAACGCTGGTGCAGTTGAGGTCGGGCAGCTTGGTTTTGGCGATCTCCTCGAGCTGGGCGCGGCTGATGGCACCCACCGAACCCTTGGCAGAGGTGGCGGCACCCTTCTCGATACCGGCTGCTTTGGAGATCAGCACGGAAGCGGGAGGGGTCTTAGTGATGAAGGTGAAGCTGCGGTCTTCAAAGACCGAAATTTCAACCGGGATCACATATCCAGCCTTCTCCTGCGTCCGAGCGTTGTACTCCTTGCAGAACGCCATGATGTTGACGCCGTGCTGACCGAGGGCAGGGCCCACCGGCGGCGCGGGGTTGGCTTTGCCGGCTTGGAGGGCCAGCTTGATAACGGCAACGACTTTCTTGGCCATCGTCTAAGGCTACGGGGCGAATCTGCGGATCACCCCCATCGCCGGGGATGTGAACTGAAACGGCCGCCCTCCGCAGGGAGACGGCCGCTGAGCGGGGCCGAAACCTAGCTCTGCTTGCTGATCTGGGAAAACTCGAGCTCCACCGGGGTTTCCCGGCCAAAGATCGAGAGCAGGGCCTTGAGCTTGTTGCGCTCGCCGGAAACCTCGATCACCTCGCCCTGGAAATCCTTGAAAGGACCAGCCGTGACCAGGATCTGATCGCCTTCGGCTAGATCCACCTTGACGACTGCCTTCTTTTCTGCGGCTCGCTTAAAGATGCGATCAACTTCCGTGCGACTGAGCGGCCGGGGCTTGATGTGGCCTCGGGCCTTGGCCGTTGCGCGCCGCTCCTCTGCCCCCACGAAATTGATCACGTTGGGGGTGCTGCGCACGGCCATCATGGTGTCTTCGTCGAGCACCATTCGCACCAGCACGTAGCCGGGGAACACCTTTTCCTCCGTGCTCTGGCGCGAGCCATCCTTCTTCAGTTTCATCCCCGGGGTCTGGGGGATCTCGATCTCAAGGATCCGGTTGTCGACGCCCAAGGTGACGGCCCGCTGCTCGAGCGTGGCCTTCACCTTCTTCTCGCAGCTGGAGGCCACCTGCACCGCATACCAGCGGGCCACCTGCATCTTCTCAACTGGCGCCGGCGCTTCCAGCACTTGGGGCACCAGCTCGAGCTCTTCTGCCGCAAGCTCAAGCTCTTCTGCCGCAAGCTCAGTGGCTTCGATTTGGCTGTCGGTCAGGGACTCGGACACGGGGCTCAGGAAAGAAACGGGATCAACGGACGGGGGATCGACTACGGATCGGCTCAACGGAACACCTGATTGGCCCCCCAGCCATAAAAACGATCGATGGCGGCGATCGCTGCCGCCGAGAGACTCACCATCAAGATCACGGCCACCGATTCGCTGAACAGCTGCTGACGGCTGGGCCAAACGACTTTGCGGAGTTCCGCCAGGGTGGCGGCAGCAAAGCCATCAGGCACCGCCGAGGCTGCGGCAGGCGAGATGGACGCATCGGGGCTGGGTTCTGCCTCTTTGGAGTCGGGAGTTGGGGGGGTTGGGTCCACTGGCGCTCGCGCACGGGGGCGTCCGCGCGTACCGGCAAACGAACACCCTAGCCGAGGGGCACAAAGGTCAAGGGATTGCCCGGCTCAACACGCACGCCCCGTGCGCCACTGAAGCGCTCCGCCAGCAGCTCGGTCGCCAGGGGATTTTCCAGCTGGCGCCGCAGCACCCGCCGCAGGGGCCGGGCGCCGTATTCGGGCTCGTAACCCTGCTCAGCCAGGGCCTGCACCACCGGCTCCGGCACCTCCAGCTCCAGGTGCTGCTCAGCCAGCAGCCGGGCCAGCTCGGCCAGTTGCAGGCGCACGATGCGCTGCAGGTCGGCTGGACCAAGGGGGCGGAAGCGGATCACCTCGTCAATGCGGTTAAGGAATTCCGGCCGAAACTGGCTGGCTAAAGCCTGGTCTATCTGCTGGTCGAGCCAGATCTGCTGATCGAGCCAGGCCTGCTGGTCAAGCTCCACGCCCGCCTCCCGTGCCGCCTTTGCACTGTCGAGGATGGCGCGGCTGGCCAGGTTGCTGGTCATGATCACCACCGTGTGGCGGAAGTCCACGGTGCGGCCCTGGGAATCGGTAAGGCGGCCGTCGTCGAGCACCTGCAGCAGCAAATTGAACACCTCCGGGTGGGCCTTCTCCACCTCATCAAGCAACAGCACCGCGTAGGGCCGGCGCCGCACCGCCTCGGTGAGCTGGCCGCCCTCCTCGTAGCCCACATAGCCAGGGGGTGCCCCCACCAGCCGGGCCACGGCGTTGCGCTCCATGAATTCGCTCATGTCGAGGCGCACCAGGGCGTCGTCCTCGTCGAACAGCGCCGCCGCCAGAGCCTTAGCGAGCTCGGTTTTGCCCACGCCGGTGGGGCCCAGAAATAAAAACGAACCCACCGGCCGCGTTGGCGACTGCATACCGGCCCTAGCGCGGCGGATCGCCGCGGCCACCGCCGCCACCGCCTCTAGCTGGCCAACCACCCGCTCGCCCAAGAGTTGCTCCAGCTCCAGCAATTTCTGGCGCTCCCCCGCCAGCAGGCGCTGCACCGGAATGCCGGTCCAGCGGGCCACCACATCGGCGATGTCGCCCTCCTCCACCTGTTCACGCAGGATCGTCTCCCCCTTCAGTTCGGCCTCAAGGGTTTCGCGGCGCTGCTGCAAGCCATTGAGCTGGTCGTGCTGCAACCGGGCTGCTTCCTCATAGTCACCCTCCCGCTCGGCATCGGTAATGGCGTGGCGTAGGTCTTCGTCTTGCTGCAACAGCTCCCGCAGCTCCGCCAGCCGCTCCCGCTCCGCCTGCCAGCGCTGCTGCAGTGCCTGCAGGGTCTCGGTGGCGCGGCGGCGCTGCTCCTGCAACTGCAGCCGCTCCTCCAGCGGCGCCGCCTCAGCCGAGAGGAGGGCCAGCTCCACCCGGCGCAGCTCGGCCTCGGCGGCTTCCACCATCTGTGGCTTGGAGGTGACCTCCATCCGCAACTGGGCGGCGGCCTCATCCACCAGATCAATGGCCGAATCGGGCAAACAACGATCGGTGATGTAGCGGTCGGCCAGGCGAGTTGCCGCCACCAAAGCCTGGTCGGTGATGGCTACGCCGTGGTGCAATTCGTAGCGCTCCTTGAGGCCCCGCAGAATTTCCACACTGGTATCGAGACCTGGCTCCTTGATCAGCACCTGCTGGAAGCGGCGCTCCAGGCCAGGATCCTTCTCGATGCTGCGGCGGTAGTCCTCGGCGGTGGTGGCGCCGATGCAGCGCAGGTAGCCCTGGGCCAGGGCTGGCTTGAGCACGCTGCCGGCGTCGGCATTGGAGCGATCGCCGCTCACCACCGTATGCAGCTCGTCGATAAACAGCACTACCCCGGCTGCCCCAGGAACGGCATCGGCGTCGTGCACCTCCTTAAGCACGGCCCGGAGGCGCTCCTCAAACTGGCCGCGAAACTTGGCCCCTGCGATCAAGGCGCCCAAATCCAGGGCCACCAGCCGCAGACCCTGGAGCGAGTCGGGCACTTCGCCGGCCACGATGCGCTGGGCCAGCAGCTCAGCCACGGCGGTCTTGCCGACGCCGGGCTCCCCAATCAGCACCGGGTTGTTCTTGCTGCGGCGTGAGAGCACCTGAATCAGGCGTCGCATCTCCAAGTCGCGGCCGATCACCGGGTCGAGTTCGCCGGCCCGGGCCGCCGCAGTGAGATCCCGGCCGTAGCGCTCCAGGGCGCTGGGCTCGGGCGGCTCCTGCTCCAGTGGGGCGACAACCTGTGGGGCTGCCAGTGGGGCGGCAGCTACCGGCGCAAGCGGAGACGGGCCCGCGTCGATCCAGGCATCGGGGGGGGGGGCTGGCGCCTGCTGGGGAGCAGGAGCCGGTGGGGCTGGGCTGGCAGGGGAACCAGGCCGAAACTGGCGTTGCAGCAAGTCTTCGCTGAGCCCCTCAGCCGCCAGCAACGACGCCCCGATCCGGGGATCGCGCACCAAAGCGACCAGCAGGTGGGATACGTCTAAGAGAGAGTCGCCCCAGGCGGCCCGGCAGCGGTCCCCATCCTCGAGCAGATCCTCAAGGGCATCGCCGATGTAAAGCTCACCGCCAGCGCTGCCGGGTTGGTCGACGCAGAAACTCTCGAGCTGATCGAGCAGGCGATCGGGCTCAAGCGGCAGGGGATCCAGCCAGCGCCCGAAGCGTCTTTCCAGCAGCAGGGTCTGCAGCAGGTGCTCCACATCCATGGAGCCATGGCGCCAACGGCGAGCCGTGTCCTGGGAGGCCAAGAGCAACTCCCAGGCGTCTTCGCTGAAGCGATCTGGTTCGCTGGTGAGGCTTGGGGGCATGGGCTTAGCGGTCAGCCGCGGGAGGAGAGCTGGATTAGTTCCACCTTGTAGCCATCAGGATCTTCCACAAAGGCGATCACCGTGTTGCCGTGCTTCATCGGACCGGGTTCGCGCACCACCTTGCCGCCCTTAGCCCGGATTGCATCGCAAACCGACTGGATGTCCTCCACTCCTAGGGCGATGTGGCCATAGCCCGCACCAAGGTCGTAATGACTGGTGTCCCAGTTGTGAGTTAGCTCCAGCACGGTGGTGTCCCGCTCCTCGCCGTAACCCACAAAGGCGAGGGTGAAACGGCCTGAGGGATAGTCCTTGCGGCGCAGCATCCGCATCCCCAACACCTCCGTATAAAAGGTGAGGGAGCGCTCCAGATCGCCAACCCGGAGCATGGTGTGCAGCATGCGCATCAGCGGATCAGGCCAGGCAGCAACCTGGGCATAACAAATTCCATTGTGGCGAGCAACCCCAAGGGCGGTACCCATCAGCACAAATGGATGGGTGGGGGTGACCCATAGGATCTCGACAGAGAGCGCCAATGGCACTTCAACGTGATCGATTCCCTCGACCTTGTTATTGACACCGTGGTGGCACGGGAGGTGTTGGATTCCCGCGGCACACCCACGGTGGAGGCCGAGGTGCTGCTGGAGGGAGGCGCCAGCGGCCGGGCGATTGTGCCGAGTGGCGCTAGCACCGGTGCCCATGAGGCCCATGAGCTGCGCGATGGCGGCAGCCGTTACTTCGGCAAGGGCGTCACCCAAGCCGTCAACAACATCGAAGAGCGAATCGCCCCGGCCCTTTGTGGCCTCAGCGCCCTTGACCAAAGCGCCGTGGACGGTGCCATGGCCGAACTCGACGGCAGTGATAACAAGTCCAGCCTCGGTGCCAACGCCGTGTTGGCCGTGAGCCTGGCCACCGCCCGGGCAGCCGCCAACGGCGTCGGCCTGCCCCTCTACCGCTACCTAGGCGGCCCGCTGGCCAACCTGTTGCCGGTGCCGCTGATGAATGTGATCAACGGCGGCGCCCACGCCTCCAACAACATGGATTTCCAGGAATTCATGTTGGTGCCCCATGGCGCCAGCAGCTTCCGCGAAGCCCTGCGCATGGGCGCGGAGGTGTTCCACACCCTCAAGGGTTTGCTGAGCAGCCAGGGCCTCTCAACCGCCGTTGGCGATGAGGGCGGCTTCGCTCCGGACTTGGCCAGCAATGACGCCGCCGGAGAACTGCTGGTGCAAGCAATCGAGAAGGCCGGCTATCGGCCCGGCGACCAGATCTCCTTAGCTCTGGATGTGGCCAGCACCGAGTTTTTCAAAGATGGCCGCTACAACTTCGGCGGCGGAAGCTACAGCAGCGCCGAGATGGTGGACCAGTTAGCCCAGCTGGCCAGCCGGTTCCCGATCGTTTCAATTGAAGACGGCATCGCCGAAGACGACTGGGATGGTTGGGCCCTACTCACCGAGCGCCTTGGCAAAACGGTGCAGCTGGTGGGCGACGACCTGTTTGTGACCAACACCGCCCGGCTACAGCGGGGCATCGATCTTGGTGTCGCCAATTCAATTCTGATCAAAGTGAATCAGATCGGCTCGCTCACCGAAACCCTGCAGGCGATCGATCTAGCCGGCCGGGCTGGCTACACCAGTGTTATCAGCCACCGCTCCGGCGAAACCGAAGACACCACCATCGCCGACCTCGCCGTGGCAACCCGTGCCGGCCAGATCAAAACCGGATCCCTCAGTCGCTCCGATCGGGTGGCTAAATACAACCAACTGCTCCGGATTGAGGACGAACTCGGCAGCCAAGCGATATACGCCGGCGCTGAAGACCGGGGGCCCCGCGGCAAGGCCTAAGTATTTATTGTCCCCCAATGGGGGACAATAAATAAAAAAGCTAGGGTCAGCGATTAAATTAGTTTATTTCCCTGAACGCTTAAGGCCCGGAGGTGGCGCTGTTGGCACCCGCCTCCCAAGACCCTCCCACCAAATTGGTGGCGTCTGAATTCACAGCAAAAAGCCCAGAGTTCAATGCAAAGGGCTTAACGCGCCTCTCCGCCTTGCTCGGCGCTATCGGCATGGTTGTTACGGCTGGAGCGGCCGTATTCACCTATCAACTCCTGCATGAGCCTTTGGAGTCGGTTGGGGCCTCGGAGGTGAGCCACCTGGCCTCTGCCAAATGCACCACCATTGCCCGCTCGCTCACAGCCCTTTCCCTGGCTCGCAGCGATGTGCAAAACGGGGAACCAGAGGGTGAGCGCACCGATCCCGGTCCCAACGCGACCATCGGCGTAATCAGCCTCGGCAGCTGGGATCTCGAGGATTTTCGTACCAGCAGCATCTCCCAGCGGGAAAGCCTGGCCATCCTGCGCCGTTTACCTCTAGATCCCCGCAACGATCCCCAGGCTCGATCAGTTCGCACTGCCCTAAGCGGCGCCTCCCCTGAGCTCAGGGCCGACCTAAATCAGCACCACTGCAATGAATTGGGCTACAGCCTTACCCCTCTGGCGGTGCGGGCCTATCCAATACCGGGCCGCTCCAGTGGCTGGACAGCCTTTATCTACGGTCCATGGAACATACGGGGCAAGCAAAAAGCAGCCTTCGCCCTGGTAAATCTTTCGGCCAGCATTCTGGCGATCAGCGGTCATGATCAGGACCCAAGCCTGCAAGCGCTCTTCCCAAGAGGCGCTAGCCAACTTGACGTAGGCGTGACTCTCAACCCGGCCCAGGTGCTCGAGGACAAAGCGAGCCTGCGCCGGGCACTGCCCAAGATTGAGCTGGAGCCAGAAGACCAAAAACTGGTAGGGCTACGCATCGTGCCCTTTGCCAACCAGCTGGTCAGCACCCAGGTGAGCATTGACCACAACCGGCTCAACTGGATCTCCTGGCGCGCCGCTGCCCTGGTTTTTCTGATGGGTTCACTGGCCACCATCTCGTTGGTGTTAGTGAGTCGCAATTCGGAGGTCCGCCTACGCCAGCTCAATGGGGCCCTGCTGCGAGAGAGCCGCACCGATGGGCTCACCCGCATCGCCAACCGCCGCGCCTGGGATGTGAGCCTCAACCTTGAGGAGAGCCGCCGCCAGCGACACGGCCATCAATACGGGCTGGTGGTGGTTGACCTAGACGGCTTCAAGCAAATCAATGATGAGCAGGGCCATCAGATGGGCGACCAGGTGCTGCAGATCGCAGCCAGCCAGCTGAGCGCCCAAATGCGCAGCACGGATTTACTGGCCCGCGTTGGCGGCGACGAGTTCGCGCTGATGGTGTTCAACCCCAGCGCCTCCGGCTTGGATGAACTGATCGATCGCCTGCGGGATGCCCTGCAAGCCTGCGGCGTTCAAGCCTCGATCGGTGCAGCGATGAGTGAACCGCGAACCACCCTGGAGCAAACCTGGGCAAAAGCTGATGAGGCTATGTACACCTACAAGGCCCAAACCAGCAAAAAGCTCAACCCACGCCGGGCAATTGATCAATCCGGCCATCGCGCTTAAGCCGGCCCTGCAGCTTGATCCAGCTGAGCCCGACAGGCAGGCTGGCCAGCAGGGGGATGATCACTAAAGCGGGCCTAGCACTGACCGCCAGCAGGGCCGCTGCAACCGCCAAACCAGCTAGCAGCATCGACTGACCGGCAGCCTGCTGGGCCAGAGCCAAGCGCCGTAGCAGGCGATCCGTTTCGCCGGCGCGAATCTGCACCTGCAGGTCGCCCTGCTCGATGCGCGCCAGGCTGTCGTCTAATCGTTTGGGAATACCCAAGGCGCGGCTGCCTACCTCTGCCGCCTGGCGCGAGATTTCGTTGAAGAGGTCGTTTGCACCACCGCCAACACCAGAACCACTGCCACCGCTTGAAGTCATTAGGGGAAGTAGGTAGGGGCGGGCAATCGCCACCAAACTAAAGCCGCTATCGAGGCTGCGGCCGACCCCCTCAAAGGTGGAGAGGGCCCGCATCACAAAGATCAGCTCTGGGGGCAACCTGAAGGGCTGGCCGTAAACAAGGTCGTATAAGTCGCCCGACAGGCGCTCAAGCACATTGGCGGAAAAGGGAGGCGTCAGCGCCTCTTCCAGCATCACCCGCACCAGGCGCCGCACCGGGCCAGGATCAACGCCAGGTGCAATCACACCCGCCTGCTGCAGCTCCTTGACCAAACCAGCTGCGTCTCGGCCAGCAGCTGCACGCACCATGCTGCCCAGGCGGCCCCGCAGGCGGCTAGAGAGCTGACCCATCATGCCGAAGTCGTA
Organism: Cyanobium sp. Maggiore-St4-Cus; assembly: GCF_024345615.1. Classification (NCBI taxonomy): domain Bacteria; kingdom Bacillati; phylum Cyanobacteriota; class Cyanophyceae; order Synechococcales; family Prochlorococcaceae; genus Cyanobium; species Cyanobium sp. Maggiore-St4-Cus. The sequence continues at coordinate 27,772 of NZ_JAGQBL010000004.1, forward strand.
GTAGATGAGAGCCCCATCGGCGGCAACGGCCAGGTTGCCGGGGTGGGGATCGGCGTGGAAAAAGCCGAAACGCACCAACTGCTGCAGGTAGCTGGCGGCGCCCTTTTCCGCTACGGCGGCGGGCACGATTCCAGCCTCGATCAGGGCCTGGCGATCGGTGATCTTGATGCCGGGCACATAGTCGAGGCAAAGCACCCGGCGGGTACTCAATTCCCACACCACGGCTGGAATGCGGATGCCGGGATCGTCAAGAAACTGCTGGCGGAAGCGGGCCGCGTGCTCGGCCTCCAGCCGGAAGTCGAGCTCTCTGAGCAAAACCCGCCGGCACTCCTGGGCAATGCCGATCCAGTCGCGGCCGCGGCCCCAGCGGGGATGGCGCTGCACCGCCGCGGCAACTTGTTGCATCACCTCAAGGTCGAGCCGGAAGGTGCGCTCCAAGCCAGGTCGCTGCACCTTGAACACCACCTGACGGCCGCTGCGCAGGCTGGCGCGGTGCACTTGGGCCAGGCTGGCCGAACCCAGCGGCTCGCTCTCCAGGTCAATTATCTCGGCGCAGCGCTCACCCAACTCCTGCTCCAGCAGGTCTTGCACCACCGCAAAGGGGAAGGCGGGCACCCGGTCCTGCAGGGTGGCTAGCTCCTCCACCAGTTCAGCGGGCAGCACGTCGGGACGGGCCGAAAGCAATTGGCCCAGCTTGATAAAGGCTGAGCCAAGCCCCAGGAACGCCTGGGTGAGCCAGCGAGCCCGGCGGCGCTGGCGACTCCGCTGCCGCTCTGGGGTGACACCACCGACATAGCTCCAGGCCTGGCCGTCCCACCACAGACCGAGCAGCAGGGCCAGGGCCAACCACCAGATGCGCAGCGGCCTAAGCAGGATCACGAATCCTGGTCCAGTCGGCGAGCCATGGCCGCCACCCGGGCGCGCAGGGCATCGATTTGATCCTGGATATCCGCAGACGGCGCCGTGATGGCTACCTCCGGCTCATCGTCCCTCTCGATCCGGGCAGCTTCTGCTTCCACTTCGTCCCAGAAAAGCTGAAACTCCTGACGCAGACGCTCGGGAGCGTCCTGGGCCAGCAGAGCGAGATTGGCGGCCGCATCAACGAGGCCGCTGCCTAGACGGGCCCCCAAGCGCTGCAAGGCAGCTTGCACAAGCGATTGCGGCGCACTCATTGGGGCCCGGCAGCAGGTGTGGACTGTGGCAGATCAGCGCCTGGTAAATCTGGAGGCGGCGGGGCATCCAGGCTGGGCGCGTCAGCAGGGACAGCCTGGGCTTCCGGTTCAGCCGCGGGCGAGGGCAACTCCTGGGGCGGCTCAGCTTCCCTGGCGGCGGGAGCCGCTGTATCGGGTTGCTGCTCTAACTGCAAAAGATCGGCGTCACCGCGGATGTCCTGGTTTTCAGCGCCAAACCGCAGCCGCAGGCTCTCCAGCGAGGTGCCCGGGAAGGGCCGCACCTCAAAGCCCTGACCAAGGCGCACCAGGGAAGGCAGCTGCAGGGCAAGCAGCCGCTGGGTGACGCCATAACCGAGGCCAAAGCAAAAGCCCACCAGTAATGGCACCTGCCATCGGGGGCGTTGCTGGGATGGCGGAGCTGCTGAAACCGAAGCCACTTGAGCCATAGGTGCCAAATCTAGGGGGAGGGGCTTTGCTGGGGGGAGTCCCCGCCTAAGAACAGATGCCCCTGATTCCCCGCTGGCGCTTCATGAGCGACGAGGCGAAGGCTTTGACAAAGCGCACCGCGGTGTCGTTGCTGGTGGTGTTGCTGGTGGCAGTTGTATTTCGAGCGCTGCTGCCATGGGCGCTGCTGGGGCTGGTTATTTGGTGGCTTTGGAGAGCGATCAACAAATAATGGCCAATAAAAAAGCGGACCCGTCCAGGACCGCTCGATGACCAAACCCAAATATATCACAATTTGTAACGCCCCCTTGCGGAGCTCTGTCAGGCGGCCTGCTGGTCCTTAGCCCAGGCTCGCTCAAGGGAGCTCCTGAACTGCTCGGTGCCGGACGGGGCGCCGATTAGGTGCCTGCGGAACAGGCTGGTCAAGCGCCAAAACTTGATTCCTGCCGCGATTGCAAAAACCGCCCAGGGCACAAGCATCCATAGGGGGTTGCTCATCGCTGGTGCTCTCCTCGACCAAGGCCTGTAATCACCGTTGAAATCTAATCACTGTAGAAATTCCAACACAGATCAGCTGAAGACTCGTTTGGTTTGCCTTCAGATAATTAGGTCGTGTAATCGGCGTTGATGCGGACATATTGAGCCGAAAGGTCGCAGCCCCAGGCGACACCTGTGCCGGGGCCATCGCCCACCACCAGGCGAATAATCACCGTGTCGCTCTGCAGATAGGTGCTGGCGGCGACACGATCGAAAGCCAAGGGCTGGCCAGCGGCCATCAGCTGGTGCTCGCCCAGCCACAGAGCCACCAGATCAGCAGCAAAGGGCACGCCGGCCCGGCCGGCGGCGGCCACGATCCGGCCCCAGTTGGGATCGCGGCCATGCACGGCGCATTTCACCAGCGACGAGCCGCACACGGTGCGGGCAATGGCACGAGCGCCGGTGTCATCGGCAGCTCCCTGCACCTGCACCTCGATCAGGCAGGTGGCGCCCTCGCCATCGCGGGCGATCGCCTTGGCCAGGTGTTGCGACACCGCCGTCAGGCCGGCTTCCAGCGCTTCGTAGTGCTCGTGGCTTAGGAGCTCCCCGGCTGCAAAGGCCAGGAACGTGTCATTGGTGCTGGTGTCGCCGTCCACCGTGATCGCATTAAAAGAACGATCCACCGCCCGCCGCACCATCGCCTGCCACACCTCAGCGGGTACGCCCGCGTCGCAGCTGAGATAGCCCAGCATCGTGGCCATATTTGGGTGGATCATTCCCGAGCCCTTGGCCATGCCGCCGATGCGCACACTGCGGCCGCCCAGATCCGCCTCCAGGGCTATCTGCTTAGCCACCAGATCGGTGGTGAGGATGGCGGTGGCTGCCGCGGCGCCACCCTCGGGGCTGAGGGCCGCCACCAAGGGATCAAGACCCGCCAGCAAGGTGCCCATAGGAATCGGCACGCCGATCACACCGGTGGAGCAGATCAGCACCTCTTCAGGCGCCAGACCCAACCGATCGGCGACGGCCTGGGTGGCCCGCAAGCTATCGATCAGGCCCCGATCGCCGGTGCAGGCATTGGCCTGGCCGGAATTGGTGAGCACCGCCCGGGCATGACCGCCTGAGTCCGCCAGGCGCTCGGCGCAGAGATCCACGCAGGCGGCCCGCACCATCGAGGTGGTGAAGGTGCCAGCGCACACGGCGCCCTCGGGCGCCAGCAGCAGGGAGAGGTCGGGATTGCCGGAAGCCTTCAGGCCCGCGGTCACAGCGGCGGCTTGGAAGCCACGGGGGGCGGTGATGCCGCCGGGGATCGGGTGCCAGGGGTGGGTCACGGGCTGCAGCTGCTGCGAACCTGAGCATGGAATAGCGCCACGCCCCTTCTCAAGCCATGGTTGCTGCACGCCGCATTGGCCTCACCGGTGGCATCGCCAGTGGCAAGAGCAGCGTGGGCCGGCTGCTGGCGTCGCGGGGCCTGCCGCTGCTGGATGCGGATGTGTACGCCCGCGAAGCACTGGCGCCCGGCAGTCCCGCGGCCGGCTCGGTACTGGAGCGCTACGGGGATGGGGTCCGGGCGCCCGGAGGAGAGATAGATCGCGCCGCCCTGGGGCAGATCGTGTTTGGCGATGGCGCCGAGCGCCGCTGGCTGGAGCAGCTGCTGCATCCAGTTGTGCGAGCGTGCTTTAAAGCCCAGCTTCAGGAGCTGGCGGTGGAGCCGGTAGTGGTGCTGGTGGTGCCGCTGCTATTTGAGGCGGGCCTGGAGACCCTCTGCAGCGAGGTGTGGCTGGTGGACTGCGACGAGTCGCAGCAGCTGCAGCGATTGATGGCCCGAGATGGCCTGGGCGAGGCCGATGCCCGCGCCCGGATAGCCGCCCAGTGGCCGCTGGCGCGCAAGCGCCAGCTGGCCGATGTGGTGCTCAACAACCGGGGCGACCCCGAGCAGCTGGCCGCCCAGGTGGAGCAGGCGCAAGCGTGGCTCAGGCAGCTTTGATCCAACCAATTAGCGCCGGATAATCAAGTATGAATCGGACTGCCAGCAATACCAGCATCACCGCCAGGCTTGCAAACACAAGTCTCAGCTTTTGACTAGAAAGATTTAAAAGGGCAAGGTCATCACCTTGCGTATTGACAATTTTGCGGAACCCTTTCGCAGCTTGATTGAGTTGATATGCCGCAAACAATGCCGCCAGCGCCTGAATAGCGTCATCTAGTGTTCGCAGCATCAAGGAGACCTTGCCGCTCGCAATCACATTGAACAGAAACGATGCATTAGCAACGGAATAAACCACCAGCGCCAGAGCCGAAACAAGGCAAAAGCTGGCTAGGGCGCTGAAGTGCTTGTTTTCAGCAGCCCCAAACTCGAACTGGGAGTTGGTCACCTAAGTTAGTCAAAATAAGACCCCAAGACCTTAACTTCCCTGCGACTAAAAGCAATACCAGTAACTTTAATTAACATGGCCTAGCATCAGGCCTCTTGGGTGCTGATCCAAACTTGATGCTCAGCCGTTTAGCTTGTTGATCAAAATCTGGTTGGCGAGCTTGGGGTCGGCCTTGCCACCAGTTTTTTTCATCAGCTGACCCACAAAGAAGCCCTGCAACTTGGTTTTACCGCCGCGGAAGGCTTCCACCTCCTCGGGGTGGGCAGCCAGCAACTCCTCCACAATCGCCGTAATAGCAGCGGGGTCGCTGATCATGCCCAGGCCGCGCTCCGCCACGATCGCCTTGGCGGAACCGCCCTGCTCAAGCAACTCGGGCAGAATCTCTTTAGCGATCTTGCCGCTAATAATTCCGCCCTCAATCAGCTGCACCAGCTCAGCTAGCTGCTCGGGCTTAAGGGGCAACTCGGCAATAGCCAGCCTGTTGGCATTTACATAGGCGGCAATGTCGCCGGTGACCCAGTTGGCGATGCCCTTAGCGTCAGCGCCGGCGGCCACCGCGGCCTCGAAATATTCAGCCATCGAGCGCTCATCGGTAAGCACTCGGGCGTCGTAGATCGACAGACCCAGCTGGTCGGCGTAGCGGTGCCGCTTAGCAGCGGGCAACTCGGGCAGCTCGGCGCGCCAGCCCTCCCGCTGGGCGTCACTCACCTCGATGGGTCCAAGGTCGGGATCGGGGAAGTAGCGGTAGTCGCTGGCGCCCTCTTTACCGCGCATGCTCTTAGTGAGCTGTTTGGATTCATCCCAAAGGCGGGTTTCCTGCCGCACCGGCTCGCCGGTTTCGTAGGCCTTGATCTGGCGCTGAATCTCGTAATCAATCGCCTTCTGGATAGCCGAGAAGGAATTCATATTCTTAATTTCCACCTTGGTGCCGAAGGGGGCATCAGGGCCGCGCCGCACGGAGATATTCACATCGCAGCGCAAGGAACCCTCCTGCATGTTGCCATCACTCACGCCCAGATAACGCATGATCCGGCGAATCTCCGAGGCGTATTCCGCCGCCTCGCGGCCGGTGCGCAAATCCGGCTTGCTAACAATCTCAGCCAGAGCTACTCCGGCGCGGTTGTAGTCCACCAGGGAGTGGGTAGAGCCGTCTAGGCGATCACTACCGGCGTGTACCAATTTGCCGGCGTCTTCTTCCATGTGAAGCCGCTCTATACCGATGCGCTTCAAATAGGTTTCTTTGCCTTTTTCGGCCACCTCAACTTCAATCCAACCATCTTCAGCGATTGGCTCATCGAATTGGGAGATTTGATAATTCTTGGGCAGATCGGGATAAAAATATTGTTTGCGATCAAACTTGCTGTGCGCAGCAATATGCAGGTTGAGGGCAAGGGCTGCTTTTACTGCATACTCGAGCACCTTTTGATTAAGCACTGGCAAGGTGCCGGGCAGGCCACACACCACCGGGTCGATGTGGGTATTGGGGGCGTCGCCGAAGGCGGTGGAGGCGCTGGTGAAAATCTTGCTGGCGGTGCCCAGCTGCACATGGGTCTCCAAGCCAATCACCGCCTCCCAAGGGAGCTGCTGGGAAGTGACTGGTGATGCTGGTGCTACTGCCGCGCCTGTCATGGCCTGTATCGATGCCTGAGCCGATCCTATGGGGAGGTACTGGACGCCGGCCTCACGGGGGCGAGGGGGCTCCGGGGCGGATAGTGATTTGCGCTGTTTAGCTAAGCTAAAACTAAGTCCAGAGGTTTTTGCAGCCATGGCCTACCCGCCATTCCCCCCTGAGCCAGCACCAAGCAACCGGCCCCAGCTGGTGAATGTGCATGAAGCCAAAACCCAGCTCTCCCGGCTGCTGCTTCAGGTGGAGCAAGGCGAGGAGATATGGATCGCCAGGGCAGGCAAGCCGGTAGCCCGCCTCAGCGCCTGGGTGCCCAGCCCCAGCGCCGCCCACGCGCCGGGCGCCATGCGCCACGCCATTGCCATCGCCGCCAACTTCGACGCACCGCTGCAATGAAACGCCTGCTGCTCGACACCCAGGTGCTGCTCTGGTGGCTGGCCGACGACCCGCGTCTGCCGGCCTGGGCCATTGCCGCCGTACAGGCGCCGGGAGCAGAGGTGTTCGTGAGCCAGGTGAGCCTCTGGGAACTGGCCCTCAAGCAACGCCAAGGCCGGGTGCAGCTCGACCTGGCCCGCCTGGAGCAGGAGGTGACCCGTCAACACTTCCACTGGCTGCCCCTACGCAATGAGCACCTGCTGGCCCTGGCCGAGCTGGATAGCAGCGCCGCCCCCAGCGACCTCTTCGACCAGCTACTGCTCGTGCAAAGCCGCCAGGAACCACTGCTGCTACTCACCGCTGACGCGGCCCTGCGCTCCTGCGGGGCCACGGTGCTAGGGCTGGAGCCAGCGGCGCTGGCCCAGCCATGACTACAGCCAAGGGGCCAGCCATCACGGTGCTGGGGGGCGGCCTGATGGGCCTGGCCATGGCCCATCAGCTCGCCCGCCGCGGCGAGCCAGTACGGGTGCTGAGCCGGCGCCGCAGCGAAGCCGCCGGATTTGTAGCCGCCGGCATGTTGGCGCCCCACGCCGAGGGGCTCACCGGCGACCTACTCGCCTTGGGGCAGGCCAGCCTGCAGCTCATCCCCTCCTGGGTGGCCCAGATCGAAGCCGATAGCGGCCTGAGCTGCGGTCTGCGGCCCTGCGGCATCGTGGTGCCCTTCGCCACCTCGGCGGAGCGGGATGCCTATCCCACCGCCGCCTTCGGCCAGCGGCTCAATCGCCGCGGCCTGGAGCAAGAGATTGCCGGCATTGGCGAGCGCTGGCAGGCGGGCCTGCTGTTTGAACAGGACGGCCAGATCGACAACCGCCGCCGGCTGATGCGCGCCCTGGAGCGGGCCTGCGTGGAACTGGGGGTGACCTTTCAGGAGGGCAGCCAGGTGCTGGAGCTGGTCTGCGACCCGGCCGGCGCCCTCAGCGGGGTGCGTCTACGCAGCGCCGAAGGGGAGGAGCACCATCTCGCTGCCGATCGGGCGGTGCTGGCCTGCGGTGCCTGGAGCGCCCAGCTACTGCCCCAGCTACCGATCGCTCCGGTGAAGGGCCAGATGCTGTCGCTGCAGGGGCCGCGACAGGCCCTGCAGCGAGTGATTTTTGGGCCCGGCACCTACCTGGTGCCGAGGCAAGACGGCCTGCTGGTGGTGGGAGCCACCAGCGAACCCGAGGCGGGCTTCAGCGAAGGGCTCACCCCCGCCGGCCAGCGCCAGCTGCAGGAGGGCTTAGCCAGCCTGCTGCCGGAGGCGAGCGCCTGGCCGCCGATGGAGCGCTGGTGGGGCTTTCGGCCCCACACCCCAGACGAAGCTCCCCTGCTCGGAACCAGCCCCATCCCCGGCCTGTGGCTAGCTGCGGGGCACCACCGCAATGGTGTGCTGCTGGCCGCGATCACCGCCGAATTGGTGGCGGGATCGATCCTTGGCGACCTAGGAGCGGCAGAACAGCGCCAGCTGAATAACTTCAGCTGGCGGCGATTTAAGCGGACCTGATCAACCCTCGACGCGCCACACCTGGTCGGCGGGGCTCCAATCGCTCAGCTCGGAGGGCTGGAACCACAGGCCGATTTCGAATTCAGCGGTTTCGGGGGCATCGGAGCCGTGAATAACGTTGCGGCCGATGTTGATAGCCAGATCGCCGCGGATCGTGCCGGGCTCGGCCTCGAGGGGCTTGGTGGCACCAATGAGCTTGCGGGCGCTGGCGATGACGCCATCGCCTTCCCACACCATCGCCACCACTGGACCAGAGGTGATGAAGTCCACCAGGCCGGCGAAGAAGGGGCGCTCGCGGTGCACGCCGTAGTGACTTTCAGCCAGCTCGCGGCTGGGGGTGAGCTGCTTAAGGCCAACCAGCTTGAATCCCTTGCGCTCGAAGCGGCCGAGGATTTCGCCGACCAGACCGCGCTGGACGCCGTCGGGCTTGATGGCAATAAAAGAGCGTTCGGCGGCCATGGAGAAGAAGTCGATCCGGCTCATCGTCTGCGGCGGCCCTGCCCATTGGCAAGCACAGTGGTGCCGTGATCACCGCCCCCCACCAGCCCCCTGCCGTGAGCGCGACGAGCCCCGACAACCGGAATTCAACCGACTGGAGCGCCGCCGCCGGCGCCGCCCTCTACGGGCTGGATCGCTGGGGTGACCCCTATTTCTCCGTGAGTGATCGCGGCCACGTGATGGTGCAGCCCCGGGGCGACCGGGGCGGCTCCCTCGACCTGATGGAGCTGGTGCAGGAGCTGCAGGGCCGCGACCTAAGCCTGCCGCTGCTGATTCGCTTCGACGACATCCTCGAAGACCGGCTCGAACGACTGCACGGCGCCTTTGAACGGGCCATCGCCCAGTACGGCTACGCCGGCCGCTACCAGGGTGTGTTTCCGGTGAAGTGCAATCAGCAGCGCCATGTGGTGGAGGAACTGGTGAGCAGCGGCCGGCGCTGGCACTTCGGATTGGAAGCCGGCAGCAAGGCAGAGCTACTTATTGCCCTGTCCCTGATCGACGACCCCGAGGCCTTGCTGATCTGCAACGGCTACAAGGATCAGCGCTATATCGAGACCGCCATCCTGGCCAGGCGCCTGGGACGCCAACCGGTGGTAGTAATCGAGCAGGCCGATGAGGTGGAGCGGATCATCAGCGCCAGCCGCGAGCTGGGTGCGGCACCCCTGATCGGCATCCGGGCCAAGCTCTCGGCCCGCAGCACCGGCCGCTGGGGCAGCTCAGTGGGCGAACGGGCCAAGTTTGGCTTGGGCATCCCCGAGCTGCTGGCCACGGTGGAAGCTCTGCGGGCCGCCGATCTGCTGGGCGAGCTGCGCCTGCTGCACTTCCACGTGGGCAGCCAAATCAACGACATCGCCGTGCTCAAGGACGCCCTGCAGGAGGCCGGCCAGATCTACGGGGAGCTCACCAAATTGGGGGCGCCCATGGGCTACCTGGATGTGGGCGGCGGCCTGGGCATCGACTACGACGGCAGCCGCACCGCCAGCTCCGCCTCCACCAACTACTCGCTGCAGAACTACGCCAACGACGTGGTGGCAACGGTGAAGGAGTGCTGCGAACCCCACGGCATCCCCGTGCCCACCCTGGTGAGCGAAAGCGGCCGGGCCTTGGCTAGCCACTTCTCAGTGCTGGTGTTCGACGTGCTCGGCGCCGGCAGCCTGCCCGGTGCCGTGCCCACACCCCAAGAGGGCGAAGCCCTAATCCTGCGCAACCTGCGCGACACCTACGCCGCCATCACAGCGCCTGATGCCAGCGTGGAAGCCCTCCAGGAGGCCTGGAACGACGCCCTCAAGTTCAAGCACGACGCCTTGGCCGCCTTCCGCCTCGGCTACCTGAGCCTGCCGGAGCGGGGACTGGCCGAGCAGCTCACATGGGCCTGCTGCCAGGCCATCGCCGAGCGGATCAAAGGGCTGCCAGCGGCCACGGTGATCCCCGAAGAGCTACGGGCCCTGCCAGCAGCCCTGGCCTCCACCTACTACGCCAACCTCTCGGTGTTTCGCTCGGCCCCCGACACCTGGGCGATCGACCAGCTGTTTCCGGTGATGCCGATCCACCGCCTCGACGAAAAACCAGAAGCGCTGGGCAGCTTCGCCGACCTCACCTGCGATTCTGACGGCAAAATCGCCCGCTTCATCGATCCGGCCAGGAGCTCCGGGCAAGGCCAGGTGAAACCCCTGCTGGAGCTGCACAAGCTGCGTCCAGGGGAGCCCTACTGGATCGGCATGTTCCTCGGTGGCGCCTACCAGGAGGTGATGGGCAACCTGCACAACCTTTTCGGCAGCACCAACGCCGTGCACTTACGCCTCAAGGCCAGCGGCGGCTACCAGCTCGATCATGTGGTGCGTGGCGACACCAATGCCGAGGTGCTGGAGGTGATGGAGCACAACCCGGAGCTGCTGCTGGAGCGGCTGCGGGTGGCCAGCGAGGCAGCCATAGGCCGGGGCCAGCTGGGCATCAGCGACGCCCGCCGGCTGATGGCCCACCTGGAAACGAGCCTGCGTCAGACCACCTATCTGCAGAGTTGAAGGCTGGACAGGGCTGAGGATCACCCGCGCCGATCAGCGGGCACAGAAGCGGGCCGATAAGCCCAGCCGATCGACAGGAGCCTGGAGCTCCTTTGGATCAAAAGAGGGCGAGGCGTCAGCAGCCGTGGCCCGCAACATCGGCATGGGACGCATGCCGCCATCCAGCTGAATTTCCAGGGGCACAAGGGTGGTGCGACCAAGAACGCCGGCGATCTCCAAGGCCTGACCGCGTGCATCCAGGTAGGCGTCCCGCAACAGTTGACGCTGCACTGCCAGGTCACCCACCGCTGAAGCCTGGGTAGTGACCGGAGCCAGCCGTACCCCCGGCAAAGAACCCACCTGGCGCACCAGGGGCTGGAGGCGGCCGGGGGCCAGGGCACCACTCACCTGCAACTGGGCCTGGACCGCCGCCGGTCGCTGGCCCTCGGCACCCCGCTGCCAGGTGCTTGGGGAGCTCACCTCCAACTCCTGGACCTGCAGGCCCTGAAGCTGGCGACGCACGGCGGCCAACCGATCCTGCAGCAGCCCCAGGGCCCCATCCGCCGTCGGGCCCTCCGCCTCAAGACCTAAGGAAAAACGCAGCCGTTCGGTGACCCGCTTGCGCTCCGCCTGACCCCGTGCCTCCACCAAGGTGCCATCGCAGCTCAACAACACCTGCCCCTCGGCCCTCAAGGGCCCTGCCTGCAGGGCCGACAGCAATAAGAGAGTTGCGCTGCAAGACAGCAGCGGAATCGAACGACAGACCATGGCCATGGACAAGGGAGTTGACTTCAATTGTGGAAACAACCTGATGCCTGCGGCAAAACAAGGGGCTTGCGCCAAACCAGATGCTTACGCCAAAAATCATGGTGCTTGGAGCGCGGCCGCGGCTGGCCAGCTGGACCATGGCCGCTACTGTTGAAGCAAAGGCAGCCCTAGAGAATCCCTGGCCATGGTCGCGCTGCTGGCTTCGTTGCTTGGCTCGCTGGCCACCAGCCCCGCAATGGAGACGGGCCTTACCGTTTCCCCAACGCCTGCGGCGGCTGCACTGGTCGACCTAGTGCTCCTGCTCAGCTTCGCCCACTGCCTCTGTGATTTTCCCCTCCAGACCGACAAGGTCGCCGTGGGGAAATGCCCAGGCACCACCGTGGTGGGGGTGCCCTGGGGCTACTGGATGGCCGGCCATTGCGGCACCCACGCCCTGGCAGTGGCCCTAATCACAGGGGTCCCCTTGCTGGGAGCGGCTGAATTTGCCGCCCACTTTTTGATTGACCTGCTCAAATGCAGGAAGGTCTTCAACCTCGCCACCGATCAAACACTCCATTTTCTTTGCAAGGTGGCTTGGGCGATCTGCGCCGTCTCCATTGCCTGAAGCCGCCGGAGCCTCCCTCCACCATGTAGATGCCTGAGATGCTCGATTCCGGCGTTCTTTTACAGGGCCTAGGGCTGGAGGTCCTGCTGTTGGCCATCCGGCTGCTCTGTGTGCGCGCACAGTTGGCGCCGTTACCCCTGCGGCTCCCCAGCGTCGCGATCCTGATCTGGCTGGTCCACGCCAACCTTCCCGCCAGCATTGCCAATGAACAGAACCAACTGTGGCTCGATTCAGTGCTGCTGCTAAGCCGCAGCTATGCAGGCCTGCAGCTCATGTTCTGGCTGTTCCTGGAACTGCCGAGCCCCATCAGCTGGTGGGCCCATCCCCCCAAAATCCTGCGGGACCTCAGCGCCCTGGCCATCGGTGCGGCCCTAACCCTGGTAGTGCTCCAGCAAGCCGCCAAGATCAACGTGGTGGGCTTGGTAACCACCTCGGCAATCCTCACGGCAGTTATCGGCCTGGCGGCCCAGGAAGCCCTCAAGGATCTGTTTGCAGGGATCATGCTGCGAGTGGACAATCCCTTCGTCGAAGGGGATTACCTAGAGCTGGGCGACGATGTCAACGGATGGGTCGATTCCCTAACCCTGCTCAGCACGCGTCTGCGCCATGTGCACGGCGCTGTGATCACCTTGCCCAACAGCATGATGTGGCAAAAAAATATGCGCCGCTTCAGCCCAAAGGGCCCGATAGCACGGGAATTACATATTCATCTTGACCGGGAATTGCCACCCAATGAGGCAACCAAACTGCTCCTACGCGTAGCCGAACGCAGCCATCTGGTCTTGAAAAAGCCGGAACCACAGGCGATTGTCTACGCCTACCACGACTATGCAATCACCTACGAACTGGAGGTGTGGCAAGAGGATCCGACGGACATTGGCTACGACGACCTCAGGGGAGAACTCCTGAGCATGATCTGGTATTCGCTTGAGCGTATTGGCCAGCGGGTCCCATTCCCCGTGCAGGAGTACAAGCGCAGGCATGGACCGGCAATTCCTGAAGAACCTCAGGAATTCAATCTCCAACAACGGCTCGCCATCCTTAGCAAGAGCCCCCTGTTCGGTAACCTCAGCGACGAGCAACTGGCTGACATTTCCGCCCTCACCCGCTGTATACGCTTCGCAGAAGGCGAGCAGATCGTGGTGGAAAACGAGGAAGGCGACACTCTCTACCAAATTGTGAGTGGCCAGGTGGCGGTGATCAAAACCATGGCCGAGGGTGACCATCAAGAAGTGGCTCGTCTTGGAGCTCCGGCAATCTTTGGGGAGATGAGTGTCTTCAACGAAGAGCCCCGCAGTGCCACCGTTAGAGCCCTCGAACAATGCGTTCTGCTTGAAGTGGAACGCAACGATCTCCGCCCCCTGCTGGAGAGTCACCCCGCCATCGTGGAGCAGCTAGCGCAAAGCATCAGCGAAAGGAGAGCCGCACTGCTCAAACTCACGCCTGAAACCAAGGCCAAACAGGGCAACGATCTACTCGACACAATGCTCCGGCTGTTCGTCGGCTCCTGAACAAAGGCCCGCCAACGGCCGCGAAGAGAGGACTTCTAGACGGTTCAAATCTGAAGCGATGTGTATCGGAGTGATTGCCCCAGCCGGGCAGGCAAGTTAGAACGCATCGGAGTGTCCAGGGCATTGGCCATTGGTCCGCGCGCTGCCGATCAAGCCCTGCTGGAGACCATGGCCCTGTTAGACCCCACTACCGAGAACCTCCTACAGGAGATCGCTCTCGAGCTGGCCTTTGCACCCACGGGTGGCCACCAGTCCGTCGTCACCCTGTTGCAGGCCCTGCGCCAACTGCAGCAGCTGGGCCAAGCCCAGGAGGCGATAGAGAACCTGGTGAACTGGCTAGCTCCCCTAGAGGCCAGCGGCGAGGCCCTGGCCGAGGGCGACCTGGACAACCTGCAACGCCAGTATCTCGCCGTCGAAAAAGCTGTTTACGCCCAAGCTGCTACCTCCGCCATCGTCGCTCCCTCAGCCTCGGACACGGTCCGATCAAAGGCTGAGCCAAGTGCAGAGCCAGATGATGAAGCTGGCGGCGTAAGCGCCGAAGAACCCGGATTGACGATCACGGTGGAGAGTAAAGATGACCTGGAATTACTCAACGAGTTTTGCAACGAAGGTCGCGATCTACTCAGCCAGGTTGAGCAAGGTGTCCTGGTTCTTGAGCAACAGCCCGAACACCGAGAGACCCTCAACCAGGTGTTTCGAGCCTTCCACACCTTCAAGGGCGGCGCGGGGTTCCTGGGACTGGATCCCATCAAAGAACTAGCCCACATCCTGGAATCACTGCTAGATGCAGCGCGACAAAACATCCTGCCAATCGATCGACAAGTAATCAATCTGATCCTTGCCGGGGGAGACACCCTGCGTCAGTTCATAGATGGCATTGAGCAGACCATCCGCAGCACCGATAACAACACACCAATTATAGTTCCCACCCTGGAGTTGATCGCCAGGGTGAAGGCGACCTTGGCTGGTCAACCCGAAGAGCCAAGCCCAGCGATGCCGGAGATGCCGGCTGCACCAGCTGCGGCGACAGTAACGACAGCAGCAGCACCAAGAAGCAATCCCGAGGCCAACTCACCCGGACCAAAACCCAATCCAAATCCAAGCCCCACCCCAAATCCAGATCCAGATCCAAGCCCAAATCCAAAAGTAACTGCAGAAGGACTAAGCAATTTTGTCAAGATTGACACCCAGAAGCTCGATGCCTTGATCGATTTAGTGGGTGAACTGGTGATTGCCCAGTCGATGGTGGTGGAACATCCCGTGCTGGCCCAAGAACGCAGCGGCGACCTACCTCGCCATCTCCGCCAATTAGCCAGAATCTCTTCCGACCTGCAACGAAATGCCATGTCGTTGCGGATGGTTCCCATCCGCAACACATTCCAAAAGATGAAACGCCTGGTGCGAGATCTCGCCAGCAGCCAAAACAAACAAGTAAGCCTTGTACTGAAGGGCGAAGACACCGAACTCGACCGCAAAATCGTCGAAGCGCTAGCCGAACCGCTGATTCATATGTTGCGCAATTCGATCGACCACGGGCTGGAGCAGGCGGACGAGCGGCTCAACCTGGGCAAACCGGCCCAAGGAACGATCGAAGTGGAGGCCAGCCATCAAGGCGGCGGCATCCTGATTCGGATTGACGATGATGGTCGTGGCATCGATCCCGACAAAGTGCTCGCTAAGGCCAAAGAGCGTGGCCTTATCGATGCTGAGTTCCACGGAAACAAAAAGGAAATCCTCTCTTTGATCTTCCAACCGGGATTCTCCACAGCGGAAACAGTGACGGATGTCTCCGGTCGTGGCGTCGGCATGGACGTAGTGCGAGGCAGTATCAGCCGCCTGCGTGGAAGCATCGATGTCGAATCGAACGTGGGAAAGGGCACCAGCTTCCGCATTTACCTGCCCCTCACCCTGGCCATCATCGACGGGATGCTGGTGGGGGTAGCCAAGCAACGGTTTATTCTGCCCACCCTGTCGATTCAGGAATCGTTTAGACCCACTCGAGCAATGTTGTCGAGTGTCAAAGGTAGGGGGCAGATCGTCAACCTACGTGGAAATCTGATTCCCCTGCTGCAGTTGGGCTCGAGACTTGGCCTCCAAGACGGGGTACAGGATCCAAGTGAAGGCATCGTTCTGATCATCAACTCGGGGGGGCAGCCCAGGGGAGTAGTCGTCGATCGATTGATCAGCAAACAAGAAGTAGTCATCAAGGCACTCGGGGATACCTTCCAGAGCCAACCTGTCTTCTCCGGTGCCGCAATCATGGGCGATGGCCAGGTGGCCTTGATCCTTGATCCCGATGCGCTGGGCCGAGCTGAGAACCATGGGCCAGCTATGGCGATCAGCCGCAAAGACAGCCACAGCGAAGGTCCTTGATCAAACGAAGCCAATAACAACGGGAGTGAACCCGCTCAAAGCTTGGCTGATCCGCGTGACAGCCCAATAAATCAACGTTAGCATTGCGAAAATGAAGAAAGCTTCTCAGCAGGCCATGGCGCTCAATGTAAAATTCATGATTCGAGCCAATGCCGTATTATTCACAGCGGCATTGATCGGCGAAGTTATTTTTGTGACCAGCCTGACCAAAGAAATTTGGATTAAGCAGCCTCTCTACAATAAAATCGTAGCCAACAAAGATCTGATGGCCGACGTAGCCCCTCCGCCCCTATTCTTGCGAGGGCTCAGAGGCGAAATTTCTCGCACCTTGCTGAAAGCCGAACAACTCAAAGACCCGGCAAAGATCGCTAGGGATTCCAGCGTTTCCGACCTAGAGCAATACTACAATAACGCTCGGAGGCAATACGAAAAACGCACAGCATACTGGTCAGACAATCCAAACATAGCGCCGAACCTACGGAATCAAATTAGGGAAAAGGGATCAGACTCAGGCACGAGCTTTCTCAACCCTGTTGGCAGTCGACTGATCCCCGCCTTGCAAAACGGAAACTTGAGCCTTGCGTTGCAGATCGACCGCGAAGTTGAGCGCCATTACAATACTCATTTGGCCGCAGTTAATTCCATCGAAGCCAGCATCATTGCCTCCATCAAAGACGACGAAGATGAAGCCAATGCCAGTCAAACCCGAAGTCTCCTATTGGTACTTTTCAGCACCATTGGACTTCTGGCGCTTACTTATTATGCTCTCTACATGATGCAGAAGGCATCGGTGGGGCCCCTTGGAAAGATCGCCAGCGAGCTCGGCGAAGGCTCCGATCAGTTCATGGGCGCCACCAATGACGTGGCCAGCGCCAGTCAGGAGATTGCCGCTGGAGCTATCGAGGTTGCCACGGCCAGCCAACGCATGGCCGAAGGGGCCTCAGAACAAGCTGCTGCCATCGAGCAAACGAGCGCTTCGCTGGAGGAGATGTCGAGCATGATTCATTCCTCCGCCAAAAATGCTGAACATGCCAAGACCCTGGCCGGCGAAGCCCAGGCCAGTGCCAGCATGGGCAACGCCAGCATGGAGGACATGAGCCTGGCCATGGCGGCAATCGAACAATCCAGTAACGAGGTTGCCAAAATCGTCAAAAGCATCGACGAAATTGCGTTTCAGACCAACATCCTTGCCCTCAATGCAGCCGTGGAAGCAGCAAGGGCTGGAGAAGCCGGCGCTGGATTTGCTGTCGTTGCCGAAGAAGTGAGATCCCTAGCCCAACGGAGTGCAGCCGCCGCCCATGAATCATCCGACAAAATCGAGGCGTCCATACTGAGCAGCAGGGAAGGCGCTGAATGCCTCAAAGGGGTCGGCGCCTCCTTCGCAAGAATTGAAGAAAAAGTTCAACAGACAGATAACCTGGTCTCAGAAATCACCCTAGCCGCCAAAGAGCAAGCTCAAGGTATTGAGCACATCACCAGTGCCATTCAGGAAATGAGTAAGGTGGCACAAGATAGCGTAGTTTCGATTGAACAGATGCGTAAATCGGCGGAAGAAAGTGCCAGCAACAGTCAACGTATTGCCGGCGCGGCCGAGCAAATGCGCAGCCAAGCCACTCGTCAACGGCAAATCACAGCCAATCTGCGTAATGTCATCGATGGCAGCAGCCTCGATGAAAACCCATCAACCACCTATCACAATCAAAGTGGGGGCACGGCAATGGCAACGACCGCCAATAAAGCCGCAAGGAATCCAGCCAACAACAACATAGATGCACACTTCAGTGACTATTAAAACCCACTCAAGCATCAATCCATGAACCTCCTGACCCCTCTAACAGTTACAAGATGAGTGAGACACTAACGAGCAACGATCTACCTGTTGCCGGAAAATTCCTACATCTCCAGCTGGGCCAAGAGCGCTACAGCCTTCCCGTCACTGCTGTGAGGGAAATCATACGTGTTTGTCCGATCACCCATGTACCCAGGATGCCAGCCCATCACCTAGGGGTGATTAATCTGCGCGGAAAAATTGTACCTGTGATGGATCTACGCCGGCGCCTGCATTTGCCCCCAGCCGAGAATCTCGAGCGGGCCTGCATCATTGTTGTGCACAATCAGACCGAACAAAATCCTGACCAATTGGTTGGGCTGCAGGTCGATGTAGTAGAGGAAGTGGCCTTTATTAGTCAAGATGCTATCGAACCTGCACCAGACTTCTGCGATGTGATAGATGGCAAGTTTATCTTGGCAATGGCTAAGAGCAAAGAGTCCGTGATCACGATCCTCAGCATTAAAGAGCTGCTGGAGAACAGTGGAAATACTGAGCTACACCCTGCACGGCCATCCGACGAAGAAGCCATGCAGACCTGAAGTGGCCCAGTGCTTGCGTACCCTCAAGCCAGAGCATTGCCTAAGTGAACCCAACCACCAGGAACCATGAGTCTCAACGTCAAAGTTCTGATCAGAGCCAACGCTGCCCTTATCACCATTGCATTGGTGGGCGAACTGGTTGTGACCAGCATCCTAACGAAATCAACATCCATCAACGGCCCTGCCTATGACAAGATTATTGCCAGCAAAGATCTGATTGCAGACATCCTTCCACCGCCCAATTATATCATCGAGCTCCACTACTATGTGACCCGCGCCATGGTAGACATCAAAAAAGGAGTTGGCCAAAAGAATGGCATGCAATCAGCCAATATCTCTCGATTAATCAGCGTCTTCCCAAAACTACGGGAAAGCTACGAAGACCGCATCGCCCACTGGAGCACAGACAAGAACATCACCGACGATGAACGAGTCCTGCTCACGCAAGGTGCCAACAAATATGCCGGCGAATACATCAATCTTTTGAGCTCCGGCCTGCTGCCATCGCTCGAGGCTGGAAACTACACAAAAGCAATAGAAATCTATACCCAGCTAGACCAAAACTATGAACAGCACAGAGCGCAGGTTGATGAGCTGGTGGAGATAGCAGGCCGCGAGATCGTCAAAAATGAGCAGGCAGCTACTGCCACTTCGCAGCGCACAAACCTTTGGATTCTATTGTTTACAATTTTACTCCTCGGCACTTCCTACATCGTACTTTATATAATGCTCCGTGATTTTGCCCGTCCCCTTGACAAGATAGCTGTTGATCTAGGCCATGGCGCGGATGAATTTCTACAGGGCTCCATCCAGATCGCTGAGTCCAGCAACCGCTTAGCCGAAGGTGCCAGCGAGCAGGCTGCTGCTATTGAAGAAACTAGTGCTTCCTTGGAGGAGATGTCGAGCATGATCCACTCCTCGGCTCGCAATGCTGATCATGCAAAAAACTTGGCCAGCGAATCTCAGGCGAATGCCAAAGAAGGAATGGCCGGCATGCAAGAGATGACAGAAGCCATGGCAGCTATCGAGTATTCCAGTAATGAAGTGGTAAAAATCGTCAAAAGCATTGATGAAATTGCTTTTCAAACCAACATCCTTGCCCTTAATGCCGCCGTGGAAGCTGCGCGAGCCGGTGAAGCCGGCGCCGGTTTTGCAGTGGTGGCGGAAGAGGTACGATCCCTCGCCCAACGCAGTGCAGCAGCAGCCCACGAATCAGCAACCAAGATCGAAGCCTCAATCCAAAGCAGCCGCCAAGGTGCAAGGTGTCTGCAAGGAGTGGGGGATTCATTCACCAAGATCAGCACCAAAGTGAAGGAAACAGACAATTTAGTATCGGAGATTGCCATGGCAGCTAAAGAGCAAGCCCAAGGCATCGAACACATCACCTCAGCGATCCAGGAGATGAGCAAAGTTGCACAATCCAGTGCCGCCAATACCGAGCAGATCGCCAGTGCAGCTGAAGAGATGAGGCGACAGGCAGCCATGCAGCGTCAAAGCACCTCCGAATTACGTGAGGTCATCGACGGATCGACTACCAACCCATCCTCATCGGCAGGAAGCGCAGGGGAA
Source organism: Cyanobium sp. Maggiore-St4-Cus (assembly GCF_024345615.1). Classification (NCBI taxonomy): domain Bacteria; kingdom Bacillati; phylum Cyanobacteriota; class Cyanophyceae; order Synechococcales; family Prochlorococcaceae; genus Cyanobium; species Cyanobium sp. Maggiore-St4-Cus. Next base: position 47,472 of record NZ_JAGQBL010000004.1, read on the forward strand.
GTCGGCAAAACCGGGGGCCCTCGCCATCCCAGAGGAGCAAACCAAGACCAGGGTGGCCTGGGGGGGGGTAGCTTGGACGACCACTTCAGCGACTACTGATGGTTGTCGACGCCAGAGGTGGACAGGCGACAACAGATGCAACCATGTCTGAGGCCACCTATCGGAGCCTCTGCGACCTCATCTTCAGTCATAGCCGCATCTATCTAGGAGCCAACCGCCAGTCCATGCTGGTCAGCCGACTCAACAGCAGACGTCAACATCTAGGCATCAAATCATGGAATGCCTACTATGAGCATCTCAGCAAGAATCAAAACGGAGAAGAACTGGGAATATTGATCGATTTAATAGCCACCAATCACACCCAATTTTTTCGAGAAAATCTTCATTTCGACCGCCTAAAGTCGGAAATTATTGATACCATTCTCAAGGAATGTAGTGGTGCCGCCACAAAGTTTTTGGCCTGGTCTGCCGCCAGCTCATCCGGAGAAGAGCCCTTTTCTCTCGCCATCACAATCAAAGAGCATTTCAGCCAACGCCCTGGACCTCCCATTGATTGGATGGTTTACGCCAGTGACATCTCGCGTAAAACTTTAAAAGTTGCAGAGGCTGCAATTTATCCCAGCACCAACCTCAACCTACCCAATCCTGAGTGGCTGCGACGCTATTTCAAACGAGGCAGCGGACCCTACGAGGGCCAATGCAGAGTTAAGCCAGAGATCCTTAAACACGTCAAATTTCAGCAAATTAATCTATTTCAAAAAAACTATCCATTGCCCCAGCCTCTTCACCTCATCTTTTGCCGCAATGTTCTAATCTACTTCGAGCAAGAATCCCAGGCTCAACTCGTTGCTCGCCTTCACAGCATGTTAACCCCAGGCGGCTTCCTTATCGTGGGTCACTCCGATAGCCTTAATTGTTTCCGGCATGACTTCACACCCTTGGGTGGCGGCGTCTATCGGCGCAACACCTAGCCGTTGCAAAACATGCTCGCCATGAGACGCAAAATTCGTGTACTCGTGATCGACGATTCTGCCCTCGTGCGCAAGACGATCACAGACACTCTGCAGATGGACCCCGAAATCGAGGTGGTCGGAGTGGCCAATGATCCGCTGATCGCCATCGACAAAATTCCGAAGCTGCAGCCCGATGTTCTGACCCTGGACATGGAGATGCCGCGCATGGATGGCCTCACATTTCTGCGCAAACTCAAGAGTGAAAATTCACCCATCCCTGTTGTGGTGATCAGCTCCCTCACCCAGCACGGATCCAAGCTTGCCCTCGATGCCATGGAAGCCGGGGCCAAGGAAGTGCTGGCCAAACCGGACGGCAGCAGCTCCATCGGCGCCCTGGCGGGGAAATTGGCGTACCACGTCAAGGCTGCCGCCAAAGCCCGCCGAGACCTCTCTCCCCTGTCGGCACCCCAGCAACGCCAAGCCTTTCGCCCCACCAGTGGCTCACCACTGAGCCCATCGGACCGGCGCCTGGTGATCATCGGCTCCTCCACCGGGGGGGTGGAGGCCCTGCGCTACATCCTGCCGGCCCTGCCGGTAGACCTCCCGCCCATCGCCGTAGTGCAACACATCCCGGCCTACTTCTCCAAGGCGGTAGCGGAGCGCATCAACAGCCTCAGTGGCCTCGAAGTTAAGGAGGCATCTGACAACGACCCCTTATTGCCCGGCGTTTGTCTGATCGCTCCTGGGGACTATCACATGATGATCGTCAAACAGGGAACCTATCGGGTGCGCCTGATCCAGACGCCGCCTGTGCACCACTGCCGACCAGCCGTGGATGTGCTGTTCCGCTCGGCCGCCGCCGCCGCCGGACCCCACGCCCTGGGGGTGCTGCTCACCGGCATGGGCAGCGATGGCGCCCGGGGGCTACAAGCGATCAAAGAGGCCGGGGGCCGCTCCCTAGCCCAGGACGAAGCCAGCAGCGTCATCTATGGCATGCCCAGGGCCGCCGTTGCTCTGGGGGTGGTCGACCGCAGCGTCTCTCTGCAGTCGATGCCCCAAGCCATCGTGGACAACCTCAATCAGCTCAGGAGCTGAATCCCAACGGCCTCGCCCTCTGCCCCCCCACCCGTGCCCGTGACATTCCCCGAAGCAGACCTGCTCAGCAATGCCCGCATCCTGGTGGTGGACGACAGCAAAATGCTGCGCATGGGCATCGCCCGCTCGCTGCGTCAACTGGGGGTTGAGCAGATTGAGGAAGCCGTGGATGGTCAGCACGCCCTTGAGCGCCTGGAGCAGGAGGCATTTGACCTGATGCTGCTGGATATGGAAATGCCCCAGATGAATGGCCTGGCCGTGCTGGCCCGCATGCAGACCAATCCGGAGCTGAGGAACCTACCGGTGATCGTGATTTCCGGTGGAGAGGCGATCGAAGAGGTGGTTTCTTGTATCGAGATGGGGGCGGAAGACTATCTCCCCAAACCCTTCAGCCAGGTGCTATTGCGTGCCCGACTCACCTCATCCCTCGAGAAAAAAAAGCTACGTGACATCGAAATCAATCAGCGCAAACAACTCGAATCCCAACACCTGCGGCTGATTCAGGAACAGGAAAAATCTGAACTGCTGCTGCTCAATATTCTGCCAGTCGCGATCTCCGAACGCCTCAAGGGGGGGGAGCATCGCTGCGCCGACAGCCACGCCAATGTCTCCGTTCTCTTCGCCGATCTAGTTGGATTCACGAAGATGTCCCAGGGCATGACTGCCGGCCAACTGGTCGAGGTGCTGCACAACCTGTTCTCGGAATTCGACCAGTTGGTAGAGCAGGCGGGGCTCGAAAAAATTAAGACCATCGGCGATTGCTACATGCTGGCGGGGGGGCTGCCGGAGGCGCGCAACGACCATGCCAAGGCCGTGGTGGCAACGGCCTTGCTCATGCTCGAGGCGATGGCGCGCTTCAACGAAGCCCACAGCACCGATCTGATGATGCGGATTGGTATTCACAGCGGCCCGGTGGTCGCCGGGGTGATTGGCAAGCACAAATTCACCTACGACCTGTGGGGCAACTCGGTGAATGTGGCCAGCCGCATGGAATCCAGTGGCACACCTGGGAGAGTGCATATCTCCGCCCAGACCGCCGAGTTGCTGGGCAACGATTTCGCTCTGGAGTCCCGCGGACTGGTGCAAGCCAAGGGGCTTGGTGAAGTTGCCACCTTCTATGTGAATGGGCTCCAGGGCTCGACCACCAATCCGTAGTCAATCAGCAAGATCAATCCACAACCAGCAACGATGCGGTGAGCTCTGCCCGCGCCTGCTCCAGGGCCCCATCGAGAGCCGCGCCATCACGCCCGCCCGCCTGGGCCAGGTTGGGTCGGCCGCCGCCGCCGCCGCCGCAGGCCTTGGCCACCGCTCCGATAAAGGCACCAGCCTTGGGCCCCGCCGCGATCACCGCCTGGCCAAAGGCCGCCACCAGAATCACCTTGGCCAGATCGGCCGGATCGGGCAAACCGCCAAGCACCACGGCAGCACCAGCGCCGAGCTGATCGGCCAGGCCCTGGGCCGCGCTCTGCAGGCCGGTGCCCTCAACGCCATCAAGGCGGGCCACCAGCAGCTGGAACTCCCCGAGAGCCTGGGCCTGGCCCGCCAGCGCTGAAGCCTTGGCCAGGGCCAATTCGCCGCGGACCGCAGCCAGCGCCTTGCCGCTGGCCTTGAGCTCCTCCTGCAGGGCCCCCACCCGCTCAACGATCTCGCCGGGCTGCACCTTGAAGCGCTCACCCAGCAGCTTCACGACCGCATCGCGCTCATTGAGATAGGCCAGCACCGCCGGGCCTGCCACCGCCTCGATGCGGCGGATGCCGGCAGCCACGCCGCCCTCGCTCACGATCTTGAACAGGCCGATCTCGGCGGTATTCGCCACATGGGTGCCGCCGCAGAGCTCCATCGACACGCCGGGCACGTCCACCACCCGCACCACATCGGCGTACTTCTCGCCAAACATCGCCACCGCACCGGCCGCCTTGGCCTGCTCGATCGCCATCTCCGCCACCTCGAGGGTGTGGGCATCGGCGATCCAACCGTTAATCAGGGCCTCGATCTGCTCCAGCTCAGCCGGCGTCACGGCCCGGGGGCTGTTGAAATCGAAGCGCAGCCGATCAAAGGTCACCAGCGAGCCGGCCTGGCCGATGCCGGGATCCACCACCTGCTTAAGCGCCGCCTGCAGCAGATGGGTAGCCGTGTGGTTCGCCTGGGCCCGGCGGCGGCAGGCCCGGTCCACCTGGGCATTCACCAGCTCGCCAATGGCCAAGCTGCCGCGCTCGATGCGGCCGCTGTGCACAAACACTGAGCGGTTGCGGCTGACGCCATCAATCGCCACGATCACGCCAGCTCCATCGTCACCCTGGCCGCAGAGCACGCCCCGATCGCCCACCTGGCCGCCGCCTTCGCCATAGAAAGGGGTGGAATCGAGCACCAGTTGCACTGCGTCGCCCGCCACGGCACGCTCCGCCGGCTCACCGTTCACCACCAGGGCCAGCACGCAGCTGGGATGCTCCAGGGCCTCGTAGCCCTTGAAAGCGGTGGCGACCGCAGCGGCTGTCACCTGATCAATAGCGCCCTGCAGGGTGAGGTCGATGCTCACCGCCGCGGCCTTGGCCCGTTGGCGCTGGGCCTCCATCGCCGCCTCAAAACCGGCCAGGTCCACCGTGAGCCCCTGCTCCTCAGCGATCTCCTCGGTGAGCTCCAGCGGGAAGCCGTAGGTGTCGTAGAGCTCGAAGGCCTGTTCACCGCTGATCTGGGTGGGCTTGGCCGCCAGCACCTCAGCCAGCAGCTTCTCGCCCCGCTCCAGGGTTTCCAGGAAGCGGGCCTCCTCGCGGGCGAGCTCGGCCAGAATCACCTCACGGCGCTCCACGAGCTGCGGGTAGGCCGCCGCCATCAGCACGATCGACGCCTCGCCCATTGCCGTCAGGAATGGTTTGTCGATGCCGAGGAGCCGCCCATGGCGCACGACGCGGCGCAGGAGGCGCCTCAGGATGTAGCCGCGGCCCAGGTTGGAGGCCGTGACGCCATCGCAGATCAGCTGGGTGATGGCACGGCTGTGATCGCCGATCACCTTGAGCGATGTCTGGCCCTTGGCATCGAGGACGGAGTAGTCGACCCCAGCTAGGCCCGCCGCCGTTTCAATCAGCGGGTAGATCAGATCGGTTTCGTAGTTGTTCGGCACCGCCTGCAGAATCTGGGCCATGCGCTCAAGCCCCAAGCCCGTATCGATGTTGCGGTTGGCCAGCGGCGTGAGGATGCCCTCCGCGTCGCGGTTGTACTGCATAAACACCAGGTTGTAGAACTCGATGAAGCGCGAGTCGTCTTCCAGGTCGATGCCGTCGTCGCCGAGTTCGGGCTTGAAGTCGTAATAGATCTCCGAGCAGGGGCCGCAGGGGCCGGTGGGGCCTGAGGCCCAGAAGTTGTCGGCCTCATCCATGCGAATGATGCGCTTGGGGTTAACCCCCACCACGTCGCGCCAGATAGCGCCTGCCTCATCGTCTTCGCGGAAAACACTCACCACGAGGTTGTTGGGCGAGAGGCCGAACACCCCAGTGCTCAGCTCCCAGGCCCACTGGATCGCCTGCTCCTTGAAATAGTCGCCGAAGGAGAAGTTGCCGAGCATCTCAAAAAACGTGTGATGCCGCGCCGTGCGGCCCACGTTTTCGATGTCGTTGGTGCGGATGCACTTCTGGGAGCTGGTGGCCCTCGGCGCCGGCCGCGGCGCCTGGCCAAGAAACACCGGCTTGAACGGCAGCATGCCAGCGATCGTGAGCAGCACCGTCGGATCGTCCGGGATCAGCGAGGCGCTAGGCATGCGCCGGTGCTGGCGCTGCCCATAGAAATTGAGAAAAGCCTCGCGGATCTCGGCTCCGCTGCGGGGGAGATCATCACCGGCGGAGAACGGGGCGCAAGGAGCGGCAGCCATGGCAGATCGGAAGCGAAGCAAGACTGAGAAGTCATGATCGCCCAGCGTCAGCGGCGCCATCCAGCGCCAGATCAGTCAATCAGACTGCACTGGTACTGGCCCGGTCAAGCAACGCGGCAGGACTGCATTGGGAGGCAGATGCATCCAGGCTCAGGATCTCCAGCAGCCGCGTTTCCAGAGCTGTCACCGAAATGCCCGGCTGGTCGATCTGGCTCAGAAGCAAGGCGGACTGTTTCGAGCTGGGCAGTCCGAGGCGGGGCTGACGGAATACGGACGACGCCAACTCCGGGTTGCGCCGACGCAACATCCAGAGCGCCCAGGCGGCCGTAAGCGGATCGGGGTCCTGCCACAGCTCCTGGAGCACCCCATCCAGGGGGGGCGGGGCTAACGCCGTCTCGGCCTCACTGGACTTCGACCCAGGATCCGCAGCCGGCAGGCGAATCCCCCTGAGGTCAAGTCGTATCTCCACCGAACCCGGCAGCTGCCGGAGCAGGCGCTCCCAGACGAGCTGCAGCTCGTCCTCCAGACCCTTCGCCATCGCCGGCGCGAGGTTGACCAACACACTCACGATCTGGAGATCGAGAGCAACCAACAGTGGCTGCATCAGCAATTCATGCTCGCAGGCCTGAGCGACGCTCCGGCGGGATTCGATCAGCAGCGCCAGGAGCTCCAGATTCCTGGCGATCAGGGGAGAGCGCAGGGAGGCCGAGGAATCGAAAGCTGCCAGCACCGCGGCCCAAGCCGCATCCTCAAGGCCGCTCTGCTGACGCAGGCGCTCCAATCGCTGGCGTTGCCTCGGCGTCAGGGCATCGAGCTGGGCCGGCGATCCAGACCCGAGATCGAGCAGATCGGCAACCGCTTCAGTGGCAGCAGCCTGGCGCAGATCTCTGGCCTGGCGCTGTCGGGCATCGAGTTCGAGCAGGCCGGGATCGCTGAGCGCCAGTTCCCTCAGGGCCTCATGGTGATCGGCTTCCTGCAGGCCGAGGACACCCCGAAGTTCCTCCAGCTGCAGAAAGGCCGAAGCCCGATCGAGGCGCCCGGAACTGAACATGTCCTCGAGCACATTGCGATAGATCGTGAGGGTGTTCGTGCGCAGGTGCGCGGGAAGCGCCTTGGCCAGGGTAAACACTTCCGCCGCCGATAACTGGGCCAGGGATCGGCCATCCAATGCAGCCTGCAACTGAGGCTCGAGGGGCTCTAGCTGACGACGCAGGCTCACACTGAGACTTTCCCGGCGATAGTCGTCAGGACTGCGTCGCCACCCCCTAGCCAGCCAAGCGGCGGTTACCACAAGCATCAGGGAGCGCACCAGCTGTCCTCCCACACCACCAGCAAGTCCAAGGGTGGGATCAGCGAACCAGAAAAAACTGTTGATCGCCAGAAAAGAGGCAATCAAACGCGTGCGCTGGATCGCCATATCCGCAGCCAAGGCATAACCCTGAGCTGACAGCCAGCGCCGCTGCAGCCGCTCAATCTCCTTAAACAACAGAAAGGAGATGAGACCAGCGAATAGCAGCAAAGCTGGTATCGAGACCAGCCGGGGAAGAGCCCAGGGGAGAATGAACCCAATAGCAGCAGACATAAGCTATTTATCCTAAAAAAGACAATAACTAGACCTAGAATGCGCTTCCCGGCTTGCGACTACCTCCAGTGAAATCTGGCGGCATATGATCCAGCAACTGACCCTTATCGTGAATTGAATCCTTAGAAGAATCACTTTGCTCGATCGGAGGATCCTTCTCAGGAGGAACAGGGCGAGCCCTCCAATTGCCCGACCTAGGCAATTGGGATGGGAATAAAGACTTCTGCTTTGGAGGCGGCAACACGGGAGCCTTCGGCAGCAACACCTGGAGGGGCTGAAGGATCGGCTCTGTCACTTTGCGACTGAACCCGCCCAGCGGTGTGAGCACCCGTTCGGCAAGACCATTGTCATAGGCCCAGCGGCCACTTCTGAGGTAATTGATATCACCATCGCCCTGCCACTGGATGAGCAAGAAGAAGGCGAAAATCAACCCAGGGTAGGAATACCAGGCCCAGTCCAAACCACGCTTCCCGCGCAGGGTCTGCCAATAGAGCCGTTCAGAATCAATATCGATGCAAGGACTCTGACAGGCCACACAGGCGCTGGTCTCTTTACCAAGCTCGCCAACGCTTCGGCACATTGACTGGGTCATCTTTGACTTGCCGCCCAGATGGGCTGAGCTGCCCAGAAGACTGCGAGGTCCGATCAGAATGGCCTGCACGGGCGCCATGGGGCAGACGTACTGACACCAGGCCTTACCTCCATAGGCCCAGCCAACCCCCAGGGAAGCACCAATCGTGAGCAAGAGCAGCAACCCAAGCCCGAGCGGACTGCTATTCACTACCAGCAGGCGGAGCACCAGCCCTGCAATCAAAAGCGACCATTGCAGCTGGATGTGATAGCGGCCCAGCCAGGACTCAGGCGACACCTTTACAACTTCACGACGACCCGTCTTGCCCAGTTGCGTGCGCTGCCAGCCCAGGGCCCTGAACAACTGGGAAACAAAGGCAAGGGGACAGGTGCGCCGCCAGACCTCATGGCTCAACGCCACAATCACCAGCAGACCAGCGGGCACAACCAGACCCCAGAAGATCCGGTTGCCATCATGTCGATGAAGTTCGCAGGAAAGCCCTGGGGCACAAGGAACCATGCCTCCGGCCCAGCGATGGAGCTCTAGGGAATACCAGGGCGAGATCAGCAGGGAAAGAATCAGCAAAAGCCATCCAGCCACCAAGCCCCAGCGAAAAAGCCGAACCTGCCGCTCAGACACAGAATTAAAGATATTCATGGTCCTTGCGCCGAATAATCAGAGCCGAAAGGAAACATAATCTTCCCTGGCAACAAGAATAAAATCATTTCAGGACGAATTTCCGAAACAGCCATGGATGATATGCAAACTATTTGACAAAAATTAACGATCCGATTTACCGTGAGATTCATCTCTTCTGACTGGGCCGGCATCTAGTGAAAGCCGTGGGGTTAAGGGCTTCCCGCCGTTCTGAAAGGAGGATGCAGCCACGTCAAGGGACTCATGCAAAACACAGCTGCCTTTACCGCTGCCGCAAAGTACATGCCGCGCCTGGTCGCCTCGGCGAGACTTAAAGTCATAAAGCAGAGTATTACGCCATGACCAACCTTTCCGCCCTTCGTGAGAAATGACTTGGCATTCCAAATGGTCCTGCTTAGCTAGACCTTTTGCAGGGCTAGGTGGAAGTTGTACATAGCCTGACCACATATCAAACCCACTGCCACCTGCCCAGCAAAGCAGGCATGATTTCTGGCTGATACCAAAGCACCAGGCTTGAGCAGCCTCCAGACAACTGCGATCAGTCGAGCGGATCTAAGGCTCCGCTCGATCGGTTGGGCCCTGGCCGCCGGTGCCGTGGCGGGCTTGCCAGAGCTGCTGGGCGCAGGCCTGGATCCAGCCCTGCGCTCAGCGGGCTGCGGCTTTTTTTATGGTCTGCTGGCCTTTCACCTGCAGCGGGTCGACCCCGACGACAGCCACCTACAGGCGGGATTGGTGGGCGCGGTGTGTGGAATTCGCAGCCTCGGTAGCCCCCTAGAGCTGGCATCGGGCCTACCAGCTGTGATGATGGCGCTGATCCGCGGGTGGCTGCCGCTCTGGCTGCCGCTGATCGGCAGTGCCTTGGTGCTGCATTCAGCGCAGCGCTTGGCCCCACGCCTCCTGCCCGCCCGACGGCCGTAAGGCCGGGTTCATGAGCCTGCTGCACGCCACCTGGCTGTTTCCCCCCGAGGGTTCGGGCGGCCGCCTATTCCTGTGGGCCGACACCTGGCGGGTGGCGACCCCTGCCGTGCCGAAGCTGGAGGCCCCTGAGCACCCACTGGCCCTCAACGAAGACGACCTGGCCACCTGGCTCGACGACAACGGGCTGTGGTCGGAGGCCCTGCGCCCAGCCCGGGCCACCCTGACCCTGCCCAGCCGCAACCAGGCGGCCAAGGGCCGCCGCACCAGTGCCAGCACCTGGAGCGGCCTGCCCCTGCAGGCCGGCGAACCGATTCCCAAACAGCTCGAATGGTGGCCCTGGCAGGTGGAGGGCTGGGCCCTCGATGCTGCCAACGCGGGCGAATGGCTCAGCCAGATACCCCTGGCGGGTGAGCACCCGGAGATGGCCGATGAGCTGCGCTGGTGGAGTCACCTACAGCGCTGGGCCCTAAGCCTGATCGCCCGCGGCCGCTGGCTGCCCCAGATCGCCGAGGGCAAGGCCCGCTGGCTGCCCCTGCTCAACCGCGAAGACGACCGCCGCCGCCTCGAAGACCTGGCCAGCGGCCTGCCCCAGGTGGCCACCTGCGCCCTGGCCGCCGGCCCCAGCGGCGACCCCTCCCTAGCCTGCCGCCGTCCCGGCAGCGGGCGCCTGCGGGTGGCGAGCCTGCTGGAAGCCCTGCTCGATGGCCAGCTGCGGGTGGGCTTCAGTGCCAGCGCAGGCGGGCTCGATCCCTTGCTGGCGGCCTGGCAGAAGGCCCTGGGCAAAGGCGATGGCAGCCTCAGCCTGGGCGAGGAGGAGCTGGAGCGTCTCAGCATCGCCACCCACCACTGGCGTGAAGGGGTGGCGGGCAAGGTGGAACCAGCCCGCACCTGCCTGGAGCTGTTCACCCCAGCCGAGGGCGAGGAGCTGTGGGAGCTGCGCTTCGGGCTGCAGGCGGAAGCCGACCCGAGCCTGCGGGTGCCAGCCGCCGCCGTCTGGGCCGCCGGCGATCGGGGCCTGCAAATGGGCGAAGTGGCCGTGCCCCAACCGAGCGAGCTGCTGCTCGAGGGCATGGGCCGGGCCCTGACGGTGTTTGAACCGATCGTGCGGGGGCTGGATTCGGCCACCCCGGAAACGATGCAGCTCACGCCAGCCGAGGCGTTTGTGCTGGTGCGCACCGGCGCCCACCAGCTGCGCGATGTGGGCGTGGGTGTGGTGCTGCCGGCCAGCCTCGCAGGGGGCCTGGCCAGCCGGTTGGGCCTGTCGATCAAGGCCGAGCTGCCTGAGAAATCACGCGGCTTCACCTTGGGCGAAACGCTCACCTGGGAATGGGAATTCATGATCGGCGGGGTCACCCTGACCCTGCGGGACCTGGATCGCCTGGAGACCAAACGCAGCCCCCTGGTGCAGCACAAGGGGGCCTGGATCGAGCTGCGGCCCCTCGATCTCAAGAACGCCAAGAAATTCAGCGGCGCCGATCCGGGCCTGAGCCTCGACGACGCCCTACGGCTCACCGCAAGCGAAGGCGACACCTTCCACCGGCTGCCTGTGCATCGCTTCGATGCCGGCCCGCGGCTGCAGGCCGTGCTGGAGCAGTACCACCAGCAGAAAGCACCCGACCCCCTGCCCGCCCCACCTGGCTTCTCCGGCCAGCTGCGGCCCTATCAGGAGCGGGGCCTGGGCTGGCTGGCCTTCCTGCACCGTTTCGACCAAGGCGCCTGCCTAGCCGACGACATGGGCCTGGGCAAAACGATCCAGCTGCTGGCCTTCCTGCAGCACCTCAAGGCCGAAGACGAGCTCAAACGACCGGTGCTGCTGGTGGCCCCCACCTCAGTGCTCACCAACTGGAAGCGCGAAGCCCACGGATTCACCCCCGATCTGGGCGTGCGGGAGCACTACGGCCCGCGCCGGCCCTCCAGCCCCGAGGCCCTAAAGAAAGCCCTCAAAGGCGTGGATCTGGTACTCACCAGCTACGGCCTGCTGCAGCGCGACAGCGAGCTGCTCGAGAGCATCGACTGGCAGGGGGTAGTGATCGACGAAGCCCAGGCGATCAAAAACCACACAGCCAAACAAAGCCAAGCGGCCCGGGACCTGGCCCGCCCAAGCCGTGGCGGCAAAGGGGGCAGCCGCTTCCGGATTGCCCTCACCGGTACGCCGGTGGAAAACCGCGTCAGCGAGCTGTGGGCGCTGATGGATTTCCTCAACCCCAAGGTGCTCGGCGATGAACCCTTCTTCCGCCAGCGCTACCGGCTGCCGATCGAGCGCTACGGCGACATGTCGTCGCTGCGGGATCTCAAAAGCCGGGTGGGGCCGTTCATCCTGCGGCGCCTCAAAACCGACAAGTCGATCATTTCCGACCTGCCGGAGAAGGTGGAGCTCAACGAATGGGTGGGCCTGGCTCCAGAGCAGAAGAAGCTATACAACAAAACAGTCGACGAGAGCCTCGATGCCATCGCCCGGGCACCGCTGGGCCAGAAGCACGGCCAGGTGCTGGCCCTGCTCACCAAGCTCAAGCAGATATGCAACCACCCGGCCCTGGCCCTGAAGGAAAACGCCGAGGCCGTGCTGGCCAGCGGCAACGGCAGCTTCAGCAGCCGCAGCGCCAAGTTGCAGCGGCTCGAAGAGATTCTCGAGGAGGTGATCGAGGCGGGCGACCGGGCGTTGCTGTTCACCCAGTTCGCCGAATGGGGGCTGCTGCTCAAGGCCCACCTGGAGCACAAATGGCGCCAGGAGGTGCCGTTCCTATACGGCAGCACCAGCAAAACCGAACGCCAGGCCATGGTCGATCGCTTCCAGGACGACCCCCGCGGCCCCCAGCTGTTTTTGCTGTCGCTCAAAGCTGGCGGTGTCGGCCTCAACCTCACCCGAGCCAGCCACGTCTTCCACATCGACCGCTGGTGGAACCCGGCCGTGGAAAACCAGGCCACCGACCGGGCTTATCGGATCGGCCAGCAAAATCGGGTGCTTGTGCACAAGTTCATCACCAGCGGCTCAGTGGAAGAAAAGATCGACCGCATGATCAAGGAGAAATCAAAGCTGGCCGCTGAGATCGTCGGCTCCGGTGAAGAATGGCTCGGCGGCTTTGATGTGGGCCAGCTCAAAGATCTAGTGGCCCTGAGCGAAGAGGATTAATGCCATGACCCTCACCCCCACCACCTACGCCAGCGCCATCAACACCCAGCTCGGCGACCAGGGCCTGGCCCAGCAGCCCTGGTGGGTGGAGCAGTGGATGGAGCTGATCAACTCCTACCGCTTCAAAAAGCGCCTGGAGCGCGCCTGGGAGTATGCCCGCAGCGGCAATGTCACCTCGATCCGCTTTGAGGGGCGGCGAGTGCATGCCCGGGTGCAGGGCACCGACGAGGAGCCCTACAAGGTGAAGCTCTGGCTCGACGTGCTCCAGGACGACGACTGGAACTACGTGCTCGACGCCCTCACCCAGAAGGCGCGCTGGTCGGCCCAGCTGCTGGCCGGCGTCATGCCCCAGGACATCGAGCGCGCCTTCGCGGCCAGCGGCAAGCGCCTGTTTCCGTTCAAGTTGCAGGAGGTGCGCAGCGAGTGCAGCTGCCCCGATAAGGCCAACCCCTGCAAGCACGTCAGCGCTGTTTACTACCTGATGGGCGATCGCTTCAGCGAAGACCCCTTCGTGTTGTTCCAGCTGCGCGGCCGCACCCGGGCCCAGCTGCTGGCCGACCTGGCCAAGCGGCGGCGCAAGGCGCTGGCAAAACAGGCCAGGCAGGCTGCAGCCAAACAGGGCTCCCAGCCGGTCGCCGCAGTGGCGCTGCAGCCGGTGCATCCAGCCATCAAGGACCCAAACCGCTGGTGGCGCTATGGCGCAGCCCTCGATTCGGATCTGGTCGTGATCACACCAGCCCTGGAGGGCGACACCGGCCTCGATGCCGCCGGTCCCCTGCCCCTGGCAGAAGAACCCCGCTTCCCCGAGGCCAATCTCCACTTCCTGGAGCACCTCAAGGCCCACGGCCAGCAGCTGGCGGCCCTGGCCATGGCCAAGGCCATGGGCCCGGCCAACGGCGATGAAAGCTGAGCTCATCAGTCCGCCCCCCTGGCTGACGCCGGCGGCCCAAAGCCTGGCCCTGTGCCTGCTCAGCAATTACCAGCGCGCCTTCGGCACCCCCCTGATCGCCGGCCTAGCCGCCGACGCCTCGCCCCAGCTGGTGGCCCAGGAGCTGTTTGCCGCCGAGCTGGTGCTGCTGGCCCATGACGGCGCCGATCCCAGCAGCGAGCCAGGGCCAAGGCTGATCTATGCCAACCGGGCGGCCCTGCGCCTATGGCAGCGCCCCTGGGCCGAGCTGGTGGGCATGCCGTCTCGGCTCACCGCCGAGCCCGCCGAGCGGGCCAGCCGCCGCCAGGCGTTGGTGACAGCCCAAGCCAAAGAAGCGATCTCGGGCTACCGGGGCATCCGCATCGACAGCCGCGGCCGCCGCTTTGCCATCGAAGCCGCCCGCCTCTGGACCCTGCGCGATAGCTCAGGTCAGCCCTGCGGCCAGGCCGCCCGCTTCAGCCGCTGGTGGCTGTTGTGATCGCCACCATCCCAGCGCCGCCGCCCCAACTGCCCGCCGAGCTGCGGCCCCTGCTCACAACCCTGCAGCAACGGGGTTTTCAGGTGCGGCTGGCCCCGCCGCCAGTACGCGGCGCCTACGGGCTGTTCCAAGCCAAAACGCGCACCCTCTGGATCGCGCCGGTGGCCTTCGATCTGGGCATAGGCCGGCAGGTGTTCCTGCATGAGGCCATTCACGCAGCCCAGAGCTGTCCCACCGGCGTGCTCCAGCCCTTGGGCTGGAGCGTGCGGCTCAACCCGGTGGTGGAGCAGGAGATCAGCGGCATCCTCACCACCCGCTACCACCACGGCAACCGGCAACTGGAGCGGGAAGCCTTCAGCGTGCAGGGCCATCCCGACGCCATCGGCCGGGTGATCGCCGCCTTAAAGCAGCGCTGCCGGTTGCCCCTACCTGCCAGTGGTGCCAACCGAACGGGGCCGTAAGGGCCGAACCAAAACGGGCGGTCTACCCCCTGCCGTCGCCCGGCTGGCCGCAGCACATTGGCTGTGTCCCGGAGAACATCCGATGCTCACCCTGCACCAACACCCCTTCGAGTTACTCGAGCAACAACTGCGCGCTGCCGAGCGTCCCGCCGCCGAGCGAGTGCCGGCCGCCGAGGTGCACGAAACCGACGACGCCTACGTAATCGCCCTGGAGCTTCCCGGTGTCGATAAGACCTCGATCGACGTCAAGGCCACCGACCGCAGCCTGGTGATCAACGCCGAGCGCCGTCAGCCGAGCCCCGATGCCTCTTCCCCGGTCGCCAAACAGGCCTCCTTGATCAGCGAATTCCGCTACGGCACCTGGAGCCGCAGCTTCCGCTTTCCCGGTGGCATCAATCGCGAAAGCCTGCAAGCCCACTACCGCGACGGCCTACTCACCGTGACGGCACCTAAGGCCCAGAACCTCACCACCGTGCAGGTGCAGGTGGAGGGCTGATCAGGGCCGAGCGGACACGAGAGAGAAGAGAACCCTCCCAGGCCCGGCCCACCCGCCGGGCCTTTTTTGTCGGCGGGCTTCCTACAGTTAGGAAAATCGCGGATCGATCCATGGTTGGTGCCGTCGCAACCGCAGCCCGGCTCAGCCTGCAATGCGAGCCGATCGGCCCGGACACCACCACGATCCGCTCGCTCGACTGGGACCGCAGCCGCTTTGATATTGAGTTTGGCCTGCGCAACGGCACCACCTACAACAGCTTCCTGGTGCGGGGCGAGCGCACCGCCCTGATCGATACCAGCCACCTCAAATTTGAAGGCAGCTGGCTGCCGCTGCTGCGGGAGCTGATCGACCCCAAAGCAATCGATCACCTGATCGTGAGCCACACCGAGCCCGACCACTCGGGACTGATAGGCCACCTGCTCGACCTCAACCCCGAGATCGAGATCGTGGGCTCCAAGGTTGCGATCCAGTTTCTTGAGAATCAGGTGCACCGGCCCTTCAAAAGCCGGGCGGTAAAAAGCGGCGAAGAGCTCGATCTGGGCACCAACCCGACCAGTGGCGTGGCCCACCGCTTCGAGTTTCTCAGCGCTCCAAACCTGCACTGGCCCGACACGATCTTTTCCTTCGACCACGGCACCGGCATCCTCTACACCTGCGATGCCTTCGGCCTGCACTACTGCTCCAAGGAGCTGTTCGACACCGATCCCGGCGCCATAGCCCCCGACTTCCGCTTCTATTACGACTGCCTGATGGGCCCCAACGCCCGCAGCGTGCTGCAGGCGTTGAAGCGCATGGATGGGTTGCCCGAGATCACCACGGTGGCGGTGGGTCATGGGCCCTTGCTGCGCCACCATCTCGGCCTCTGGCTGGATGACTACCGAACCTGGAGCAGTGAGCGCAGCACGGGCGAAAACTATGCAGCCGTTTGCTATCTGAGCCAATACGGCTTCTGCGACCGCCTCAGCCAGGCGATTGCCCGCGGCATCGGCAAGGCCGGCGCCGCTGTACAGCTGGTGGATCTGCGCGCCACCGACGCCCAGGAGCTCAGTGCCCTGATCGGTGAAGCCAGTGCCGTGGTGGTACCCACCTGGCCAGCCCGGCCCGATGCCGAGCTGCAAGCTTCGATCGGCACCTTGTTAGCGGCCCTCAAGCCGAAGCAGTGGGTGGGCAGCTACGACGCCTTCGGCGGCAACGACGAGCCGATCGACACCGTGGCCAGCCAGCTGCGCAGCCTCGGCCAGAAGACCGCCTTTGAACCGCTGCGGGTGCGCCAGGTACCTGGCGGCAACGACTATCAGCGCTGCGAGGAAGCCGGCACCGACCTAGGCCAGCTGCTCACCAAGGAGAAGACAATCGCCGCGATGAAGTCTCTCGATGCCGATCTCGACAAGGCTCTGGGTCGCCTATCCGGGGGGTTGTATGTGGTGACGGCGCGGCAGGAGACACCGGAGGGCACGCGCAGCTCAGCGATGGTGGCCAGCTGGGTGAGCCAGGCAAGTTTCGAGCCCCCCGGCCTCACGGTGGCGGTAGCCAAAGACCGGGCCATTGAGGCGCTGCTGCAGGTAGACGATCGCTTCGTGCTCAACATCCTGCGGGAGGACAACCACCAGGAGCTGCTGCGCCATTTCCTCAAGCGCTTCCCGCCCGGCGCCGACCGCTTCGCCGGGGTAAGCACCCTCGAGGGCGCCGCCACGGGCGGCCCGGTGCTCGGTGATGCCCTGGCCTACCTGGGCTGCCGCGTGGTGCAACGCCTCGAAGGCCCCGACCACTGGATCATCTACGCCGAGGTGGAGCAGGGGAACGTGGCCGACACCGAAGCCAGCACCGCCGTGCACCACCGCAAAGTCGGGAACCACTACTGATGGGCAGCCCTGCCGAGCGCGGCAACAGCCGACGCGTTATCCAGCTCCCCATCGAGCCGGGGCTGATCTGCCTCAAGGGACTTAGCCCCAACCGGCTGCGCTTCGAGGTGGAATACGGCCTGGAGCGCGGCACCACCGCCAACAGCTTCCTGTTCCAGGAGGTGCCCCTACTGGTCCATCCCCCCGGGGCCTCCTTTGCCGAGCCCTTCCTGGCGGAGCTGGCGAAGCTGGTGCCGGCCGAGGCCGCCTTGAAGGTGGTGGTGGGTCACGTCAACCCCAATCGGGTAGCCCTGTTGCACCAACTGGCGGCCCGCTGGCCCAACCTGCTACTGGTGAGCTCCAACGCCGGCGCCAAGCTGCTCGAAGAGCTTTGGAACCTGCAGAAACCGGTCTCCCCCGGCAGCGAGACAACCCCCGAGCCGATCCCAGCGCTGCCTCGGATCGATGTGGTGAAGCAGGAGGCCAGCCGCAACCTCGTCGATGGCCACGTGCTGCGCCTGATTCCCACCCCCACCCCCCGCTGGCCCGGGGCGCTGATGGCCTTCGAGGAGACCAGCGGCCTGCTGATGAGTGGCAAATTTTTCGCGGCCCACCTCTGCAGCGAAAGCTTCGCTGAGGCCAACCGCAGCAGCAGTGAGGAAGACCGCCGCTACTTCTACGACTGCCTGATGGCACCGATGGCGCGCCAGGTGGAGTCGGTGGTGGAGCGGCTCGAAGCCCTCGACATCCGCACCATTGCGCCCGGCCACGGGCCGGCGATCAGCGAGAGCTGGCGCAGCCTCCTCAACGACTACCACCGCTGGGGCGCAACCCAGGAGCGGGCGCGCCTATCGGTGGCACTGCTGTTTGCCAGCGCCTACGGCAACACGGCCGCCATCGCCGATGCCCTCGCCCAGGGGGTCGCCCGCACCGGCGTGCGGGTGGAGAGCATCAACTGCGAGTTCACGCCACCCGAGCAGCTGCTGGCGGCGATCCGCAGCTGCGATGCGATCTTGATCGGCTCTCCCACCCTCGGCGGCCATGCCCCCACACCGATCGTGTCAGCCCTGGGCACGGTGCTAGCTGAGGGCGACCGCAGCAAGCCGGTTGGGGTCTTTGGCAGCTTTGGCTGGAGCGGTGAAGCCCTGGATCTGCTGGAGAGCAAGCTGCGCGATGGCGGCTTCCAGTTCGCCTTTGAACCGATAAAGGTGAAGTTCAGCCCCGATGCGGCCAGCCTCAAAGCCATCGAGGAAACCGGCACCGCCCTGGGCCGCCAACTGCAAAGCGAACAGCGCAAGGTGCAGCGCCGAAGCGCTAGTGGCGGACTCAGCGAGAGCCGCAGCAACCCGGCCGTGCAGGCCCTGGGCCGGGTGGTGGGCTCCCTTTGCGTACTCACCACCAGCAAAGGGGAGGGCGGCAACCGCCTCAGCAGCGCCATGGTGGCCAGCTGGGTGAGCCAGGCCAGCTTCTCGCCGCCTGGCTTCACTGTGGCCGTAGCGAAAGACCGGGCGGTGGAGGCCCTGCTGCACGTCGGCGATCGCTTTGCTCTCAACGTGCTGGCCGCAGGGCGTGAAACCGGTCCGATGAAGCAGTTTTTGCAGCCGTTTGCCCCAGGCGCCGACCGCTTCGCCGGCCTGGAGCTGGAGCACAGCCCCAGCGGCCAACCGCTTATACCGGAGGCCCTGGCCTGGCTGGAGGCCACGGTGCAGCAGCGCATGGAATGCGGCGACCACTGGCTGCTGTATGCCCAGGTGAGCCAGGGCGGCGTGCTCGACGCCAGCGCCACCACGGCCGTGCACCAGCGCCGCAGCGGCGCCAACTACTGAGAGCCGCAAAGCCCGGGGCCACGGAGCCATAAAGCCACGCAAACACAGCTAACTCATAGTCGTTTCGACTTCGGACAAGCTAAACTCTCCGTCTTTCCCAACACCTGCCAAGCCATGGATATCGCCAAGCCCAGCACCAAGGCCAATCTTGAAGCCGCTTTTGGCGGCGAGAGCATGGCCAATCGCAAATACCTATTTTTCGCGGAGGTGGCCAAGCAGGTCGGCAACCCCGAGCTGGCCAAGCTGTTTCGCGACACCGCCGCCCAGGAAACCGAGCACGCCTTCGCCCACTTCCGTCTGCTCCATCCCGAACTCGTCATCGACGATCCCGCCAACCTCTCCGGCGAGCAGAAGCAGGCCCTGCTCAGCCGCTGCCTGGAGCTGGCGATCGAGGGCGAAACATACGAATACACGACCATGTATCCGGAGTTTGCCGCCCAGGCCCGCACCGATCGCGATGGCGAAGCCGCAGCTGAATTCCAGGAGCAGATCGACGAATCACAGCAGCACGCCGGCATTTTTCGCACCGCCGCCAAAAACTTCGGCCTGCTGACGCCGATCGAGCAGCACCACGCCGAGCGATATGGCATCGCCCTCGAAGCCCTGGAGGGCAAGGGGGTGGCCGGAGAGGCAGATGAGCCCGTAGCGGGCAAGTGGATCTGCAAACTGTGCTCGATGATTTACGACCCCACAGCAGGCGACCCCGATTCCGGCATCGCTCCGGGCACCCCCTTTGAGGCGATCCCCGACGACTGGCGTTGCCCGATCTGCGGCGCCCGCAAGGCCAGTTTCGTGCCCTACCGGGAGCCCCAACTTCTGGGTGTTTGATACCCCAACTGGGCTGCAATTTTTGTAGCCCAGAACACTATCTCAACCAATTGCTACGCCGAAAAGCCCAGAGCAAAAACCCAGTAAAGCAAAGGTGTTTTAGGGTCTGGGCTTAGATCTGCGCAGACCTTTTGCAGGGCGTAAAGGCAATCCCAAAGTAATTCAGTAAACGGCCGCGAATTTGCCGCCAGCCCGCTGCAATAGCTGCAGTTTTGACCCCAAGAATGGCCAGCGCCAGCACCGCTATCGCCTCAACTAGCAACTATCCCCTCGGGGTGCGGGCAACGGTGCGTTATCGGGGGTTCGTGCTGATCCCCCAGGCCGATTTCACCTGGCTGGTGCGCCCCGAGAGAAGTCCCATGCATCTGCTGCCATTTCGGGCACCGGCCAGCTCCCTAGCTGACGTCAAAGCCCTAGTTGATTGGCGCTTGGGCGAAGCAATTTAAGCGGCTTGATTTAGCCAAACCCGACTTCAAGCTGCCTGGGGAGGTGGCGTTGGATCGTGGTGGATGTGAAAAGGCAGCACCAGGGTGGCCCAGTGATCGGGGCGCTGGGGACGGGGGCGGCGGGAGCGACGCACACCAAAAGGAACACGCACTACGTTGGTGCCCTCGACCCGCAGCACCTGGCCCGTTCCTTTATCAGTTCCGTCGTTGCTGCCCTTCATGGTGCCGAGAATGAATGGCTTAAGCGCTGATTGTGCCTGTTAGCAGGCGTCGAGCTCGCACAGTTTGCGCCATGACGGCACTAATGAACAGTGGCAGCTGGTACCACTTGGGCCAGTTCCTGCTCTGCCAGCTCCTCCATGCTCGGGCAGGTGCACACCAGGTTGCGATCGCCGTAGGCGTTGTCGATCCGGGCCACCGCCGGCCAAAACTTCGCCAAGCGCTGATCCTCACCCGCCGGAAAAGCAGCCTGCTGGCGGGTATAGGGCCGATCCCAGTGATCAGCAGTCACGGCAGCCAGAGTGTGGGGGGATCGCTTGAGGGGGTTATTGAGGGGATCGGCGCTGCCGGCCTCCAGCGCCGCGGCCTCCTGGCGGATCGCCACCATGGCCGCGCAGAAGCGATCGAGCTCAGCGAGCGACTCGCTTTCCGTGGGTTCCACCATCACCGTGCCCGCCACTGGCCAGCTCACCGTGGGGGCATGGAAGCCGTAGTCCATCAGGCGCTTGGCCAGATCATCGACCTCCAGGCCGCAGCTGCGCTTGAGCGGCCGCAGATCGAGAATGCACTCGTGGGCCACGCGCCCGCCAGCGCCCCGGTAAAGCACGGGAAAATGGGGCTCCAGGCGCTCGGCCAGCAGGTTGGCGGCCAGCAGGGCCACCTGGCTGGCCTGGCGCAGGCCCGCGCCGCCCATCATGCGGATATACATCCAGCTGATTGCCAGAATCGAAGCACTGCCCAGGGGTGCCGCAGCCACGGGCCCCACCCCTCCGCCCCCAACCCCGGCGGCACCCGGCAAGAAGGGCAGTAGGTGGGATGCCACCGCAATCGGGCCCACGCCGGGGCCGCCTCCGCCGTGGGGAATGCAGAAGGTCTTGTGCAGGTTGAGGTGGCAGACATCGGCGCCATAGAGACCCGGCTTGCACAGGCCCACCTGGGCGTTGAGGTTGGCGCCATCGAGGTAAACCTGGCCGCCGCGGGCGTGCACCAGCTCGCAGATACGGCGAATAGCCGGCTCAAACACGCCGTGGGTGGAGGGATAGGTGACCATCAGCGCCGCCAGCTGCTCGGCGTGGGCAGCGGCCTTGGCCTCCAGGTCGGCGAGATCAATGTTGCCGGCCTCATCGCAGGCCACCGCCACCACCTGCAGGCCGGCCATCACGGCGCTGGCTGGGTTTGTGCCGTGGGCACTGGTGGGAATCAAGCAAACGGTGCGATGGGCGTCCCCTTGGCTGCGGTGCCAGGCCCGGATCGCCAGCAGGCCGGCATATTCCCCCTGGGAGCCGGCATTGGGCTGCAGCGACACGCCGGCAAAACCGGTGATCAGCGCCAGCCAGCGCTCCAGATCCGCCGCCAGAAGCTGGTACCCGGCGGCCTGCCCAGCCGGAGCGAAGGGGTGCAGCTGGCTGAAGGCCGGCCAGCTCACCGGCGCCAGCTCGGCGGCGGCATTGAGCTTCATGGTGCAGCTACCCAGCGGGATCATCCCGTGCACCAGCGATAAATCCTTAGCTGAAAGGCGCTGGATGTAGCGCAAAAGCTCGGTTTCACTGCGGTAGCGATGGAAGACGCTCTGCCGCAACCAAGGCTGCTGGCGCAGGGGCATGGCCGGGCCAGCAGGCGGGCTTTTGCCCAGCTCCCGCCAGGGCTCAGCGCACCCAGCCAGCGCCCGCAGCAGCCGCTCCAGCTCCTCGGCGCTGCTCAGCTCATCAAGGCTGATGCCAACGCCATCTTCTGCCTGGTGCAGGTTGAAGCCAGCCGCCAGGGCAGCGGCCACCAGCACCTCGGCCTGATCCGGCGGCAGGGGCAGCCACACAGTGTCAAAACCCTGGCCCGGCAAGACCGGCAGAGCGAGGGCCTCCAATCCAGCCACAAGGGCCGCGCGCAGGCTGATCAAGCGCCGGGCGATCGCCTCCAGACCATCGGGGCCATGGTGCACCGCATAAAAGCCAGCCATCACTGCCAGCAGCACCTGGGCAGTGCAGATGTTGCTGGTGGCCTTGTCGCGGCGGATGTGTTGTTCGCGGGTCTGCAGGGCCAGGCGCAGGGCCGGCTGGCCTGCCGCATCCAGCGAGCGCCCCACCAGGCGGCCGGGGATCTGGCGCTTGAACTGCTCGCCCGTGGCAAAAAAAGCGGCATGGGGACCACCAAAACCCAGCGGCACCCCCAGGCGCTGGGCACTGCCGACGGCGATATCAGCGCCGAGGTGGCCCACCGGCTCCAGCAGCACCTGGGCCAGGGGATCGATCGCCACAGCCGTGATCACCCCGGCCTGGCGGGCGCTAGAAAGCAGCTCGCTGGGATCCCAGAGCCGGCCCTGGCGGCCAGGCAGCTGGATCAACAAACCAAAAGCATCCGCTGGCAGGGGGGCTGCAGCCAGCGACTCGGCTGCCACCAGCTCGAGCTGGATACCCAGGGGCTCGGCCCGGGTTTGCAGCACCGCCAGGGTCTGGGGGAACACGGCCCGATCCACCAGAAAGCGGCCGGCCCCGGGGCGCTTGCAGACAGCGCTAGCCATGGCCATGGCCTCAGCGGCGGCGGTGGCCTCATCTAATAAGGAGGCATTGGCGATCGGCAGGCCGGTGAGCTCGCTGATCAGGGTCTGAAAATTCAGCAGGGCCTCAAGCCGGCCCTGGGCAATTTCGGCCTGATAGGGGGTGTAGGCGGTGTACCAGGCGGGGTTTTCAAACACCTGGCGCTGGATCAGCGCCGGCGTGGCGGTGCCGTTGTAGCCCTGGCCGATCAAGCTGCGTTGCAGCTGGTTGGCCGCAGCGATCTCGGCAAGTTCAGCCAGGGCCTGGGCCTCACTGCAGGGCTCGGGCAAACCCGCAGCCGAGGCCGCCGGATCTAGCAGCAAATCGGCGGGCACCACCTGGGCGGCCAGGGCCTCGAGGCTGGACGCTCCGAGTTCCGCCAACATCCGCTGCTGCTCAGCGGCGCTCGGACCGATGTGGCGCCCAATAAAGGAGAGGGCTGGTGCGTCCGCAGTGCCCATCAGGCGCCCTGCACCTTGGCGGAGTAGGTGGCCGCATCCAGCAGTCCAGCGAGCTGGGCCGGATCAGCTGGCTGGAGCACCAGCAGCCAACCCTCGCCGTAGGGATCGTTCTGCAGCTCCTCCGGGCTAGCTAGCACCGCCTCATTGCGGGCCAGCACCACACCGCTCACGGGCGCCAGCAGATCTTCCACCGCCTTCACCGATTCGACGCTGCCAAAACTGGCGCCCTGAACAAGGCTGGCGCCCACTGCGGGCAGCTCCACAAACACGATGTCGCCGAGCTGGTCGACGGCGAAGGCACTCAGGCCCAGCCGCAGCCTCTCGCCCTCAGGGCGCACGTACTCGTGGCTGTCGGCGTAGCGGCAATCACCGGGGATGGGGAGCGCCATTGCAGATCACCAAGTACGCGTCATTCTGTCGGGAATGAAGCGTTAAACAGCGGTGAGATCGGCGTAATCAAACCTGGTGACCTGCCTGAGCCAGTGCCACCAGAGCCCGCTCCAGGGCGATCTGGGCATGGGCGCGGTGGGTGCCGCCCTGGGCAAACAGCACGTAGGGCTCCCGCAGCGGCGCATCGGCGGAAAACTCGCTGGTGCTGCCGTCGATGAAGGTGCCGCCCGCCATCACCAGGGCACTGGCGTAGCCGGGCATCGGCGCCGGCACCGGATCGAGGTAGGCGCCCACCGGTGATGCGGCCTGGAAGGCGCGGCAAACGGTTTTGAGCCGCTCGGGATCGCCGAGCCGCACCGCCTGGATTACGTCGCTGCGGGGGGCAGCGGGCAGGGGCTGCACCGCGTAGCCCAGATCCGAGAAGACCGCCGCCACCAGCTCGCTGCAGATCAGGGCCTCAGCCACCATCTGGGGAGCCAGGAAAAGTCCCTGGGCCAGCAGGCGGTTGAGGTCGAAGCTGGTGCCCCCCTCGCCGCCGATGCCCGGCGCCGTGAGCCGGCAGCAGGCCTGCTCCACCAACTCAGCCCGGCCGGCCACGTAGCCGCCGGTGGGGGCGATGGTGCCGCCGAGGTTTTTGATCAAGGAACCGGCAATCAGATCGGCCCCCACCGCCGTGGGCTCCTGGGCCTCCACCAGCTCGCCATAGCAGTTGTCGACAAACACCACGCAGCCGGGCTGGAGCGCTTTCACCCGCTCGCAGAGCAGGCCGATCTGGGCCACCGACAGGGACGGCCGCCAGCTGTAGCCGCAACTGCGCTGGATCAGCACCATGCGGGTAGGAATAGCCAGGGCGTCCTCCAGGCCGTCGAAATCGACATGGCCGGCGGCGGTGAGCGCCAGCTCGGCGTAGGCGATGCCGAATTCCGCCAGGGAGCCCTGGCCGCTGCCGCGGATGCCAATCACCTCTTCGAGGGTGTCGTAGGGGCGGCCGGTGAGGGCGAGCAGGCGGTCGCCGGGGCGCAGCACACCAAATAACGCCGCTGCTATGGCGTGGGTACCACTGACAAATTGCAGCCGCACGGCCGCCGCCTCGGCCTGCAGCACCCGGGCAAACACCCGATCCAGCAGCTCCCGGCCCTGATCGCCATGGCCGTAGCCGCTCACCGAAGCGAAGTGCTGGCTGCCGAGTCGCTCGGCGGCGAAAGCCTCGAGCACCCGGGCCAGCCGCGGCTGCACCTGGCTGGTGTGGTGGGCGGCGGCAGCGGCGGTTGAGGCCACTGCAGCGGCCACCCGCTCGGCGGCCTGACGGGCCAAGGCCTCCGCTGCATCCACCATCTGCCTAGCCCTCAGGGAGTCCCATGTTGCCGGGCGACGCCTAGCTAGATTTCCGCCGCTGCCCAGGCCTGATTCGGGCGAGCACCACCCGGAGAGTTCCTTGGTAGTCAGCACCGATTCGGCCCAAGTTTTGGGTGCGGCCACACCCAGCGCGCTTGAGGATCAGCGCATCCGCGCAGCCGTATCCGAAAGGCGCCAACCCCTGCCGGGCCGCCAGCGCAAATTCAAGGGTGGCACCACCAGCTTCATGCTGGTGATGCACGTGGGGGCGGTGTTTGCCCTGCTGCCGCGCTTCTGGAGCTGGCAGGCCGTGGTGGTGCTGGCGGTGCTCTATTGGACCACCGTGCTGGGGGTGACCCTGGGGCTGCACCGGATGCTGACCCACCGCAGCTTCAGTGCCCCGCTGTGGCTGGAGCACCTCCTGGTGCTGATGGGAGCCCTGGCCTGCCAGAGCGGCCCGATCGAATGGGTGGGACTGCACCGCCACCACCACAAGTATTCCGACCAACCCAACGACCACCACGACGCGGCCCGGGGCCTGTGGTGGGCCCACAGCGACTGGATGCTGCACGAAATCCCGGCCCTGCAACACGTGGGCCGGCTCACCGGCGACCTGCAGCGCGACCCCTTCTACCGCTGGCTGGATCGCTGGTTTCTGCTGCTGCAGCTGCCGCTCGGCGTCGCTCTCTATTGGTATGGCGAGCTGGCCGGCGTCCATGGCGGCGGCTTAGGCCTGGTGCTCTGGGCGATCCCCCTGCGCCTGGTGATCGTCTATCACGTCACCTGGCTGGTGAATTCCGCCACCCACTTCTGCGGCTACCGCAACTTCAATTCCCCCGACCTTTCGCGCAATTGCTGGTGGGTGGCAATCTTGAGCTTCGGCGAGGGCTGGCACAACAACCACCACGCCTTCCCCCACTCAGCGCGCCACGGCCTGCGCTGGTTTGAGTTCGACATCACCTGGCAGCACATCAAGCTGCTACGCAAGCTTGGCTGGGCCAAGCGAGTACGGGAAGCGAGCTACAACCCCTCCTGAGGGCTGGCTGGCGGGGCCTGGATCTGCTGCCTAATTGCAGCTGCTAGATCCAGTTTTGCCATGGCGCCGGTGGCCGTTAAGCCCATGGCTTTGGCCTGCTGGCGCAGCAGCTCAAGAAACTGATCCGGCTCCAGCTCCGCCTCGCCCGTCGCCCCCAGCCGAGCCAGGGTGCGGCGCAGATCAGGGAGTTCGCTGTCGAGCTCAGCTGCCGAAAAATCGCGCTGACCCGCCATCACCTCGGCAAACCGCTCCCGCCGCTGCCGCTTCTCGACCGGATAGGCAGCCAGCACCGGCTCGCGGCACAAACGCCAGGGCCGCCCCGCCGTGAACAGCTGGGCCAAAGCCGCACTCAAGGGCACCGCTTCGGCCGCATCTATACGCAGATCAAAGGCCACCGGCGGCTGGCGCAGGCCCACAAACACCTCGAGCAGTTCGCCGGGCCCCAGCACCGGAGCGCCCTCGTCCTGCACGGGCAGGGCAGAGGTTTCCAGGGCCGCTACCAGCTCGGGGCTGTCGGCCAATCGCTGGCGCAGGCCGTCGCCCAGACTGCCGCCACGCACCTCGCGGGCCAGCAGCTGATTTATACGACCAAGGGCCAGGAACACCTCCGGGCCGGGGGAGGCCAGCTTGCCGTTGCGCAGCATCGAGAGCTGGGAGTTGTGGACCCGGCCCAGATCGAGGGCCTCAGCCAGGGCCGGCAACACCCGGTGCGACCAGCCGTTGCGCTCATGCCACACCTTGATCAGATGGGCAAAAGCGACCCGGCCCGATAGGAGATCTTCCCGGTACCCCACGCGATATGGATCCGTATTGCTACCATTCTACCGATCAGTACGGAGCCGGTCCGTTATGGCCGCACCAGTTAGTCCCAGCGCACCAGCCACCCAGCGCCTTGCCACCCGCAAGCCCGCCTTCATCAACCAAGGCGTCAGCGGCGAGCGCCGCGCCGAGGCCCTGCACCGGCCGCGCCATGGCAAGGCCGCTAGCGCCAAGGGGTCGAAAACCACCCCCTGGGTCACCATCGGCTTCATGGCCGTCATCCATGTGCTGGCGCTGGTTGCCCTGCTGCCCCAGTTCTGGAGCGTGCCCGCCCTGGCCAGCTTCCTAGTGCTCTATTGGGTCACCGCCTGCCTGGGCGTGACGATCGGCTACCACCGCATGCTCAGCCACCGCGCCTTCCGGGTGCCCCAGTGGCTGGAGCGTTTCTTCGCCACCTGCGGCGCCCTCAGCTGCCAGCACGGCCCAATCGATTGGGTGGGCCTGCACCGCCACCACCACAAGTTTTCCGATACGGAAGTGGATCACCACACCAGCCTGAAGGGCTTCTGGTGGAGCCACATGGCCTGGATGCTCCAGGCCATCCCCGCCATGGCTGCCGTGCCCCGGCTCACCGGCGATATCGCCAAAGATCCCTACTACCGCTGGTTGAACACCAATTTCCTGTTGCTGCAGGCGCCCCTAGCCGCCCTGCTGTTTTGGATCGGCACCGCCACGGGCGCTGGTGGCTGGGCCCTGGTGCTCTGGGGCATCCCCCTGCGCCTGGTCGTTGTGTACCACTGCACCTGGCTGGTGAATTCGGCCACCCACCTTTGGGGCAGCGTTGCCCACGACAGCGGTGATGGCTCCAAGAACAACTGGTGGGTCGCGGCGCTCACCTTCGGCGAGGGCTGGCACAACAACCACCACGCCTTCCCCCACTCAGCTCGCCACGGCTTTGGCCACCAAATCGATCTCACCTGGCAGCACATCCGCCTGATGCGCTTCCTGGGCCTGGCAAAGCACGTACGCCTGCCCGCAGCTGCTGAGCCTCAGCGGACCTGAGGCCTGATCACCCCCTGATTTAGGGTGTTGGATCGGGTCTTGATCAATCTCCTACTTATTTGCCATGGCTAAGCGCGTTCAAGTCGTCCTCAACGCAGACGTTCTCAGCCTGGGCAAGAACGGTGATCTGGTGGAGGTAGCCCCCGGCTACGCCCGCAACTTCCTTGTTCCCACCGGCAAGGCCCAGCCCGTGACTGCAGCTGTGCTGCGCCAGGTGGAAGCGCGCCGCGCTAAGGAGGCGGAGCGTCAGGCTGCCCTCAAGGCTGAGGCGATCGCCTTCCGCACCGCCCTCGACACGATCGGCCGCTTCACGGTCAAGAAGCAAACCGGCGGCGACGACGTGCTGTTTGGCACCGTCACCAACGGTGACGTGGCCGAAGCGATCGAAGCTGCCACCAAGAAAGAAGTGGATCGCCGCGACATCACGGTGCCCGAAATCCACCGCACCGGCTCCTACAAGGTGCAGGTGAAGCTCCACCCCGAAGTCACCGCCGAGCTCAACCTGGAAGTCGCCAGCTTCTGAGGCCCGAGCCCTCTGTTGAAACCCCAGGGGTAGGGCAGCTTGTGTGTTGAACCCCCACCGGTAGGGCCCGTGGGGTGGCCAAATGGCGCCGCCGCGCTCAAGATTGCCCTCCTGGCTAAGCGCCCCCAAGATCATGGTGAGCGTTCCCCTCAACCAATCCAGCAGCCGCGAATCCCGTTCAGACGGGCGCTCGGAAGCCCGTTTTGAGGCCCTGCCCGATTCGGTGCCGCCCCAGAACCTGGAGGCAGAAGAGGCCGTGCTGGGCGGCATCCTGCTCGACCCAGACGCCATCGGCCGCATCGCCGACGTGTTGCAGGCAGAGGCCTTTTATCTCGGCGCCCACCGCGAGATCTACCGCACGGCTGTGATGTTGCACAGCCAGGGCAAACCCACCGACCTCACGGCGATGTGCGCCTGGTTGGCGGACACCGGCGCCCTGGAGAAGGTGGGCGGTCAGGGCCGGCTGGTGGAGCTGGTGGAGCGCATCACCTCAACGGCCTCGATCGACCAGGTGGCTCGCCTGGTGATGGACAAGTTTCTGCGGCGCCAGTTGATTCGCTCCGGCAATGAGGTGATTGCCCTGGGCTTTGACCAGAGCAAGCCGATGGAGCAGGTGCTCGATGAGGCCGAGCAAAAGATCTTCGCGATCAGCCAGGAGAAGCCCAGCACCGGCCTCACCCCCACCGCCGAGATCCTCACCAGCACCTTCAACGAGATCGAGAGCCGCTCGCTGGGCACCGCCGTGGCCGGCATCCCCTGCAACTTCTACGACCTCGATGCCATCACCCAGGGCCTGCAGCGCAGCGACCTGATCATCGTGGCCGGCCGGCCGGCGATGGGCAAAACCTCAATCGTGCTCAACATCGCCAAAAACGTCGCCCAGCTGCACCAGCTGCCGGTGTGTGTGTTCTCCCTGGAGATGAGCAAGGAGCAGCTCACCTACCGCCTGCTGTCGATGGAGGTGGGCATCGAAAGCGGCCGGCTGCGCACCGGCCGGCTGCAGCAAGAGGAGTGGCCCCTGCTGGGCCAGGGCATCAATAGCCTGGGCCAGCTGCCCCTTTTCCTCGACGACAAACCCAATTCAGGCGTGCTGGAGATGCGCTCCCTCTGCCGCCGGCTCATGGCCGAAACCGGCAAGGAGCTGGGCCTGATCGTGATCGACTACCTGCAGCTGATGGAGGGCTCCACCCCCGACAACCGGGTGCAGGAGCTAAGCCGCATCACCCGGGGCCTCAAGGGCATGGCCCGCGAGCTGAACGTGCCGGTGATCGCCCTATCCCAGCTGAGCCGCGGCGTCGAATCGCGCACCAACAAGCGGCCGATGCTCAGTGACCTGCGCGAATCGGGCTCAATCGAGCAGGACGCTGACTTGGTGCTGATGATCTACCGAGACGAGTACTACAACCCGGAAACCCCCGACCGGGGCATTACGGAGGTGATCGTGACCAAGCACCGCAACGGCCCGGTGGGCACGGTCAAGCTGTTGTTTGAGCCCCAGTTCACCCGCTTCCGCAACCTGGCGGCTTGAGCGGTGGCGCCTACGCAAGCACCCCTCAAAGTAGTGACGGTGCAAACCGGCCACCGCTACCCCGATCTCTGGGTGAGTCGGCTGGCGGCAATGGTGGCCCGGCAGCTGAGCGAACCCCATCGCTTCATCGTCTACACCGACAGGCCGGAACCGGGTCGCTTTGGCGAACCAATCGCCAGCCATCAACAGCTGGTGCAACAGGACCTAGAGGCCGGCAGCCTGCGGGGCTACTTCAGCAAACTGCGCCTGTTTGATCAGGCCCTCACGGGTAGCGATCCCTTCCTGTTTCTCGACTCCACACTGGTGATCAGAGCCGACCTCGCCCCCCTGGTGGAGCTCGGCCGCAACGCAAGCGCCAGCTTGATGGGCGTACGCGACTGGAACTACCCGATCCTCAATTCCTCGGTGCTGTGGTGCCGTCCCGACGCCCACACCCAGGCGGTGTGGCAGTGCTGGCAGGAGGGTCGCTACGCCGGAGCACATTTTGCTGGCGACCAGAACTTCATCTTCCGTGTCTTCCAGGAGCTGGCGCCGGCAGCTCTTGCCTATTGGCCTGCGGAGCTGGTGCGCTCCTACAAGGTCCTGCGCAAGCTCGCCAGCCGCGATGCCGCAGCCGCCCAAAGCCAGCTGGAAGCCTGCACCATCCTCAAATTCCACGGCCGGCCCAAGCCCGAGGAAGTGCTGCACCCCTGGCGCCATCCCCGGCGCACGATCCTGCGCCATCCACTGCAGCCCAAGCTCTGGGACTATCTCGCCGGCGAGATCCGCAACCACTGGCACTGAGTCGTCTAGAGCCAGGATGATTCAAGGCAGCCGCCGCAGATCCTCTGCCGCCGTGCAGCCAAACTCCCGGCGGTAATCCCGGCAGAAAGAGGAAAAACTGATGTAACCGCAGGCGAGGCTCACCTGCTGCACCTTGGTATTGGCAGGCAAGGCCTCCAGCAGCAACTGACGAGCCTTGTGCAACCGTCGCCGCCGAAGCCACTGCATTGGCCCGCAGCCAAAACGCTCCTTAAAGGCATGCTGCAGCGATCGGCGTCCGAAACTGCTGCGCTCTTCCAGTTCACTGAGGCTGAGGGCGCGGTGACAGTTGGCGTCCATCCAATCGAGCAACTGCCCAAACCACGACTCTTGAGTCGAAGGGGAGAGGGAGAACCTGGATCCTTCTTCCAGCCCAGGCATCATCAGCAGCAACAGCTGCCGCACCAAAAGATCGTCGAGCCGCAGGATCTCCGGCACCGTTGCCTGGAGCTGCAACACCGATTCCACGAAGCCAAAGAAACGAAACAGGGCATCGAGAAGGGCGCTGCCGCGGGAATCATCGGTGCGCAGTTCCGCCGTGTTGGCCAACGCTGCCGACAAGGAATCCAGCGAGATGCTGCCGGCACCCATTGCCTGGGCCGTGCTCTGCAGCAGATCAGTCGGAATTAACAGGGACAGCCCCGACAAAAAAGGGGTGTGGCATTGAAGGCGCCAGGGCACCGGCGGGATGAATAGAACATTGCTGCGGTAGTGATTGGTGAAGTCTTGACCCTCTATGCGGTAGCCACCCCCGCAATCGAAATAGGGCAGCATGAAGGTGGCGTGCTGCACCGCGTCGGCCACCACCACCACCGCCGAACCACTGGAGGCCAGCACGGACACCTGGCCCAGGGTCACCACACTGGTCTCACTCCAAAAGCCTGCGGGGCTGTGGAGTGAGTCACAATCGCGGACCCGCAACATCAGGTTCAGCGTCTCGGCGAACGTCTGTGAATCACGGCCGGACACGATGGAATCCGGCGACGAGAGGAATGGAACCCTTCTCAAAGCAGGATCGGTGAATAACCTGACTTTAATTGGCGCTCCAGCGCCAGCCACCAGCCCCAATTCAATGGGAGCGTGATCCATCGCTAACTGCACCTCCCTCAGCGAACCCTGCACCGAGCACTTCGACTTGATCGTGGTGGGCGGCGGCCACGCCGGCTGTGAGGCCGCCATCACCGCCGCTCGGCTAGGGCTAAACACGGCCCTGTTTTCACTCAACCTCGATCGCATCGCCTGGCAGCCCTGCAACCCGGCGGTGGGCGGTCCGGCCAAGAGCCAGCTGGTGCATGAGGTGGACGCCCTCGGAGGCGTGATCGGCCGGCTGGCCGATGCCACGGCCCTGCAGAAGCGGGTGCTCAATGCCAGCCGCGGCCCCGCTGTGTGGGCCCTGCGCGCCCAGACCGACAAGCGCCAGTACGCCCGCCAGATGCTGCAGCTGCTGCAGCACACGCCAAACCTGGCCCTGCGCGAAGCGATGGTGACCGGGCTGGTGGTGGAGGGCACCCCCGGCGAAGACGCCCGCATCAGCGGCATCAGCACCTACTTCGGCAGCAGCTACGGCGCCGCCGCCGTAATCCTCACCACCGGCACCTTCCTGGGCGGGCAGATCTGGGTGGGCAGCCAGTCGATGAGCGCCGGCCGGGCAGGAGAGCAGGCCGCCGTTGGCCTCAGCGAAGCCCTTGAGGCGCTGGGCTTCCAGATGGGCCGGCTCAAGACCGGCACCCCAGCCCGGGTAGACCGGCGCAGCATCGCCCTCGACCAACTCGAAGAGCAGCCAAGCGATGCCGTAGATCGCTTCTTCTCCTTTGATCCGGCCTCCTGGGTGAGCGGCGAGCAGATGAGCTGCCACATGACCCGCACCACGGCCGCCACCCACCAGCTGATCCGCGACAACCTGCACCTGACGCCGATCTACGGCGGCTTCATCGACAGCAAGGGGCCCCGCTACTGCCCCTCAATCGAAGACAAAATCGTGCGCTTCGCCGAGAAGGAAAGCCACCAGATTTTTCTCGAACCCGAGGGCCGCGACACGCCTGAGATCTACGTGCAGGGCTTCTCCACCGGCCTGCCGGAGCGGCTGCAGCTCGAACTGCTGCGCACCCTGCCGGGCCTGGAGCAATGCGTGATGCTGCGGCCCGCCTACGCCGTCGACTACGACTACCTGCCCGCCACCCAGCTCAAGCCGTCGCTGGAAACCAAGCGGGTAGCCGGGCTGTTTTGCGCCGGCCAGCTCAACGGCACCACCGGCTACGAGGAAGCCGCGGCCCAGGGCCTGGTGGCTGGCCTCAACGCCGCCCGCCTGGTGCGGGACCAAGAGCCGGTGCACTTCCCCAGGGAGGGCAGCTACATCGGCACCATGATCGATGACCTGATCAGCAAGGATCTGCGCGAGCCCTACCGCGTACTCACCAGCCGCAGTGAATACCGGCTGGTGCTGCGGGGCGACAACGCCGACCGACGCCTCACCCCCCTAGGGCGGGAGCTGGGCCTGATCGACGAGCGGCGCTGGGCCATCTACAACGCCAAACAACAAGCCATCAGCGCCGAAAAACAGCGCCTGGAATCGGTGCGCCTCAAGGTCAGCGACCCGGCTGCCGCCGCCGTGGAGGCCCAGACCCAAGCCCCCATCAAGGGATCAATAACCTTGGCCGACCTGCTGCGCCGCTCCGGCTTCCACAGCAGCGATCTGGTGCGCCTAGGCCTGGCGCCGGTGGAGTTGCCAAGCGACGTCCGTGAGGGCGCTGAGATCGACATCAAATACAGCGGCTACCTGGCCCGCCAGCAGCAGCAGATCGACCAGGTGAAAAAGCAGGAGCACCGGGCCTTACCAGCAGACGTGGATTACGCCACCATTGCCACCCTTTCAAAGGAAGCCCGCGAAAAACTCAACTCAATCCAACCCCTCAGCCTGGGCCAGGCCGCCCGCATCCCCGGGGTTAGTCCTGCCGACGTCACGGCCCTGCTGCTCTGGCTGGAGCTACGCAAACGCCAAACCTCGTCAAGTCAGAAAAGGGCCGTTAATCTTGACCCCACTAGATAAGGCAAAGCAGGTGAGTCCGGTACGAGGCATACCTACCTCCCGGGCCTACTGGGAACTCAAGGCAGAGCAGGTGCTCAATCGGGTGTTCGAGCCAGAAAAGCCAATTGAGGTGGAGGTCTGCGTCACGCCCGCAGCATTTTCAAATGCCGGCAGCATCCCCGTAGAGCTGCATGATCTGCAGCCAGCCCCAGCCAAACAACCAACTTCCAAACCAAAGCAGGCCTCCGCAAATCGCCGCCAGCCCAGCCTGCTACTGGCAGGAGCCAGTGTGACGGTGATGGTGGTGGCAGGAATGGCCCTGGCCGTGTTCGGCCTCTGGAACCAGAGCCAGCAGGCCATCCGCCAGGAGCGCAATATGCTGCTGATTGAGCGGCTGCGCACCATGGGGCCCGGCACAACCCCAGCCCAAGCAAACGAGCCCGCCCAGGCAGCCAGCGCCGTTGGGGCAGGGGGAGACGGAGAGCTGCCCCCAGCGCCTCCAGGCGAACCCTGGATGGAAGAGCTGGCAACCCTGCCAGCCAGCAGCGCCCCAGCAGCCGACGTACTCAAAGTGCCCATCAACAGCCGCCTCACCAGTCCGGCTCCCGCTGCCACCGGCTCAGCCAGCACCCCTGGAGGCAGCGCCTCGAGTGGTGCTGGTAATAGTGGGGGTGGCAATAGTGGCGGTGGTGGCAACGCTCCCCAGCTCGTGGGCGTGGTGCAGGTGCCAGGGCAAAGCGGCTCAGCAATCTTTCAATTGGGCAGTAGCTCTACCAGCGCCGCCGTGGGCGAGAGCATCGGCAGCAGCGGCTGGCGATTGCGCTCAGCCAGTGGTGATACGGCGGTCATTGAGAAGGGCGGCGAGCAGCGCCGCATCAGCATCAGCAGCGGCTTTTGAGCCCAACTCAAACTGCCTTGAATCGAACAAGCGTTATCAGCGTTTGCTTCAACAGTTCGGCAGTAATTGAATCACTGCTTCGCACAATACCGACAAATACAACCATTATTTTAGTAGACAATGGATCTGGAGATGTAGAAATTATCCAAGACTTGGCAAAGACATATAATGCTCAATTGATTAGCAATCCAGGCAACTCAGGCTTCGGCAGCGCCTGCAATCAGGGAGCAAGTCTCTGCAAGAGCGAATTTGTCTTCTTTATTAATCCAGACAGCATACTGGAGCCCTCAACAATCGCACTGCTGGAATCGGCGGCAGACACCCACCCAAAAGCCTCCTGCTTTAACCCTCGCATCCTTAATAGCCACGGTAAAGATTCATTTAAACGGCGCAGCTGCCTTCTAAAAGCGGAGCAAATTATGCCCCGTGGCACGCCTCTAGAAGCAAGCGAGGTTCCCATACTCTCTGGCGCTGCACTCTTTGCTAGAAAAGAAGCTTTTGATCGCATTGGCGGATTTGATAATAATATTTTTTTGTATCACGAAGACGACGACATTAGCATAAGATTTCGCAAGCAAACGGGCCAAGCTTGGATTATCCCCGAAGCACGAGTTGTGCACCTAAGCGGTCATTCAAGCGGCCGCTCAGCTGCAACGACAGCCCTAAAGGCTTGGCACATGGGACGATCACTTGTTTATACGACAACCAAGCACCATATCAATCACGCTTATCGCAAAGCGGTTTTTTCAGCTTTGAAACAGTTTTTGTCGCCCGCAACAATCTTAAGCAAGCGAAAATTCTGGAAACATCGAGCATTTCTGCAGGGAGTTCTCAGCGCTCGTAAAGACCAAGGCGCCTCAAGCCTGCCATGCCCCTATGACATCAAGCGTCCATAAAGGGCATTAATCTTGCTGGCCTCACGCTCTAGCGAATACTGCTCGACCACACGCTGGCGTCCGTGCTTACCCATGCGCCACAACAAGCCAGGGTCAGCAAGTAGTCTTCGCAATACTATAATCAGAGAATCAGTCGATCCAGTTTCGAAGGATGATCCCACCTCGTCATCCACAACCTGTGGCCAGATTCCCGCACCGGAAACTAAAACTGCACGACCACAGGCCATAGCCTCTAAGGGGGTAAGACCAAAACCCTCAGTGCGGGAAGCCGCCACACACAAAAGAATTCGGCGATAGCAGGCCAATACTTGTTCGCGATTGAGGTCACCCAAAAAAACAATGCGCTCTCCAAGACCGGCCGCACTAATTTTTTTCTGCATAATCTCAAAGAAGGCCATATCCTTGGCTTGACATAAACCCGTAAATACAGCCCCAAAATCAGGAAACTCTGGAAGCACCTTAATTAAAGCTTCTACCAATAGATCCGTACCCTTACTTGGCCTGATCCGACCAAAAGCGCCAACCCAATACAAACCCTGCAACTTAGAAGGGAGCACAACCCCTGGCAAATCAACAGGCTGACGAAGGGTCGCCAGGCAGTCACCATCGAGAGGGGAGTAGTGGTTCACATCTACTCCATGATAAATAACTTCAGCCGGACAATCAAGGTAAGCTGCCGAACGTTCAGAAGTGGCAATAACGGCATCACAATTCCGCAGCAACGCAGCTAGGAACCTGCCAGGCGGCTTTGGGGCTGCGGAAGTAAAAAGGATTTTCCAAGGCTGATTTAATAGTTTTTTTAGTACAATTCCGCAAGCTATTTCAATATCTCGCCGGGCATGCCAAACCCGGCAGCGGCCCCGAGATGGTCGCGACCATCCCTGCCTCAACAGCTCTCCCCACCGCACTTGAGCAGGCAAACCCAGTCCGCCCCAATCCAGCAAGCCAATAGATAAATCCTGGCGCTGCAGGGGCACCAGTGCACGCACCGTCGCCGACACCCCTGTGTAACGGCGGTGCAGGTTGGTAACGACTACATCCGGCAATGCAACCGGCCGCTCGGTCGAGCCCAATCCCACTACCAAGACATGAGTTACTAGCCTAATCAACACAGGTCATGAGTCATTCTCATAACAGCGAATCACCTGCAAACCTCGCCGGAGCCGATTTGGCAGCTCAACCTCAGCGATGGCAGCACCGCCGCTGGAGATGGTCTGCTGAGCGGCCCCTGGCGCCTGCTGCTACTGGGTGACGGCAGCCCCACCCGGCACCTGGAGTCGCTCACAGGGAAGCCGGTGGAGATCGAGCTGATCGCCATGGCGCCTGAGCCAGCCGGCCCCCGTGCCGGCGCGCCACCGCCCCCTGAAATCGTGGAGCTCGATGGTCCCCTGCTGAGGCGCCAGGTGTGGCTGCGCTGCGGCGACAAAACCCTGGCCTGGGCAGAGAGCTGGTGGAATCAAAGCCAGGCCGACGCCTACCTGCAGCAGCGGGAACTGCCGATCTGGCGCAGCCTGACGGCCAAACGGGCTGAACTATTCCGCGAGGTGGATGGCCTGGCCCTTGTTACTGCTCCCTGGCTAGAGAAGCGCTTTGGCCTGGCGGGCCCCTTCTGGAGTCGCCACTACCGCTTCTTCCGCGGGGGCAAGGAGCTCACCGTGATTCGGGAGGTGTTCTCGCCAGCCCTTGAGCACTGGCTGGGCCCAGCCAAGCTTTGTCACGATTTACAAACTCAGTAACGGCTTACAGCAATTCCAGGTTGACGGATTGAC
The DNA here is from genome assembly GCF_024345615.1 of Cyanobium sp. Maggiore-St4-Cus. Taxonomy (NCBI): domain Bacteria; kingdom Bacillati; phylum Cyanobacteriota; class Cyanophyceae; order Synechococcales; family Prochlorococcaceae; genus Cyanobium; species Cyanobium sp. Maggiore-St4-Cus. The sequence goes on from NZ_JAGQBL010000004.1 coordinate 84,777, forward strand.
GCGCCTAGTGCTGTGTCCAGCATGGGGCCACTTGCGCCGGGGAGCCTGGCCATGACTACAAGCCTCTGGTTGAGCCTCACCGACCTCGGCCGCATCTTCGGCATATCCGCCGTGCATTGCGGCCGGCTGCTCAGCGATGCCGGCCTGCGCCAGCAGAACGGTGCCCCCAGCAGTAAGGCCCTGCAACAGGGCCTGGCCTATCAACACCATCCCCATGCCACCTGCCCTAACGCCGTTTGGAACGGGGAAGGCTGCGCAACCCTGCTGCAGGAGCAGGGTCTGCGGCCCATGGCCGAGCGCAACCTGATCGACCAATGGGCAGACCTGCTCAGCGCCTTGGAGCAGGGATCCCCCTCGATAAACACCTCCGCCGAGGAAATGGCCAGCGACCTACCTGAAAACCTGGTGACCCAGGTGAATCAGGAGCTGCGCCAGCGTGGCTGCAACTTTCAGGTCAGCCCGCAGGCTCAACCCAAACGCAGGGCTTCCGCTTGCAGGCGCGCCCGCTCCAGCAGCTCCCGCAACTGATCCTCGTCGGTATGGCTGAGGTTGGTGCGTAGCAGCTTGGCGTGGGGAGCATGGGCGCGCAGGCGCTCAATCACCCGATCTGGCGTGGCTTCCCGCACCAGCAGGCACAGGGCCGCGCTGCCGCGGGGCAGGGTCTCGCCCAGCTCGCGCATGAAGCCATCGTTGATGCCGATGTCGGAAAGGGAGCCCGAGGCTGCGCCCACGCCCGCTCCCACGGCAGCACCCAGCAGGGGATTGAGAAACAGCAGGCCCACCAAGGTGCCCCAAAAGCCACCGCCTAGGGCGCCAGCAGCGGTGAGATTGATCGCCTGACGCAGGTGCACCTGGCCCTCGCTGTCGTGCTCCACAACCACCGCATCCTCTAGGGCAATCAGCTGCTCACGCTGAATGTCCACCAGCTCGCGCCGCACCTGCTCGGCTTCTTCCGCCTTCGGAAAGCCCACCACCACAAGGCTGCCCATCATTTAAGTGCATTTGAAACCAACCTAACCAGCTTTCCGGAGCGGGCCCTCAGCCACCAGCTCGGCGCCTGGTGGAGCGGGGCATGGCCCGGCCCGCGAGCTGGGATTGAGATGGAGGTTGCGATTGGGGCTGGGATTGGGGCGCAGTAGACGGCTGCCGCTGCCAACGGGGCAGGGCGAAAGCGTCATCTTCGGGCCAGTCTTCCGGCTCCCTTTCTTGGCTGGGCTGGCCCTGGGGCGGCTCGGCGCTGCGACGAGAAATGGCATCAAGGCGGCGGCGCGGCCGGGCCTGGGAGCTGGGCTGAGGGCGAGCCTCCTGCCAGGGCTCGCGCCAGTCGTCCTCGTCTTCCAGGATCCAATCGAGCTTGTTTTCCACCCAACGACCCAGGCCATCGAGCCGGGGCATTCCGGCGGGGCCGGCGGGCCGGCGGCCTTCGCCCCGGTTGCCGCTGCGGGAGCCGGGGCGGGCGCCCGACACGCCATCTACCAGCTGGCGGCCCGCACTCACCAGGCGATCTAGGTCTTTCCAGGATTCAGGCATGGCCCCAGGCTAAGGATCCAGCTAGCGACGACGACCCGCCAGCCAGCGCTCCCGGGCCATCCCCACCAAGGCAATGGTGAGACCTCCGAATTCCAGGGTCCAGAGGAAAACGCCCATGGCAGTGCCGTGCTGCCGGGACCTTAGGCCGCCTGCTCAAATCTCAACAGACAACTGGCGTGCCAGCGGCCGCCGTGGAGCCGGTCGCAACAGAAGCGGCAGGCCAAACCCTGCACCCGGCGGCGGTAGGGGGCGCTGACGCCGCAATTGGGGCAAGAGGCCAGCCAGCGGGGCGCCCTGGTGCTGGAGGGCAAGGGGTAGCGGTGGCGGATGCTCACCTTGAAGCCAGCCTGGGCGGCGTTGATGGCGGCCATGCGGGCGCGGAAGTGGGGGCCATGGGCCTCCTCGACACCCACCACCCGATCCACCCAGGCGTGGATCATTTCGTGGCAGAGGGTGCTGAGGGTGGCTTCCTGCGGCAGGGGGTCTAGCAGGGGCCGAGACAGCACGATTTCGCACAGGGGGCGGCCATCGGGATGGCGTCCGCGCCGGTAGAGCCCGGCGGTGCGGCGCATGCGGCCGTCGCTCCAGCGCAGATCCACTAACCGCTGACCAGCCGGCGCCAGGCTGCCGTCAAACCATTCCCGATCGAGCCGGTGAAACAGCGGCAGCAGAGGCTCAAGGGGCATGCCGCCAGGGAACGAGGGGCTGGGCGCATTGTGCCGAGCCCAGGCGCCAGGTCTCAAGATGCAAGGCCGTCGGTCAGACTCTGCACCTCTCAAGCGCAGCTGGAATCGAGATGGATTGGGGTATCGCCCGCGAGATCGGCACCAAGGCCCTAGCGGCCGGCGCAGGCTCCCTGCTGCTCTTCTGGACCGTGAACGCCGTGAAGCTGGTGCTCAGCGCCCGCGGCATCAACCCACTGATCAAGCAGTTCTTCACCCAGGTGGCCAGCGGCCAGGTGGACGGCGCCTACATGCTCACCACCAAGAACTACCGCTCCCACGTCAACCGGCAGCAGTTCATCCGCTTTCTGGCGGGGCTGCAGCTAAACAAATACCGCAACCTGAAATCCGGCAGACCCCGGCTTGATGAAGGCCAGCTGATCCTCACGGTGAAGCTCAAAAGCGAAGGCAAAGACGAGCTGCCCCTCGACTTCACCTTCGTCAAAATCGAAGAGCAGTGGCGGGTAGATCGGATCACCAAGCTCGCAGCGGCCTGATTCAATAGCCGTGAGCGCCGCTCCCCCCAACCAGGACCGCGCCGGCGAACTGAGGCGGCTGCTCCAAAGGGCTGCCCACGCCTACTACGTGCTGGATGCTCCAGAAATGGAGGATTCGGTCTACGACCGGCTCTACAAAGAGTTGCTGGAGCTGGAAGCAGCCCACCCGGAGCTGATCACCCCAGACAGCCCTAGCCAGCGGGTGGGGGGCGCTCCGGCTGAGGGGTTCAGCAGCGTGGAGCACCGCATCGGCCTGCTCAGCCTCGACAACGCCTTCAACCCGGACGACTTGGAAGCCTGGTATGGCCGGCTGCTCAAGGTGCTGGACCGTGAGCCGGCCACCCCCCTAGAGATGGTGGGGGAACTGAAGATCGACGGCAACGCCCTGGCCCTCAGCTACGAGCAGGGGCTGTTGGTGCAGGCCGCCACCCGGGGCGACGGCGAGCGGGGCGAACAGATCACCGCCAACGTGCGCACCATCGCCTCGGTGCCGCTACGGCTGCAGCTCGAGAACCCACCTGCCTGGGTGGAGGTGCGCGGCGAAGCCCTGATCCCCGATGACACCTTTGCTGCCATCAACGCCGAGCGGGCGGCCCGCGGCGAGGCCCTGTTTGCCAACCCCCGCAACGCCTGCGCCGGCACCCTGCGCCAGCTGGATCCAAAAGTGGTGGCGGCGCGGCGGCTGGATTTCTTCGCCTACACCCTGCACCTGCCGCAAGACACGCCCCAGGGTCCCAGCAGCCAGTGGCAAAGCCTGCAATGGCTGCAGGCCGCAGGCTTCAAGGTGAACCCCAATGCCGAGCTGCTGCCGAATCTGGCGGCGGTGCAAGCCTTCTTCAGCGCCTGGGACACGGGCCGCCGCGCCCTGCCTTACGCCACCGACGGCGTGGTGGTGAAGCTCAACGACCTGCGCCTCCAGGACGCCGCCGGCTTCACCCAAAAGGCGCCTCGCTGGGCGATCGCCCTGAAATACGCCGCCGAGGAGGCGCCGAGCTTCTTGCTGCGGCTGGCCTGCCAGGTGGGGCGCACCGGGGTGGTAACTCCCGTGGCCGAATTTGAGCCGGTGCCCCTGGCCGGCACCACCGTGAGCCGAGCCACCCTGCACAACGCCGATCGCCTGGCCGAGCTGGATCTGCACGCCGGCGACACGATCGTGGTGCGCAAGGCCGGCGAGATCATCCCCGAGGTGGTGCGGGTGCTGAGCGAGCTGCGCCCAGCGGGAGCCGTGAGGCTGGAGCTGCCCCAGGTATGCCCCGAGTGCGGCTCGGAGCTGGTGCGGGAGCAAGGCGAAGCGGCCACCCGCTGCGTCAATTCCAGCTGCCCGGCGATCCTGCGCGGCGCCCTGCGCCACTGGGTGAGCAAGGGGGCCCTGGATGTGGATGGCCTGGGAGCCAAGCTGATCGAGCAGCTGGTGGATCGGGGCCTAGTGGGCTCGATCGCCGACCTCTATGGCCTCGATGGGGCCCTGCTGGCCAGCTTGGAGAGGATGGGAGCCAAAAGCGCCGACAACCTGGTGACTGCCCTGGCCGCATCCAAACAGCAACCGTGGCACCGCCAGCTCTACGGCCTGGGCATCCACCACGTGGGCGAGGTGAACGCCAAAGCCCTGGCCAAAGCCTTCCCTAGTGCTGCTGATCTGGCAACCGCCACGGCCAACACACCCGAATCGATTACCGCCGTGTTCGGCATTGGCGCTGAAATCGCCCAATCGCTGCAGCAGTGGTTTGCCACTCCTGCAAACCAGCTGCTGCTGGAGGATCTGGAGCGGCTGGGCTTCTCGTTGGAAGCCGGGCCCGAGGAGCCTGGAGCTGGTTCCGAGACGCCCCTAGCCGGGCAGACTTTTGTGCTCACAGGCAGCCTGCCGTCTTTGAGCCGCAGCGCCGCCCAGGCCCTGATTGAGGCGGCCGGTGGCAAGGTGAGCGGCTCGGTGAGCAAGAAAACCAGCTACGTAGTGGCCGGCGAGGAGGCCGGCAGCAAACTCAGCAAGGCCGAGAGCCTGGGGGTGGCGGTGCTGGATGAAGCTGGGCTACTGGAGCTGCTTAAAGCTGGAGCAGGGCGATCACCTCAGCCATAGATGCCTCCTCATCGCCATCGAGGGTTTCCTTCACCTCAATGAGCTGCCTGCATAACTGCACGATCTGACTTTTTAGGGAAGCTTCCAACAACGCAAGCCGTTGTATTGCCAGCCTGAAATCATCGCGATTTGGCACAGGCTTCCAGGCCAGATCATGGGCGATCTCATCAACTTGCAAGGCTCCACCTGTAAATCGGCCGACCAGGTAGTGGGCAATTCATTCCTTTTCGCGCCGCTGCACAACCCCATCGGCACGCCCCACATATAACGGAACAGCCAAGTCATCTTGGTGGCTGTGATAGAGGCGCTCAAGCTGTCCCTGCTGACTAGCAGCATGGCTGGCCTCAAGAAAGGAGGGCAGATCATCGATCCGTTGGCCACTCTGCAAATCCAAGCAGCCCTGCAGAGACTGGCTATTGAACTCCAGGAATCGCTTCAGTAGCTGACAGTGGGCACCGAGAATTGCCTGATCACCCTGCTTACTAAGGCGATAGCGCTTGACGCGGATCTCGCCCCTCAAAGTTGTGCCATCCCCCTGGAGGTGATCAACCTCCAGCAAAAGGTTGATCGGTCGATCCGGCTGCCATTGCCCTAAATCGAAGGAGGTTGGCGCAGCAAAAGTTTTCTCAGCTGGGGGTTGCCCGCCTCGGGGCCGACGGCGTGAACGCCCAGCTCCCAGCAGCCACAAAAGCAAGTCGATGGCCCTATCTCCAAGCAGGAAAAGGTTATTGGCAAAGATTAGGGATCAGAAGTCGCTTCGGCGGGCCGCAACGCATCGCTGCCGCAGCGCACACAAAAGCGGTGCTGGCCCGTTTGGCTGTAACCGCACTTGCCGCATACCTGCAGCACAGGCGCCACATTGCGCCCATCGGCAACCCCATCGCGCAAATCAAGCTCGGTCACCTTCTCCAGCAGCTGGGCTTCGCTCAGCAGTCCTCCAGCCGCCAAGCTCTGCCTCACCGCCTCAACGATGAGGGCAAGCCGCTGCATGCGCTCCTCAACGCCTACTAGGTAGGCAGTGAGGACCTCCGGCGAGCCGATCTGACTTAGATCCGGGGGCTGGGGGGCTCGATCGATAGCCAGCCAATCCCAGGCGCTGGGTTGCGGGGGTTCCATCAACTGTGAGTGCTCTACCCACTTAAGACGTAAAAGCGAACCACAGCTCCCCTAAGGGCCTGCGCGGCAAGATGGCTTCATGGACGATCCTCTGCCGCAGGCCTACCGCTGGATCAAAACTGAGTGCGGCCGGGCCAAATACGCCGAGCTGGCTGCACGACAAGGGCCGCTGGCAAAGCTGCGGCTGGCTTGGTTTGTGTTGATCGCAGCGCTGCGGGATTGGCGGCTAACGACGTGAACTCGCCCCGGAGTTAAGAGATAGCCAAGAAGGTAAAGGCTTGCTTAAAGCCCTACGCCTAAGGCGGATGCAAAAACTCAGCCCATGTATTGCCCAATACGAGATGAAGTATGGCGCCAAACTTTAGGCCCCTAATAAACAAACTGATAACCACCCCTTAACTCCCTGCGGGGTCAAAGGTTGGCAAGGTTGTGAAAACTGATTTAACTCAGCGTGGCCATGGTCTTCAATCTTCTTGTCCCGGCGTCAGCTGCAGTTGAGGGTGTTCTTTCTCTCGCGAGTATTGGAGCGAATGCGGAAATCTCCGCTTTCAGCCCTAAGTCTGGCTTCCTGTACACGGTGGGTGGCGGATCTGGTGCCCTTGGAGTCAGCGATCTTCGCGATCCGGCTAGCCCTGTGGTTGTGGCTCGCGGAATCTCCGACGTCGTCGGTGAAACCTTCCAGAGCGTGGCGGTCTTCGGAAATCTGCTCGCAGTTGCGGTTCAGAACGCCGTCAAAACAGATCCGGGATCAGTTCAGTTCTATGACCTGACCAATCCCTCGCTTCCGACCCTGCTCAGCACCGTCACCGTGGGCGCCCTGCCCGACATGGTGAAGTTCAGTGCCGACGGCAAGAAGCTGCTGGTCACCAATGAGGGTGAGCCCAATACCCCCTACACGATCGATCCGAACGGTTCGATCTCCGTGATCGATACCGCGGCCTATCTGCTGGCAACGCCTGCGGCTCCGGCCCAGGTGAATGTGCAGACGATCGACTTCAGTGCCTGGAACAACCGCAAGGCCGAGCTGATCAGCCGCGGCATCCGCATCACCGGCAAGGCTGGCGTTACCACCACGGTCGCGCAGGACATGGAGCCCGAGGCGATCGCGATCACTCCCGATGGCAAAACGGCTTACATCTCTCTGCAGGAAAACAATGCCATCGCCGTGCTTGATATCAGCACGGCCACCCCTGCGATCACTTCGATCTTCTCGGCAGGCATCCAGGATTGGGATCGCGGCACTGCCAGCGCCAAGAACTACTCCTACACCCTCTCCTACGCACCTGGAAACGAGAATCTTCCCTCTGGCGTTCAGGCAGGCGGCCTCTCCGGCCTGTTCTTTGCTGGCACCGAAACGGTCGGCACCGCAACGCTCGACATCTATTACTCGGTGACGGACCGTGGCCCAAACGGGACGCTGGTTGCCGGCAAACGACAGTTTCTCGATCCCGACTTCCAGCCCACCATCTACAAGCTGGGCATGGATCGCGCCTCCGGCGCAGTAACCGAACTGGGCAAGATCGGTCTGAAGCGAGCTGACGGCACTCCCCTGACTGGATTGCCTCAGCTGCAAGGCAAGGACGATATCCCGGTCGATTCCACAAACCAGAATCTTGCCTACGACCCCTTCGGCATTGATTCAGAGACCATCTCGGTTTTCAGCATCTCCACCGACGGCCTGAGCGAGCGCAAGGTGTTTGCCGTCGGCGACGAATACCGCGGCCAGATTTCGATTTTTGATTTCAACACCGGCAATCTGATCAAGCGCTACATCCCTTTGGGTCAGAAAGCCCAGCTGCAAGCGCAGCACGGCAGCGTGATCGGCGCTGAAACAATCGACAGCCTGCCCGCCATCTATGGCACTCGCTGGAGCAACCGCGGCATCGAAGGCATGGCCTTCAACTCCAAGGACGGCCTGCTGTATGCGTTCATGCAGAGCCCCTTCGATATCGACACCAATAACGATGGTGTTGCAGCCGAGCGCAGTCCTTCGCAACTCACCCGCATCCTGGCGATCGATCCCGCCACCGGCACCCCGGTCAAGGAGCATCTCTACCTACTGAGTGGCCGCCCGGGTCAAGACAAGATCGGCGATGTCGCCTATGACGCCGCCCGCAACGTGTTCCTAGTGATGGAGCGCGACAGCAGCCGCGCCCTGAACGGCTTCAAGAGCGTTTATGAGGTGGATCTGCGCGGTGCCACCAACACCCTGCCCCTCACCCTCGGCAGCCAGGTGAGCGAGGCCGCTCTTCCCGCACAAACGTTCCTGGTTGGTACAGAAGGTCGCGCCGTATTCCGCGAAGTGATTGATGCCGGTGAGCAAGGCAACAACGGCTACCGCTTCAACGGCATCCCCGATGGCATTGGCGTTACCGACAACGGTGACGGCACCCTGCGCGTCTTGGTCGCGCATGAATTCCAAAGCACGGCCGGTGATGTGAGGGCCCATGGTTCCAAGGGCGCCTATGTGTCGGATCTCACGATCGACAAAGCCACTCTTTCGGTGATCAGTGGCAAGGACTTCCTCGCATCTGCCAACGATCTCTTCCTGGCAAGCGCCGACGGCACCACCTGGACCAACGGCGCCACCACCGCATTTAACCGCTTCTGCTCGGCAGATCTGGCCGCCGCCACCGCCTTCCGCAACGGCACCAACGGCTACGGCGGTCGCATCTTCCTCGCCGGCGAAGAGGCCGGAGCTGAAGGCCGTGCTTTTGCCCACGTGCTCGACGGCACGGATGCTGGCAAGGTTTATGAGGTGGCAAGCCTCGGCAACCTCTCGTTCGAGAACGTCGTTGCCAACCCCTTGGCCCAGGACAAAACTGTCGTCGTCAGCCTCGACGACACCAGCAACAACGGTCAGGTCTACGTCTACGTCGGCAACAAGGCCACCACTGGCAACGCCATCCAGCAGTCCGGCCTCGCCGGTGGCATTACCTACGGCGTTCGCGTCAACTCCACTGGCACCACCAACACCGAGGTGGGTACTCTCGCGACCCCGAATGACACGGGCCTCGGCCTGAATGGCAGCGGCGTCGGCACCTTTGAACTCGTCAACCTCGGCGATGTCAAGGCCAAGACCGGCGCCGAGCTCAACACCGAAAGCATTGCTGCTGGTGTCACCAACTGGCTGCGGCCAGAAGATGGCGCCTGGAGCAAGGACGGCAAGAGCTTCTATTTCGTCACCACCGCCACCGCCACCAGCGCCAGCCGCCTTTGGGCCCTGGAATTCACCAACCCCGCCAATCCGGAGCTGGGCGGCACCGTGAAGATGCTGCTCAACGGCAGTGAAGGGCAGGTCATGCTCGACAACATGACCGTGGCCGATGACGGCTCGATCCTGCTCCAGGAAGACCCCGGCAATAATGCACGCCTCGCCAAGATCTGGCGTTACAACCCCTCCACCGACACCCTCGTGGAGCTGGCCCAGCACAATCCGGCTCTGTTCACAGGCGCGGGAGCGATCACCCAGGACGAAGAGTCCTCCGGCATCGTTGATATCTCCTCCTTCCTCACTGGCGTCGGCGGTTACGACACCACCAAGTACAGCTACTTCCTGATCGCTGATCAGATCCACAAAGCTGTCACCACTCCCACCAGCCAGGTGGAAATCGGCGAGCTCAGCGTGATGGTGACCGCTAAGGCTTCACCTGCCGGCACAGCCACATGGGCTGACGCCATTGGCGTAGCCAGCCCCGAACGGCTCGACAACAGCCTCACTCTCGTGAATGGCGTCTATTCCGCCTCCAGCGCTGACCGCCTGGCAGCCGCCGGCATAACGCTGGTGAACAAAGTGGAGCTGTTCAACCTGCCTTCGGTGGGTGGAAGCCTGGCCTACGACAAACCCGAAGGCCTCACCCTGCGCGACGACGGCTCAATCGTTATCAACTACGACAACGACTTCGGCACCGAAGGAGCTAACGGCAACGCCTTCACTGTGGTGAGCCTCAGCAATCCAGCAGTGGATACCGAAGACAATGCGAATGGAGGTTATACCCCAGCCACCAACCATGATGTCTACGGCATTGTGATGCCCGATGGCCTAGCCACTTTCGTCTACAAGGGTGAAAATTTCATTCTCGCCGCTGGCGAAGGCGACGACAGGAACGATTTTCTCAATCCCGACGAAACCAGCCGCGTTTCAGCCCTTCTTACCGCGGCAGCTAGCGCAACCACCGAACAGAAAGCCGGTCTGGTTGCTACCAATGCCCAAAGGCTCAACATCCTCACCAATACCGGCGATTACGATCGCGACGGCATCATCGACCAGGCCTATGTGACCGGTTCCCGCTCCCTGCGCATCTTCGATTCGAAGGGCAATGTGGTGTTCGATTCCGGCGTTGCCCTCGAGGAGCTTGCCAATGCCCGTGGCCTCTATCCGGTCAACGATCGCGAAGATGCCAAGGGCGTGGAGACCGAAATGGTGGAGGTGTTCACCATCAACGGCAGCACCTACGCCTTTGTGGCCCTAGAGCGCGCCACCACCAGCATGGTGGCGATCTTCGATGTCTCCAATCCCTATGCCCCGGTGGCCGTGGATCCGGTGATCTTCCCTGGTGCCCAGCGGGTGGAGGGGATCACCTTCCTCACCACCGCCACCAACGCCGCCCGCAGCTTGATTGCGTCCAGTGAGGGCAACGATGTGGTGTCGGTGGTGGACTTCCCGATCCCCTATCGCCTGCAACTTCTGCACCTCGCCGATGGGGAAGCCGGCCTGCTGGCGTCCCAGACGGCACCTTACCTCGCAGGCCTTGTTGATGGATTTGACAACACCTATGCCAACACCCTGGTCCTGGCCGGTGGCGACAACTTCATCCCAAGCCCCTTCCTCAACGGCGGCACAGACATCAGCGTGCGCGATGAGCTCAATGCCGTAACCGGCTCCACCATCACCGGCAACCTTCCAATCGCTGCGGTGGACATCGCCATCCACAACCTGATCGGTGTGGAAGCTTCCACGATCGGCAACCATGAGTTTGACCTGGGCTCGCGGGTGTTCCGGGACAGCTTCACACCAGGCTCAGGCTGGGTGGGTGCTCAATTCCCCTACATGTCGGCGAACCTCGATTTCAGCGCCGACGCGGATCTGAACCCGCGGTTCACCAATACCTTCGCCACGGCAGGCCTAGAGGAAGCCTCTGGCCAGAAGGGCAAGATCGTGCCCTCGGCCGTGGTTACCAAAAACGGCGAGAAGATCGGCCTGGTGGCTGCCACCACCCAGATCCTCGAAAAGATCAGCTCCACCGGTGGGGTGGAAGTGAAGGGCTTCGTCGGCGACGGCTCAGAGCGTGACGACATGGTGCTGCTGGCCAGCCAGCTGCAGCCGGTGATCGACGACCTGATCTCTCAGGGCGTGAACAAGGTGATCCTGATGGCGCACCTGCAGCAGATCTCGAATGAGAAGGCACTCGCGCCGCTGCTTCGGGGTGTGGACATCATCCTCGCCGGTGGCTCCAACACCCGCCTGGGCGACAGCAACGATCAAGCCGTGCCCTTCCCGGGCCATGCTGGCAACTTCGCCGACACCTATCCGCTGGTTGCAACCGGCGCCGATGGCGGCACCACCCTGATTGTCAACACCGACAACGAATACACCTACCTGGGCCGATTGGTGGTGGATTTCGATGCTCAGGGACGCATCATCCCTTCCAGCATTGATCCTCTGGTGAGCGGTGCCTATGCCGCCACCGCCGCCAATGTGGCCAAGGCCTGGAACGTGACCGAAGCCGAGCTTGCCACCACCGCCTTTGCGGACGGCACTAAGGCCGAGAACGTGCAAGATCTCACCGATGCCGTACAGGCCGTGATCGCCAGTAAAGATGGCCAGGTGTGGGGATTCACTGAGGAGTATCTCGAAGGTGAACGGCTCTACGTGCGCTCAGAAGAAACCAACCTCGGCAATCTCACCGCTGACGCCAACCTCTCCTACGCGAAGGGAGTAGACCCCGCGGTTGTGATCTCCTTCAAGAATGGTGGTGGCATCCGCTCCCAGATCGGATCGGTCGATGCGGTGACTGGAGAGAAGCAACCACCCCTCGCCAATCCCTCAGCCAATAAGCCTGAGGGCGGTGTGTCCACCCTCGATATCGAGAACTCGCTGCGGTTCAACAACAGCCTCTCCCTGCTAACCGTGAGCGCCAGCAAGCTCAAGGAACTGCTCGAATACGGCATTGCCGTGTACCCCAACCAGGGACGCTTCCCCCAGGTGAGCGGCCTGGCCTTCAGCTTCGATCTCACCAAGCCGGCCGGTAGCCGCATCGTGAATCTCGCCATCCAAGACAGCCAGGGCAATGACCTGGATGTGGTGGTTCGAGCCGGCGCCCTGGTGGGTGATGCAACCCGCACGTTCCGGATGGTGACGCTCAACTTCCTTGCTAGCGGTGGCGACGGCTATCCGTTCCCCACCGATGCTGCTGCCAATCGCGTGGACCTGTTCAATCCCACCGCACCTCTCACCGGTGCAGCAACATTCAGTGGCGATGGCACCGAACAGGATGTCCTGGCCGAGTACCTCAAGACGAATTACGGCACCCAGGCCCAGGCCTACGACCAAGCCGAAACCCCAGTCTCCCAGGATCTGCGGCTGCAGAACCTGGCGGTGCGCACGGATGAGGTGATTGATCCCGTGCGGGTCGGCACCATCGGCGATGACACCACCCTGCCAGGAGCCTCCACCATTCCGGGCTTCGACGGCCGCCTCGACACCGTGTTCAGCGGTGCCGGCAACGACGAGATCGACATCGACATCACCGGTGGTGGAGACAACACCATCTTCACTGGCTCCGGCGCCGACGTCATTTACGCCGGCATGCGGGATGTCATCACTGGCGGCGGTGGAGCTGATCAAATCTGGGCCACTGGCGGCAATGGCAACCGCCTCAGCGGCAATGGCGGCGACGATGTCTTCTTCATCGGCAGCTCCGGCAACAGAGCCCTGGGTGGCGAAGGCAACGACTGGTTTGAGATTCTTGATGGTGCAGGAACCAATTACCTCAACGGTGGCGCTGGCTCCGACCAGTTCTGGCTGATTAGCGCACCTGGCGATAAGCCTGGGGCTAAGCAATTCGTGATGGACTTCAAGGCCGGTGAAGACTTCGTGGGCCTAGACGTTTCATTCAGCGCCCTGAGCTTTACCCAGGTGGGCGCCGACACCCTGCTGAAAGTGGGAGGAAGTGAGGTAGGCCATTTCACCAACCTCAGCGCAACAGCGCTGAACAATCAGGCCAACTTCATCTTCGGCCTCGCGGTCTAGTCCCTGCGAGTCGTCAACCATGCCGATCTCTCCGACAACGGGGAGATCGGTTTCTGGCTACTTGCTTTTTCGCAGTTCAGCGAACTGATTCCCTCTTCGAGACAGCCACGTACGTCACACCATGTCAGTTTCCAGCAGCAGCTTTGTTCACGGTGTGGCGTCAGGCGATCCCTACGCCGATTCGGCGATCCTCTGGACCCGTGTCACACCACCCGCCGGCTTCGCCGGGCTACTCGACGTCCGCTGGGAGGTGTCACGCAGCGCCGGTTTCGAGGCAGGCTCGATCATCGACAGCGGCACATTCAGCACCAGTGCCGACCGCGACTGGACCGTGAAGGTGGAGGCCGATGGCCTCAGCCCAGACACCCCCTATTACTACCGCTTCCGCGTCGGGGATGTGGAATCGATGGTGGGGCAGACCAAGACTCTTCAGGTTAATAGTGATGCGGTGCGCCTGGCGGTGTTCTCCTGCAACAACTTCACCGCCGCCGAACAGTTCGCGGCCTACGGCCGCGCCGCCGCCATCAACGCCGTTAACCCTTACGACGCGCTGGTGCACCTGGGCGACTACATCTACGAATACGGCCCCGGAGGTTTCGGAGCCGCTGAGGATGCAGCCACTGATCGGGGCTTCCTGCCGAACCGCGAAATAATCAGCCTCGACGACTACCGCCAGCGCTACGCCCAGTACCACACCGATCAGAACCTCCAAGACCTGCGCGCAGCAGCTCCCTTGATTGCCATCTGGGACGACCACGAAACCGCGAATGACAGCTGGAGCGGTGGCGCGGAAAATCACCAACCTGCAACAGAAGGCGATTGGATCGCGCGCCGCAATGCTGCCCTCAAGGCCTACTACGAGTGGCAGCCAATCCGCGAACCGCTCCTGCGTCAAGGGGTCGACAAGGGCGATGCCACCACACCACTTACCCAGGGCTACCGCTCCTTCAATTTCGGGGATGTTCTGTCGCTGCATGTGCTCGAAACCCGGCTGACAGCCAGGGATGAGCAACTGGAATACCCAGACGCCGCAGCCGTACAGGCCCGTATTGGGGCGATTCTTACGAACCCCACCGAGCTCCTTGCCTACGCCGGCAAGCTCGGACTCACTCCTCCCACAACCCCGCAAGCAATCCCGGCCTTCGGCGCTGCCATTGCACCGGCTGTCACCCAGGAGCTGGTGCAGGCCACCGTGCAGAAAGCCTGGGGCGATCCCAGCCGGGATCTAATCGGCGACACCCAGCTGGCCTGGCTGCAGAAGCAGATGGCTGGATCAAACGCCACCTGGCAGGTATTGGGCCAGCAGGTGTTGATGCAGTCGATGGCCGTTCCGGCGGAACTGCTGCTCGACGCCGGCAATCCCGCCCTGCTCGACAAGTACGCCGCACCGCTGCAGAAACTCGCCACCGGCACTGCTTTTGCCGATCTGTCGGCGGCTGAGAAGGCCCTCTTCTCAGAAGCCGGCAAGATCCCCTACAACCTCGACGCTTGGGATGGCTACGGCGTCGAGCGCGAGACGATCCTGCAGACCGCCCAGGCCCTGGACAAACGGCTGATCAGCCTCGCCGGCGACACCCACAACGCCTGGGCCGGCGTGCTCGACACGATGAGCGACGGCACCCAGCCCGCTGGCAGCGTCGCTGGGGTGGAATTCGCTACCCCGGGCGTGACCTCCCCTGGTTTCGAGAAGTACCTGCCTGGCGCTGATGCCTATATCCGCGCCAAGTATCCAGCCGTGGATGGCCTCGATGGCCTGTTTCTGGGCTATGTGAATGGACTTAAATACGCTGAGCTCAACCGCCGTGGCCTCCTAGAGCTCACAGTGAGCAAGGATCAGGCAGTGGGAACGTTCCAGCTGCTGAACGGCACTGATCCGCTGAGCGGCAAACCTGTCTGGAGCAGCGAAACGGTCGTTTCCAGCGCCAGCTTTGCCCTCTCAACCAGCGCCGAAGCCTTGCCGCTGATCAACTGGCAACCGAGCTGGAAAGAGCTGGATCTCAACTTCGGCCTGGCCTTCGACGCCAAGGGAGTTCCCACACTGCTGGACCCAGCCGCTTACGCCAGCGTGCCCCGCGATGGCGTGCAGCTCGCCGATGTGCGGGTGCAGGGCTCCGTTGGTGCCGACCGGGTGGTGGTGGGCGCCGGAGCCATCGTGGAGGCCGCTGCCGGCAGCGATGAGCTTGACAACACGGACAGCCTGGGCGGGAACGTGCTGGCGGGTGGGGTAGGCACAGATCAGTTCCTCCTGCGGGCCGCCGGCGACACGGTGATCGGCGGCGAGCTGCGGGCCAATGCGAGCGGCCTGGGCCTGCCCGCTGTCGTGGGCTTTGTGGATAGCGAGCGCGATACCTTCCTGATCGACAGTTCCAATCCGGCGCCGGCTGGGAGGCTACGGATCCTCGATTACGAGATTGGGATCGACCGGATCCTGCTCAATGGAGTGACCTTGCAGACACCCTGGCCGCAGATCAAGAGCCAACTGCAGAGCCTGAACATCGATGTCAACGCGGCGCCGCAACTCAGCGGCACAGTGAGCACATTCAACCTCAAGCGCGGCCTTGAGGTGAGCCAAGACCTGGCCTCCTTCGTAAGCGATGCCGACACGGACTCTCTCACCCTCATCAAGCTCGACGGCCCTGCCTGGATTACCACCTCTGGCACCACACTACGGGCCACGGCACCTCGCACCCTCAACGAGCAAGATCTGCCTAATCTCAATCTAAAGCTCGCTTTCAGCGATGGGAAGGTCTTGGTGCCCTTCGCGCTGCCGCTGGCTCTTCTGAACGTTGCGCCCACCGCGCTGAGTCTCGCCAACACCATCCCTTCCCTGGCCGAAAACACCAGCACCGCCAGCCGCATCAAGGTCGCTGACATCGTCATCGCCGATGACAACCTCGGCTCCAATGTCATCAGCCTCTCCGGCCCCGATGCCGCCAGCTTCGAGGTGGTCGGCACCGAGCTCTTCCTCAAAGCCGGCATTGCTCTGAACTTCGAGGCCAAAGCCTCTTACGCCCTCACGGTCCGTGTCGTCGATCCGGCCCTGCCTGGCAGCACTGCCCTAAGTGCTAATTACGCTCTGGCCATCACGGATGTCAATGAGGTCCCTGGAGTTCAAGCCAATACCACCGTCGTTTCCGTCACCCTCCCCAACGGCGACATCAAACCGATCACGGTCAGAATTGATGACGGCGATCTCGCCCCAGGCACCAACCTCTCGGTCATCAGCAACCTCGGCATCAATCCCGCTGGTCTCACCAACCTGGCCACGCTCGGGGTCACGACCAATAAATCGGGTCTTGATTTCCAGCTCACAGTTGATCAAGGCGCCAGCGCATCCCTCAATGCCCTTCTCGATCTGGTGGCGGCAGACCTCCTGCCCCAGCTCACCAACCCCACCGGAGCAAGGCGGGCCGATCGCAAACTCCTCTATTACGCCGTCAATTCAACAACAGGAGGATCCATCTCGCCCCTCACCTTCGACCCGATTACCGGCGCCGGCGCACGCTTCTTCGACCTCGACAACAACGGCACCGCCGATTTCTTCTCGCTCAGCCTTATTGAGGGCGGCTACGGCGACAAGGATGGCCGAGTCAACGGGGTCATCGATGATCCATCCGTCGGCGGTTTCGTCGACCTCACCAATCTTCGGTTCTCCAGCGCCGGCTCCGGCATCGTCACCGTCGGCGATCCCACCAATGCCGCACCCGCATCCGTAGGCCTCCGCGCCACACTCTCCAGTCGCCCCAGTAGCTCCAACCAGATTGGCTATGTGGTGCTCAACCCCTCAGAAGTCCCTACCTCTGCCACCCTGCTTACTGATCTCACTTGGCTGCGCGGCAGTGCCCGCACCCTGTTTTCCAGTCTGGAGAGCACCGATGTCACCCTCCCAGCCGGCAGCTCCTTCGATCGGGACATCCAGCTGATCAACGGCCAGAGCATCAGCTTCTTCGAGGTTCAAGACGGGAGCCTTGACCAGCTCCCTAGCCTGGCCGACAGCCGCTTCAGCCTGTTCACAACAGGGGAATTCGCCAACGGTCAGGTTGCATTCAGCTCCAGCAGCGGCGTGCGCTTCTCCCTCAACCTGCTGCCAAACGATCCTGGCCTCAATGCCCTGATCAGCCAGGCCCAGGGGCAGGCACCCGTTTTAGATCTCAGTGCCTTCAGCACCGCCCAGAGCCTGAGCGGCACAGTGGCTTTTGGCCGGGAAGCCGATTTCAATTCCGTCGCTGGCTTTTACCGCACCCTCGATGCCTCAGGCACCGTGCTCGGGGCAGACTCCATCACGCGCTTCAGGCCCGGTGACAGCGGCTACATCGCAGCCGCCCTGCGCACGGACAACCTCATCGGCCAGCTCGGCAATCTCAGCGTTGCCGATAACCAGACCGCCAACTTCAGCTTCAGCGGCGTCACGGGCGGTACCTTCCTGGCACCATTCGCGCAGGTGAATGGCAATACCTTCTTTGCATTCGGCGGGGCCAACACCGATCGCCTCAGCCACTTCCGTTCGCTTGGCAACAACCTCTTCGGCCTTGAAGATATTGTCGGCGGTGGTGATAAAGATTACGACGATATGGTGATCGGATTTAACTTCTCTAATGTTGTTTAATTTAGGCGAATCTGTTACTCCCTAAGGTCGGCCTTGAGTGCCTTACCGCGCCGGACCGCAGCACATGGGCTGTGGTTCGGAGAGCATCTGATGATCACCCTCCACCAATACACCTTCGATTCACTCGAGCAAGCCGGCTTCGGCTAGATCACGCGTCACGATTACCCAGCGCCCGCTGCGCCGCCTTACCAGCCAGCCAAACGCTGGCGACGGTGGCCAGCAGGCCGCCTATGCGCAGGGCCCAGGTGCCGGCATCGGCCTCGCCGGAGAGCACTTCGCCGAAGCGGGCCACATCGCCGGCCAGGGCGCCCAGGCCGCAGAACAGAATCGTGCCGGGCAGGATGCCGATCAAGCCAATGGAGTAGTCGCGCAGGCTCACCTCGCTGAGGCCATAGGCGAAATTGAGCAGGGAGAAGGGAAAGGCCGGCGAGAGACGGGTGAGCAGCACCAGCTTCAGCCCCTCCCGGCTCACCGCCTGCTCGATCGCCAGCAGCTTCGGCACCGCCGCCAGGCGCCGGCGGGCCCAATTGCGCAACCAGGTGCGACCGAGCAGGAAAGCGGCCTCGGCCCCCAGGCAGGCCCCTACAAACACGATCAAACTGCCCCACCAGGTGCCATACAGGGCGCCAGCCAGCATCGAAGCCCACACTCCTGGCAGCAGCAGGGTTACCCAGAGGGCGTAGAGGGGCACAAAGGCCAGGGCACCGAGGGGGGAGCGCAGGGCGGGCAGAAGCTGGTCGAGCAGTGCCGATCCATCCATGAACGAACCGTAGCGGTGGGCAGAGCCAGCCCGGCGCCCTATAACCGGCCCAGGCCAGGACACATCCAACGATGACCATGCCCAGTCCCACGGGTCGCAAGGGGGGCCGCGGCCCCTGGCCGCTGGTGGCGGCCCTGCTCGCCCTGGTGATGCTGGCCGGCCTTGGCAGTCGCCTGTGGCAGCAACGCCAGCAGAAGCAGGTCGAAGCGCGGAAGGCCGTACCGCTGCTGCCCCGCCAGGTGTCCGCCCTGGGCCGGATCGAGCCCCTGGGCGGCATCAGCCAGGTGTCGGTGCCCAGTTCCCTGAGCAATGACCGGGTGCGGGAGATCCTGGTGAAGGAAGGCCAGGAGGTGCGTAAAGGCCAACCTCTGGCGGTGCTCGAAAGCATCGACACCCTGGAGAGCAGTGTGCGCCAATCCGAGGCGGAGATCCGCGTGGCCGAGAGCAAACTGGCCGCCCAGGACAGCGTCATCGCCCGCTACAAGGCCGACCTGCGCCAGGCCAGTGCCGAGGCACGCCGGGCCGAGCAACTGTTCGCCGCAGGGGCCACCAGCGCCAACCGGGTCGAAAAGCTGCAAGCTGACGAAAGCAGCGCCAAGGCCCAGCTGGCCGAAGCGATCGCCACCAAGGCAACCCTGGTGGAGGAACTGCGTTCCAGCCGGGCCTCCCTGGACAAGGACAAGACCGAACGGGCCAAGGCCACGGTGCTGGCGCCGTTCTCCGGCACCGTCTTCAAGGTGCATGCCCGCCCCGGCGACAAGGTTGGTGAGGATGGCCTGCTGGAAATGGGCGACAGCAGCCGCATGGGCGTGATCGCCGAGGTTTATCAGAGCGATCGGCCGATGATCGCCCTGGGGCAGAAGGCCAGCCTCAGTGCGGATGGTTTCAAGGGCCGCAAGGTGGAGGGCCAGGTGGTGGAGATTGCCCGGGAGGTCAGCCGTCAGACCGTGTTCAGTGGCCAGGCCGGCGAGAACCTGGACCGGCGAGTGCTGGAAGTGAAGATCGGCCTTACCCCGCAGGAGTCGGCCCTCGCCAGCCATCTGAACTACCTGCAGGTCAATGTGCTGTTCGCCCCGCTGACCGCGGCCCAGCAGGCTGACCAGAAGACGGCCCGGGATCGCGTCCTGAGTGGCGCGCCATGAACCCGTTCGCCGCGCTGCGCCGCACGCCCCTGGCCTGGCGTCAGACCAGCCATCGGCCCATGCGGTTGCTCGCCGCCATTGCCGGAGTGAGCTTCGCCAACGTGCTGGTGTTCTTCCAGCTGGGGCTGGCCAGCGGGTTGTACGCCAGCCAGAAGCGGCCGCTGCAGCGCCTCAATGGCGAGCTGGTGATGGTGAGCCGCCGCTACACCAACCTGGGCGAACCGCTCAACCTGCCGCGCAGCCGCCTGATGCAGGCCCTGGGGGTGCAGGGGGTGGAAGCGGTGACACCGCTATACATCGGCAAGACCGACTGGCTGAACCGCGACAGTCGCGAGAAAAAGCAGGCCCTGATTTTTGGCCTGGCGCCGGAGAATCCAGCCCTACGCATCCCCGAACTGGAGGCCGATCGCGACAAGTTGCTGCGTCCCGATGGCCTGTTCTTCGACACCCTCTCCAAGAAGGCGGCCGGTCCAGTGGCCCAGGTGGTGACCAAAGACGGCTTTTATGACACCGAACTGCGTGGCAAACGGGCGGTGGTGAATGGCCTGTTCACGATGGGCCTCACATTCGCCGCAGACATCAACCTGCTGACGTCGGCCAGCAACTTCAAAACCTGGTTCCCCGATCAGAGCAGTGATGACATCCAGCTCGGGGTGATCCAGCTGGAACCGGGCGTGAGCCCGCAGCGGGTGCAGGCCACCCTGGAGAGCTTCCTCGATCCCTCGGTGAAGGTGCTCACCCTCAAGCAACTGGAAGCCGTCGAAGTGGACCATTGGCGCAACAACACATCCTTTGGTCTGATCTTCAACCTGGGGGTGCTGGTGGGCCTGATCGTCGGCGCGATTATCGTCTACCAGATTCTCTATTCCGACGTCAGTGATCACCTGCCGGAATACGCCACGATGAAGGCGATGGGCTACAGCGATCGCTTCGTCGTCGGCATCATCGTGCAGGAATCGGTGCTGCTGGCTGCCCTGGCCTTCGTGCCCAGCCTGGTGCTGGCGATCGGGCTCTATGCCGTGCTGGCCAACTCCACCTCGCTGCTGATCGCCATGACCGCCCAGCGAGCCGTTGCGGTGTTCGCCCTGACCCTGACGATGGCGGCCGGATCGGGCTGGCTGGCCACCGGCAAGCTGCGGCGGCTCGATCCCGCCGACATCTTCTGATGGGGCCGCTGGACGCTGCAGCCGGCTCACCCGATCACACCGGGCGCGAACTGCGGATCGAGGTGCAGCATCTGAACCACTGGTTCGGCGAGGGGGACACCGCCAAGCAGGTGCTCACCGACATCAACCTGACCGTGCATGCCGGCGAGATCGTGATCCTCACCGGCCCCTCCGGCTCGGGCAAGACCACCCTGCTGACCATGCTCGGCGGCCTGCGGGCCGCCCAGAGCGGCAGCCTGCGGGTGCTGGGTGAAGAGCTGCTGGAGGCCGACAACACCACCCTGACCCGGCTGCGGCGCCAGGCCGGCTTCATCTTCCAGGCCCACAATCTGCTGCCCTACCTGACGGCCCTGGAGAACGTGCGCTTCGGCCTGGAGGTCAGCCCCGTCTGGCTGGGGCAAGGCCGGCTGGCGATGGATGACTGCGCCGCCGTCATGCTGGGCCACGTGGGACTGGGGGAACGGGTGAATTACTACCCCGAGAAACTCTCCGGCGGCCAGAAGCAGCGGGTGGCGATCGCCCGCGCCCTGGCCCCCAGCCCCCGATTGCTGCTGGCCGATGAACCCACCGCAGCCCTCGACAAAACCTCCGGTCGCGATGTGGTCGACCTGTTCCGCCAGCTGACCGACAGCCACGGCGCCGCGATCGTGATGGTGACCCACGACAACAAGATCCTCGATATCGCTGACCGAGTGGTGAACCTGGAGGACGGCCGACTGGTGGCCGGCAGCTAAAGCGCCTAGGACAGGTCAAGCTGACGCACCACCAGCCGGTTGCGCCCCTGGCGCTTCGCGGCATAGAGGCAATCGTCGGCCAGCTGCTGCAGGGCATCGACGTCGCAGCGGGGGGATGTCTGCGGGCACCACAAGGCAAGGCCGACACTGATCGTGAGGCGATGGTCGCAGTCGGCCGAGGGATGGTGGATGGCGGCAGCGGCCACGGCCTCCCGCAACTGCTCACAGACCGCCGCGGCCTGGCTGGCCTCGGTGTGGGAGAAGATCACGCCGAATTCCTCACCGCCGAGCCGGGCCACGAGATCGTTCTCTCGCTGGAGGTGGCGCGCCAGCAGCTTCGCCACCTTGGTGAGGCAGGTGTCGCCGTAGGCATGCCCCATCGTGTCGTTCACGGCCTTGAAGCGATCGATGTCGATCAGGGCCAGAGCCAGGGGGGATCGCACCGTGGCGGCAGCCACGATGGCCGCCTTGAGATGGGAATCGTAGCGGCGGCGATTGGGCAGCTCGGTGAGAGCATCGAGCAGCGCCAGCCGCTTGGAGCGCTCGCTTTCATAGGCATGGAAGAGCAGGCTCAACAGGCTGCTCATCGCTTCGATTCGCTCCACCTGCTGCTCGGAGAAGCGGCTGTCGCCGGCCAGACACACGGTTAGCACCGGAATGGAGACGCCCCGGGAGTCGAGCCGCAGGCCCAGGTAGTCGCTGCCCCCCTCGGCCTGCAGCACCCGCAGGAAGGGAAAGGGCGGATCGGCTCCGGCGGCGAGCCGGAGGCGAAAGACCCGGCTACGAGTGGCGAGGAAATGGAGCGGGCTGGAGCGGTGCTCCTCGGTCTCGAGGAAATCCCGCTGCATCTGCATGGTCTTGACCTCGCCCGGCCTGGTACGCAGCCACACGTACTGGCTGCAGTCGATGTCGTCTTTGTCGGGCAGGAAGGCCAGCGACAGCCGCAGCACCTCCAGTCCCCAGGCCCTGAGTTCCTGGACGAACAGCAGCACAAACTCCTCGAAGCTGCGCAGGGTCGACCAGTTGTCGAGGATGTAGCGCTCCAGCGGCACACTGGCGGAGCCGGGCGGACGACCACTGGACTCGGGATCCGCCAGGGTCAGGTCGCGATCCGCGGCCCGCAGCTCGGCCTGCAGCTGAGCCACCCCGGAGGGCGAGGCCCAGGGGGAGTCGCGCAGGAAATCGAGCAGTTCCTCCCAGGTCATGGGCCTGGCGACCAAATAACCCTGGATGGCATCGGCCCCGAGCCTCAGCATCGCGGCCAGGTCGCGATGGTTCTCCACCCCCTCGGCGATCACGGTCTTGCCGAGCTGATGGACCGTGGCGATCAGGGAGCCCACGAAGCGCTGCAGGCGGAAGGAGCGGCCGATCCCCCGCACCAGGCTGAGATCGAGCTTGATGGCGTCGTACCAGGCCTCGCTAACCCGGCGGTAGTTGGAGAGGCCGGAGCCGAAGTCGTCGATGAACAGCCGGAAATCCAGCTCGTTCTTGAGCCACTGCGACGTGGAGACCAGACTCCGCTCCTCCTTGACCAGACCGGTGGCCGCGGTTTCCGTGAGCTCCAGACAGAACAGCGACGCATCGACCCGATGGGCGCGCAGCAGGGCGATCAGCTCCGCTAGGCGCTGGGGCGTGGCCACCGAGGCGCTGCTGACATTCACGGAGATGTAGTCAATCCGTGAGGCCAGGGGGCCGAGCGCCTGACGCGCCTGACGCACACCGGCAAGCCGCTCCAGCAACAGGGCATCGATTCGGTGGGCGATTCCCATGGCCAGGGCCCGCTGGAAGACGGCCTCGGTGCCAAGCCCGGCCAGTCCAGGGGGCCGGAACCGCATCAGCAGCTCCAGCCCGATCTGGCCAGGACTCGCCAGCAGGAGGATGGGCTGAAAGCGCAGCTCCAGATCCTCGGCGCTGAGGCCGAGCAACTCGCGCTGGATCGCATCGTCGGCCTCAAGCCGCTGGCGGTCGCCGGGCCCGAGCAGATGCAGGGCGCGCGGGTGCTCGTCGGCCAGGCCCTCACCGAAGGTCTGGAGCCGCAGCCAGGCCTGGGCGCTCTCGCCGCCGTGGAGATACTGGGCCACGAGGCGGATGTCGTCGTCCTGGCCGGCACCCGCCAGAAAACGGGTGCAGACCCCAGCGGCGCGGGTGCGCAACTCCTCCAGCCAGGCCTGGCACGCGCCCGGATCCAGCAGGGGATGGTCCACCTCGAGCCCGAGGCTCAGGGCAAGGGAGACGTCACCGGCCCGGTAGCCGCTCCAGGCCCAGCTCTCCGGCAGGGCGGCCTCCAGGTCCTGCTGGAGCGCCGCGAGGATGGAGGCGATGGAGGTGGTGGGCTCCGCCAGAAGACGCTGGCGCCCGAGGCAGCGGCAGTGGAGCGTCACCAAAAGTGCGACGGGCCTGGGGCCGGATGGCTTCAGGGCGGCGGCGTGGGCCTCAAGGTCATGCTCCAGGGCAAAGCGGGAGAGCAGGGCGCTGGGGCCGTCGCGGCGCAACGCCGCTAGGACGAGGCGTTCACGACGCGAGCGACTGCGGCGCAACAGCGCTGCCGCGGCAACCGAGCCCAGGGCCAGCCCCGCCAACAGCGCAATAGCAACGTGCCCACTGAGCACCGGCGCCGGCGACCCCGCACCCGGACTTGATCGAACCGCCAGGGGAACCGCCAGGGCGCCGACCAGCAGAACCAGGAAAAGTCCTGCCCTTCTTCGTGGCGGACAGCCCATGCGGGGTTAAGACTCCAACGCAGGGCTCGCAGCGGGAAACGACACCACCAACAACGCCATTGCGGTGTGCATTCCTAGCCAACCCTCGACACACCATCTCAACGCTACTGCGCTAGGCCCGCGCCCATGGGACCTCGGCTCGGCGCACCCCCTCCAGCAGGGGCGGCTTCAGCCCGCTAGATCCCCCAGCCGCCGGCGGGCCAGGTCCGCCTGGGCTTCAGCTTCGGCCAGGTTTGCCTTGCACTCCAGCACCACCTCAGGCGGGGCCTTATCTGCAAAGTTGGGATTGGCGAGGCGACCCGCCAGGCCCTTGATCTCCCTATCAGCCTTGGCGATGTCCTTCTCCAAGCGACCGCGCAGGGCGTCGAGATCCACCAGGCCCTCGATGGGCAACAGCACCTGCAGCTCACCACTCACGCCGGCCAGGGCCTTGGCGGCCGGAGCAGCTTCGGCCTGCTCGGGGCTAAGCACCGCCACGCTCTCGGCTCGGGTGAGGGCCGTGATGTCGGGGCTGGCCTCCTGCAACAGGGCTGCCAGCTCAGCGCGGCCAGTCACAAACGACACCGGCGCGCTCTGGCTGGGCTTGAGCCCCGCCAAAGCCCGCAGGTTGCGCACCACCCGAATCGCCTCGATCAGCTCGGCAAACTGGGCCTCAAGCTGGTCGTCTAGAGCGGCCTGATCAAGCGCCGGCCAGCTCTGCAGGGCCAGAAAGCTGCTCTCTGGCTGGCCAGTGAGGCCGTGCCAAAGCTCCTCACTCAGGTGCGGCATCAGCGGATGCAGCATCACCAGCAACTCGCCAAGAACCTTGGCCAACACGGCGCGGGCGGTGCGCTGGTCGGCAAGGGCTGCTGGGCTCGGGTTTTCACCTGGGTTGAGCCGCCGCTTGATCAGCTCCACATACCAATCGCACACCTCGTTCCAGGCGAACTCATAAAGCCCCTTGGCCACCTCGCCCAGGCCGTAGTTGCCATAGCGCTCCGCCGTTTCGCGGTTCACCCGCGCCAGCCGCGAGAGGATCCAGCGATCGGCCAGCTGCAGAGCCGCCGGATCCGGCTCGCCCAGCGAAGCGGGCATCTCGCCCCCCAGGTTCATCAGGGCGAAACGGGTGACGTTCCAGAGCTTGTTGGCGAAGTTGCGGGAGGCCTCCACCGTGGCGGAGGTGTCGGATTTGCGGTCGTAATCGAGGCGGATGTCCTGGCCGGCACCGGCCACCTCACGCACGAGGGCGAAGCGCAGGGCATCGGCGCCGTAGCGCTCGATCAGCAGCAGCGGGTCGATGCCGTTGCCAGACGACTTACTCATCTTGCGGTTCTGTTCATCCCGCACCAGGCCGTGGATATAAACGTCTTTGAATGGAATCCAAGGGATTCCAGAACCTTCCCGACCACTCATTAGGGCGCCAGCCATCATCGTCATCCGGGCCACCCAGAAGAAGATGATGTCGAAGCCCGTCACCAGCACGCTGGTGGGATACCAGCGCTCCAGGTCGGCAGCATCGGCATCGGGCCAGCCCAGGGTGGAGAAGGGCCATAGGCCGCTGGAAAACCAGGTATCGAGGGCGTCGGGGTCCTGCTCCAGCACCACGGGATGGGCGTGGGTGCCAGTGCCGTAGATGGATTCGGCCTTCGCCATGGCTTCAGACTCATCGCGGGCCACCACATAGGGCGTGTTGTCGGTGATCACACCGCCCGTTTCACTCACCACAAACCAGGCGGGGATGCGGTGACCCCACCACAGCTGACGGGAGATGCACCAGTCGCGGATGTCGGTGAGCCAATCGCGATACACCTTGCTCCAGCGCTCCGGCACGAAGCGGGGATCGGCGTTCTCGAGGGCCTCCCGGCAGCGGGCCGCCAACGGCTCTGTTTTCACGAACCACTGGGTGGAGAGCAGCGGCTCCACCGGCACCTTGCCGCGATCGGAGAAGGGCACGCTGTGGCGGTAGTCCTCCACCTTCACAAGGAAAGCTTCCGCCTCCATGGCGGCCACCACCGCTTGGCGAGCCTCGAAACGATCCAGGCCGGCGAAGCGGCCTGCCGCTTCATTCATGGAGCCGTCCTTGGCCATCACCGTGATCAGCGGCAAGTTGTGGCGCTGGCCGATCGCGAAGTCGTTGGGGTCGTGGGCCGGGGTCACCTTGACGCAGCCGGTGCCGAACTCCGCATCCACGTGGTCGTCGGCCACGATCGGAATCTGGCGGCCCACCAGGGGCAGGGTCACGGTCTGGCCCACTAGCTCGGCGTAGCGCGGATCCTTGGGATTCACCGCCACGGCCGTGTCACCCAGCAGGGTTTCGGGACGGGTGGTGGCCACTTCCAGGAAGCCGGCGCCGCTGGTCAAGGGATAGCGGAAATGCCAGAGATGCCCGTCCACCTCCTTCATCTCCACCTCCAGATCGCTCACCGCCGATCCCGAGGCCGGGCACCAATTCACCAGGTATTCACCCCGGTAGATCAGCCCCTGCTCGTGCAGGCGGTTGAAGGCCTCGATCACGGCGGCGCTGCAGCCGGCGTCGAGGGTGAAGCGCTCGCGCTGCCAATCCACCGAGTAGCCAAGGCGGCGCAGCTGGCCCACGATCGTGCCGCCGCTTTCAGCCTTCCACTGCCAGGCCTTCTCCAAAAAGGCTTCGCGGCCAAGATCCTCTTTGCGCTTCCCCTCAGCCTTGAGCTGCTTCTCCAGGATCGTCTGCACGGCGATCGAGGCGTGGTCGGTGCCCGGCAGGCAGAGCACGTTTTTGCCGCGTAGGCGCTGGAAGCGCACGATCGTGTCAATCAGGGCGGTGTTGAAGGCATGGCCCATATGCAGGCTGCCGGTCACGTTCGGCGGCGGAATTACCACAGAAAAGGGCTCACCCGGTGCCGCAGGATCCGGGTGAAAGGCACCGCTGCTCTCCCAGGCCTGCTGCCAGCGGCTTTCCGTGCCCACTGGGTCGTAGGTTTTGGGCAGAGCGTCGATCACAAGATTGACTTTGAAGTTGCTTTCAGTCTCTCAAAGCGTGGGCAATTGGGCGGGCACGTCCCTTGAGACTAAAAGAAATAGAGAATTTCTTAGCCTTTCAACAGTCTTAATCAAGATTTGGATCGAAACATCCTCTGCAGAATCTTGATCAGAAAACCCAAACGGATTATCAATATCGTCGATCAACCTAAGCAGTAGCATTACCAGAAAGGAAATAACCGCCAAGAAAAAGATTGATGCGGAGAGGTTCTCAGACTTTGCCAGCACTAGTCCCGCAACCAAAAGAGCAGCCGCTATGTACGCCATCCAGTAGACCAGTGGAACAAAGTCCGTATCTCGGATGACCTGCACTCGATTAACCCGTTGAAGGATGAGGGCCATATCCGCCATCAACCTGCCACGAAGAGTAGAAGCGTCCCCCTTGATCTGGGCGGAAGCTTCGGCAATCATTAAATGAGTTTCAGCATAATTCCCATAAAGGGTGCTTTCAGGAGCCCGTTCATAAAACCAATTGACTATACAATCACCGAATTCAACCAGCTTTTCAAGATATTTGGCAGTTTCAGCCTGTGAGTTGTAAACCCTAATAGCGACAATTTCTAGGTACAGAGACTCGAGCGAGGTGGAAATTTCCCCAGGTATCTTTTCGCTTTCCTTGAAATCAGTGAGGACTCCACTCAACAAAAAACCCATTAGAAAAACAGTTGAAGCAACCATCGCCGAAAAAAGCTGATTTACCTCAAATTTTTCAAGTCCAAAATAATGAACCGCAGCTTTAATTGTGCAAACTATTAAGACCAACTGCGCTACTGAGCCAACTTTGTTAAGACGAATTCGCCGGGGTGAGCCTGGCTTGCCCACCAGCCTGAACAGGTCTTTCATGGCGTAAAATTTTTAGTTTATATTATCACAATGTGCCGGGGGCCTTGGCTTTACGGTCAATTAAACTCATTTTAATAATACATTAATCTTAATTCCTCGGGCTCAATAGATTCTTGCGCAACACGATTTATCCATCATTGAAGATTGCCTTCTGCTAGGCCAAGCCTTCTCGAAAGGCAGCGATTCTCGGAAGTTGCTCGTATCGGATCAATCAACCCATTTCCCAAAGTTGCAAAACTCTGGCAACGATGCTGGCAACCAGCCCCACCTTGATGAGCCATGCTCGCAAAGCGCCCACGCAGCGGGATGATGGGTCAGCTCGTGCCATCCATGGCCCCGCCCCCTGCCGCTCAGAAATCCCAACGTCGGCGCGACCGCCTGCTCAGGCTGCTGGGCGGCCTGACCCTGCTCGCCCCCCTCGGGGGCTGCACCCTTGGCCGTGAGTTGCCCAACATCGTTTACGTGGCGATCGGAGCCAACAAAGACCAGCTCATCAACGCGGAGCTGAAACAGGCATTGCAGGAGCAATTAATGAAGGTGGGTGCGCGATTCCGCCAGATCCACCCAGACACCCATTTTCAGTTCGGCGTCTACCCCGAAGATCAGATGGTGGAGGTCATGCGCCGGCGCAGCCGGAGTGGCCTCGTCCCGGATCTGCTGATCGTGAATGGCGACACGGCCCTGCGCTTGCGACAGGCCGGCCTTGTGGACCCCTTCCCAATCCGCAAGGACCAGCTGGCTATCTTCAACGACGAGGAATTGCGAAGGTTGCGCAGCCCGGATGGGCGGCTGGCAGGCCTGCCGGTACTGGTGCAGACCCAGTTGAGCTGCTTCAACCGCCAGCGACTTAGCGAACCGCCGGCAACCTTGCAGGAGCTGCTCAATGCCAGTGCCAACGGTCACCCCATGGGCCTGTCGCTGGACCTCTATTACCTGTTCTGGATCGTGGGCAGCACTGGCTCCCTACCAGCCATTGACCGAGCCGTTCTGGGCCAACAGCTCAACCCGGCCGATCGCCAGGCCATGACGGACTGGCTGGCCTGGCTGCAAAACGCCAGCAACCAGCAGCGGGTCACCTTCTTCCCCGACCAGCCCACCGCCGAAGCCGAATTTAAGGCCGGCCGGATCGACTGGATCCCCTGTCGCAGCACCGTGCTGCCCCAGCTGCGCCGGGTGATGGGGAGTGCCCTCGGGGTCGCCCCCTTGCCTGATGGGGAGGGTCACCGGGCCAGCCCGATCAACCGGCTGCGGGTGCTGGCCCTGGGCCGCAGCTCCAGCGCAGCGGGTCGTCGCCGCGCCCTGACCTTCAGCTTCTACAGCGTCAATCCGCTCACCCAGCGCACCCTCACCCTGGGATCCCAGACGGTGCTGCCAGCCAATCGCTTCGTCACCGTACCGGTGCAGAGCTCCCAGGTGCTGGCCGCCATGGTGGCCGCCTCCAACCAAGGCCTTCAGGCCAACAGCCTGGTGACCCTTGTGCACACCAATGACCCCCGCATTCCCCGCCTGCAGACCCTGCTGACCGAGTTGGTGTTCGGGGAGAGCAGCCCCGAGGACGCCAGCACCGAGCTGGTCCAGATCCTGCAGGCACGCCCATGAAAGAGCTGCTGCTGGAGATATTCGGCTGGCTGGGTTATCTGGAGCGCCCCTCGGTGCTGCTGCAGCTGGGCCTGGTGATCGCCGTGGTGCTGCTCACCCGACGGTCCCGGCGCCGGCGCTGGCTGCAGCCCCTGCCGCTGCTCGCCTATGCGCCCGTGGGGATATTGACCCTGGCCTTGGGCTGCGGGGCCCTGGCCGCCCTGGGCCAGCCCCAGGGGCTGGCGAGCCTGCTGGGGCTGCAATGGCTGGGCTGGTACGGCATCAGCCTGCTGCCCAAGCGGCTGCATCAACTCGAATCCCGGCTACTGCGGCCTGCCTACCTGGTGGCATCTGCCCTCCTACTGATCCGGGAAGTCGACAACTTCAACGACATCGCCGTGATCCAGCTGGGGGAGGTGCTGGGGGTGTCGGTGAGCTTCGGCAGGCTGTTCAACTCCCTGGTGGTCATCTACCTAGTACTGGTGGGCTGCGGACCACCGGCGGCGGGGGTGGCTTGGCTGGCGCAACGCAGCCTGGGCCTGAGCGACGGCAGCAGCAAGGCCATGGAGCTGATGCTCCGCTACCTGGTGGTGAGCCTGGGGCTGGTGGGCGTAGCAATGCACCTGGGCATCAACAGCACTGCCTTAATCGCCGTGGCAGGTGGCCTCTCAGTGGGCCTGGGTTTCGGCATTAAGGAGTTGTTCTCCAACTTCATTAGCGGCATCTGGCTGCTGTTTGAGGGATCCGTACGTCCAGGCGAAGTGCTGATGCTCGACGGCGATCCCTGCGAAGTTCGAAGTCTTGGACTGCGTGCCACCTTGCTTTGGCGCGATCGTGACAATGCCGAACTACTGATCCCCAACCAGACCTTCTTCACCGAGGCGGCCACCACCTACACCGCTAGCGACCGCATGCGCCGCAGCCAGGTAAGCATTGGCGCCGCCTATCACCACAACCCAGCAGAAGTGATTGCGCTGCTCGAGGCCACAGCTCTGGATGTGGCACGGGTGCTTCCCCAGCCAGCCCCCAAAGCCCTACTGCTGAATTACGGCGACTCCGCTATTAATTACGGCCTGCGCTTTTGGATAGCCAACCCGATGGACAACGTGGGTATATGCAGCGAGGTGAACCAGGCAATTTGGCAGGCCTTCCGTCAGGAGGGCATCGAAATTCCGTTTCCCCAGCAAGTTCAATACCCCATGGCTTGGCCTCCTGAAAACCATTTAGGATGCGGAAGCAGGCGGCAAATCGACCTTTAGCCTAACAACAATATCTTCTAGAAGATGAATCGAAACATCTTCAGCCGAGTTGATATCAGACTGCCCAAAGGGGTTGTCAATATCATTAATTAACCGAAGCAACAGAATTAACAGAAACGAAATTACTCCAAGGAAGAATACTGACTCAGGAAGGTTTTCTGACTTGGTCACAACCAAGCCAGCAAATAGGAGGGTAGAGGCAATTTCTGCCATCCAGTATACAAGCGGCACAAATGTTGTATCGCGGATGGTTCTGACTCGGTTGACCTTCTGCAAAATCACAGCCAAGTCCTGCATCAACCTCCCCCGCAGCGTGGAGGCATCCCCCTTGAACTGAACGGCAGCTCCAACCACGTCACTGTGGGCCTTCCTGTAATTGATCAGGAGCTGCTCAGTACTCAAGCCCTCCCGCAGCCAATAGAGCAAATCTTCAGCAAGGGCAGCAATTGAGAATACTGCTACATCGACCTTAGCTTCAGGATGATATTTTGGTATGGCCCTAACTTCTAAGTCGAGGGATTCCAATGCCGTAGCGAATTCGCCAGGAATTTTTTCACTTTCCTTAAAGTCTGCCAGAACACCGTTCAGCAAAAAACCGAGAAGGAATACCGTAGATGCGACCAACGCCGAAAATAAAGCATTGGCACTAATCTTTTCGAAGCCCATAAAATGGACAATGATTTTAATGCCACAAAGAACAGCTACCTGAAGCGCAACGCTTCGAATTTTTCTCAGCCTTCGACGCTTAGCGCTAGCCAGAACCGGTCCGCAAGTTTATTGATCTTTGCAACAGAGGCCTACTAAGCAGAGGTATTGCAGGACACACCTGAAAGATTTAGCCCATCCTGACGCTCTAAAGTCATTTCATACGATTGAAGACACATGGTTGAGGATTTCCTGGTCGCGATCCGCACCAATGAGGATTTGCAACGCCAGTTGCGCAGTGCCACCACGGCGGCTGACCTGGCTGCGGTGGGCGCTCAGGCAGGCCTGACCATCGAACCTGCTGCGCTGGTGAAGGGCTTCGCCCAGTTGCTGCTCGAGAGCGACGACGCCATGGCCGTACGCAACTTCGACAACCTCGGCTGGGACATGGGCGAGCTGCTATGGGCAGCCAAGACCTGGGAAAGCCCCGATCAGGCCTGAGCTAGACGGGCCAAATAGTCCGGATAGCTGCCGGCATTGATCCAGCCGGTAGCGATCGTTTTGGTGTGCTCCTCGCTCACCCTGCCTCGGTGTATGTGGGAGGGGCCAGCCGGAAAGATCACGAGCTTGCCCCGCTCAGCAGGCTCGTGGTGAGCCTGCCAATGAAACTCGGTGCCTCCGTTGGGCACATCGTTGCAATAGAGGATCCAGGCCAGCACCCTGTGCACCGGTTCAGTGGCTTCGTCGCTGATTGTCCAGTCGCAGTGCCAGCGCTTAAAACCCTCACCAGGGGCGTATCGCTGCAGGTTGAAGATTGGATTCACAAACAGCTCCTGCTCCGGGCAGCACTGGCGAAAGAGGCCGCGCTCCTGCAGGTAGCGATCCAGCCCAGCCGTTACGCCGCGCAGGATCACCTCCGCTAGGGCGAAGGCCTCAGGATCGGAGCGGTCGATGGCTACCAGGCTGATATCGGTGGAAATTTTGGCAGGCTCAGTTTTGCCGCCAGGGCCAAAGGCCACCCCGGGCCGCCGCAGGTCAACGCGCCGCTCATAAAAGGCCATCACCCCATCGGCGAGGGCCTCGAAGCCGGCATTGCGATAGGTAGCTAGCAGGTTCATCGGGAGAGCTCCTGCCAGGGAAGGGCCAGGGCCGCCTCCAACTGCTGCCAGCGCTGCGGCTCCGCCGCGACCCTTGCCAGCAGACCCAGCCGCTCCAGAGCCGCCACCACTCGCCCATGATCCAGGGGGCCAGCAGGCCCTAGGGGCAGCACCAACACCTGGGGCTCGGCGGGATCGGCAAGCACCCGCAGCTCCAAATCCTCCAGCTCGCGCTCAAAGAAAATTCGCCGCATGCGGCCGGTGAGCCCTGGCCCCAGCGCCTCGGCATAGGCCTCCAGCGAGTCACGATCTCCGCTGCAACCGCAATTGAGCGCCAACCAGATCAGCAGCTTGGCCCAGCTATCAGCAGTCCAGAGCGGCTGAAAGCTCTCACGGTGCTGCCGCACCAACTCGCCAATGGCGAAATCAAACAGGGTTGCCTGCAGGTTGATGGCATTCATGCCTGCCATCCTGCCCAGCTGCCGGCAGACTGCACGGGCATGCGACTGCCCCACCCATGGCCCTCGACTTCAACGACCCCGATTTGGAGTTCAGCGATCTCGTTTACGCCTACCAGAGCTGGGTAATGGCGGTGATCAACGACGAAAAGCTCGGCGGCGAAGAAACCCTGCTCACCGACGAGATCGCTGACGACGCCCTCAACGCCATGCGCTTTCTGCCCGGCGAAGTGACCAGCGCCATCGAAACCAGCCTCGCCCGTGTCTACGACGTAGATGCCGACGAACTCGCCAGCCTGTTGTTCCCAGAAGGCTGACGCCCACGACTGCCCTGGTACCCCTGCTCGCCCTCGGAGCAGCCGGCGCGCTGATCTGCGGCGCCTCCCCACCGGGGATGGCGACCGCGGCCCGCGTGGGTCAGGACTCCATGACCAGGCTGCCTGAGAAACACGCTGAAACAACTGATTGGGAGTAATAGCCGGCGACGACATATCAATCCACATGCATGATCTTAATACGCTGATCGGCGAGGACGGCGAAAAGCTGCATTTGATTCGCAATATTGAGTTTGACGGTGGTCAGACCCTTGCCCAAGCACGCATCAATTACGTCACTCTGGGCACGCCTCAGCATGACTCAAATGGGCATATCAATAATGCGGTCTTGCTCATTCATGGAACCGCAAGCAGCTGGCACATGTATGCGGAGAAATGGTGGAGCAGCCACATGTATGGCCCTGGACAACCGCTAGATCTCCGCAACACGTTCATCATTATTTCAGACAATATTGGAGCGGGGAGCTCCAGCAAGCCCAGCGATGGCATGCGCATGGGATTCCCCTCCTATCAACACAGCGACGTTGTGCGCGCCCAGCACGACCTGGTGACCAAAAAGCTCGGCATCCAACAATTAAGGGCAGTAATCGGCAGCTCCTATGGCGGCAGGCTCACATGGCAGTGGGGCGTTCAATACCCGGATGCGGTAAGAGGCATTATTCCAATGATTGCCTCCCCATTTGCTCTGGCCGGCCGTCGCGGCATGCAAGATTATCTCGGAATCGAACCCTTGCTGCTTGATCCAACCTGGGATGGCGGCAATTACAATGAACCACCACGGAACTTCCCCTTAGCCATCATGGCCTATTGGGTTTTCATGTCTGGGGTGAACCATCTTTGGAATGCTGCGCCCACGCGAGAGCGGTCCCAACAGCACCTGCCCAGGCTGGCGGAAAAGATCGCCGCAAAACTAGATGCCAACGACTGGATCTATCAACTGCGGGCCAATGACGAATTCAACGTTGCCCCAAAGCTTGAGGAGATTCAAGCCCAAGTGCTAGCCATCGCTGTGGATGGGGACGAAATGGTAGCGGTTGAACTCGGACACCTGGACGAAGCCAAGCGAAGACTCGGTGACAAAATGGATATTGTTCTGGCCAAAGATTCAGGGCGGGGCCACGCCGCTTTGCAGCATGAAGTTGGGGCTTATGCACCAAAAATCAACCAATTCCTAAAATCCCTTGACTGACAACCTGGGGCCTACACCTTCAACGGGTTACCGCACTGCAAGAGAGTCCTTGGCACGGGAGAGTCCATTGCCCCAGATAGTCCATTGAGCGGTTGGGTCCAATGCGCGATGCCGGGTTCGAACCAGCGACATCCTGCTTGTAAGGCAGGCGCTCTACCGCTGAGCTAATCGCGCGGTGTAGGCAAAATACACCCCATGGCTCAGGCCCCACTTCAACGCAAGCTGCGCTGGCAACTTGAGGCCCTCGGGGTGCGGCTGCTGCTGCTGGCGCTGCGGGGGCGCTCCCACAGCAGCATGGCCCGCGGCATTGCCCAAGCCCACCGGCTAGCCAGGCCCTGGCTGCGGCGGCGCCACACCACGGCGATCGCCAACCTGACGCGGGTCTATGGCGAGCAGCTCAGCCAGGGCGAGCGGGAAGCCATCGCCGAGCAGTCGATCAACAGCTTTTTTCTCTCCTGCCTCGAATCGATCATCCAACCGGTTGACGCCTGCTTGATCAGCGCTGAGGGGGAGGGGCTCGACGAACTGTTGCAGCTGCATCGCCAGGGCCAGGGGGTGATCGTGGGATCGCTGCACCTGGGTTGCTGGGATCTGGGGCTGCGCTGGCTGAGCGAACGGCTGGATACCCCATCTGTCGTGTACCGCCCCGCCCGCAACCCCTACAGCGACGAGCTGCTCAACCGGGCCCGCCAGGCCAACAGCTACTGCAACTGGATTCCCCAGGCCGATGCCAGGTCAATGTTGCGCTGTCTGCACAGCGGCGGCAGCCTCGTGGTGATGACCGACCTTTACAGCCGCAACAGCGAAGTGCAGGTCGACTTCCTCGGCCTGAGCACCAACTTCGTCAAAGGGCCTGCGGCCCTTTCGCAGAAATCGGGTTGCCCCCTGTTTCCCGTGGCCCAGGTGCGGGAAGCCAACGGCCGCTTTCGGCTGATCTTTGGCGCACCGCTATGGCCCGGCCAGGGTGCCGCTGCCCTGAGCGACCAGCTTGCCGCCGTAGCCCGCTGGCACGAACCCCTGATTCAGGCCTATCCGGAGCAGTACTACTGGATCAACCGGCGCTGGCGAACGGGCGATGGCAGCGGTGAGCGGCTGCGGCCCATCGGCCCACCCGGGCGCTGATCGATGGCCAGCGGCCGCAGCCACGACCGAGCCACCTGGCTCCTGAGCCTCCCCTTTGGGCTGCTGTGGTGGCCCTGGCTGGGGTTGGCGGGGGTGAGCGTGGCCGGCCTGAGCTTTCTGCTGGGAGGCCTGCTGCTCTCCCCCGACCTCGACACCCGCTCCAACCCCACCCGCCGCTGGGGACCGTTGCGGCTGCTCTGGTGGCCCTACCGCAACCTGCTGCGCCATCGCTCCCTGGTCTCCCACAGTCCCCTGCTGGGCACCAGCGGGCGCCTGGCCTACCTGGCGGCGCTGCTGCTGGTGAGCTGCCTGCTGCTGCAACCCCTCGGTGGACCAGCACCCCAGCAGCTCATAGCCACCGCCCAAGCGCTCTGGCAGGGCGAGCGTCCGCTGCTGCTGGCCGCCCTGGTGGGCCTGGAGGCCAGCAGCTGGCTGCACCTGATCCAAGATGGCGACCCGATGCCGCGCCTGCCCCGCCTGCTGCGCCGCCGCCGCCGCCGATGAACCCCCACCCCCAAACCCCAGCCCACCTTGAGGCCCTAGCTGAGCTGATCGCCGTGGTGGCTCGCCTGCGCGACCCCGAGGGCGGCTGCCCCTGGGATCTGGTGCAAACCCACGCCTCCCTGGTGCCCTACGTGCTGGAGGAGGCCCACGAGGTGGCCGATGCGATCCGCTCGGGCGACGATCACCACCTGGCGGAGGAACTGGGCGACCTGCTGCTGCAGGTGGTGCTCCACGCCCAGATCGCCAGCGAGGCTGGCAGCTTTGATCTGGCCCAGATCGCTGCAGGCATCAGCGCCAAGCTGGTGCGCCGCCATCCCCATGTGTTTGGTGGCGGCGAGCCGGCCAGCTGGGAGGAGATCAAGGCCGCAGAAAAACCCCAACCCGCCTCCACCAGCCCCCTGAGCGATCGGCTGGCCGGCAAGGTGCGCGGCCAGCCAGCCCTAGCCGGTGCCATGACGATCTCCAAGCAAGCCGCCGCCGCCGGCTTCGAGTGGGATGACATGGCAGGGGTGTGGGCGAAGGTGCACGAGGAGCTAGACGAGCTCAAGGAAGCTGTGGCCTCCGGGGATCGCCGCCATGCCCAGGAGGAGCTGGGCGACGTGCTGTTCACCCTGGTGAACGTGGCCCGTTGGTGCGGCCTCGACCCAGAAACCGGCCTGGCGGGCACCAACAGCCGCTTCCTCGATCGTTTCTCCCGGGTGGAAGCAGCCCTGGATGGCGACCTAAAGGGCCGCAGCATCGGCGAGCTCGAAGGCCTCTGGCAGCAGGCCAAGGCCGAAATCCGCGCTGAAAACAAGCCAACGCCAGGCTGCTAAGCCCTGAGCGCAACAGCCTCGCGAATTCCGTACAACCTGCAGATTTAGGGGCACCCAGTCAACAGCTCAATCCTCCGGCAGCTCAGTCCTCCGGCAGCTGAGGACGCGACCCCCGCTGCCCCTTGATCGCACCGCGCTGCTTCTTGGCCGCCAGACGCCGCTGCACAGAACCACGGGTGGGCCGAGTCGCCCGACGCGGTGGCGGCGGCGGCTTGATCGCCTCCTGCAGCAGCTCCACTAGGCGCCGCTGGGCCGCCACCCGGTTTTGCCATTGGGAGCGGTGCTCACTGGCCGCAATCACCACACAACCTTCCACCAGCTTTCCCTCCAGTCGCCCCAGGGCCCGGGCCTTGATCGTGGGCGGCAGCGCCGCAGAGGCCGCCAGATCAAACACCAGCTCCACCCGAGAATCGGTGGTGTTCACGTTTTGGCCGCCGGGGCCGGAGGAGCGAGAAAAACGCCAGGCCAGCTCGGCGGCGCCGATCACCAGCGCTGGGGTCAGCCGCAGATCCGCCGTGGGTCGCAGGGGAGCCATGGATTCAGGGCAGCCAGGAAATCAGGGGAGCCAGGAAATCAGCCTGTCACGGCCAACACACCGGCGATGCGCAAGGCTGGAGACTGCGAAATTTTGGCAATGGGCTGGATCGACGAGGTCTTCGACGGCGTGCGCTACGGCCTGGAGGGCACGGTGGTCGCCGAACAGGATTCAGCCTTCCAGAAGGTGACGATCATCGACAGCCAGCGCTACGGCAAGGGCCTGCTGCTCGATGGCTGCTGGATGACTGCCGAGCGCCAGGAGCGGCACTACCACGAGGCGATCGTGCATCCGGCCCTCTGCAGCGCCGCCAGCATCGAGCGGGTGCTGGTGATCGGCGGCGGCGATGGCGGCACCGCCCGCGAGTGCCTGCGCCACGCTGGCGTGCAGCACCTCGACCTAGTGGAGATCGACGGCCTGGTGGTGGAGTGGAGCCAGAAGTACCTGCCCAGCATCGGCGGCGGCTGCTGGAGTGACCCCCGCTTCCACCTCACCGTGGGCGACGGCATCGCCTGGGCCGCCAATGCCCCTGAAGCCAGCTACGACGTGGTGATCGTGGATGGCTCAGACCCCGCCGGCCCGGCCGAGGGCCTGTTCAACCGGGCCTTCTTCGAGCACTGCCGCCGCATCCTCAAGCCAGGCGGCGTGTTCGCCACCCAGAGCGAATCACCCGAGGCCTTCCGAGTGGTGCATATCGACACGGTGAAGCTGATCCGTGAAGTGTTCGGCCACGCCGATCCGATGTATGGCTGGGTGCCCATGTATCCGAGCGGCTGGTGGAGCTGGACGTTCGCCGCCACAGACGGCCGTCGCTATCTGCAGCCGGATCCCGCCCGCGCCGCGGCCGTCGACTGTGGCTGTGAGATCTGGTCCCCCCGCTGGCAGCGCGGCGCCTTTGATGCTGTGCCCGCCGCCATCGAGCGCGCCCTCAACGCCTGAGCCCGCCATGCCCGACCTTTCCCTGTTTGACACCGATCTCTTTGACCAAGACGGCGCTATTTACATGGGCAGCCAGCGCGACCCCGCCGGCTGCCGGGTGGGTCTGTTCGGCGTGCCCTACGACGGCACCACCTCCTTCCGCCCCGGCACCCGCTTCGGCCCGGCGGCAATCCGCGAGGTGAGCAGCGGCCTGGAGAGCTACGACCCCCAGCTCGATCGCGACTTGGAGGAGCTGGCCATCGCCGACCTCGGCGCGGCGGA
Organism: Cyanobium sp. Maggiore-St4-Cus; assembly: GCF_024345615.1. Lineage (NCBI taxonomy): Bacteria > Bacillati > Cyanobacteriota > Cyanophyceae > Synechococcales > Prochlorococcaceae > Cyanobium > Cyanobium sp. Maggiore-St4-Cus. Next base: position 123,673 of record NZ_JAGQBL010000004.1, read on the forward strand.
CATTCCCTTCGGCGCCCCCGAGCCGGTAGTGGCGGCCGTGAAGCGGGCCACCGAAGCTGTGCTGGCCCTGGGGCTCAAGCCACTGATGCTGGGCGGCGAGCACTCGATCAGCTCCGGCGCCGTGGCGGCCGTGGCCGCGCAGCACCCGGAGCTGGTGCTGGTGCAGCTCGATGCCCACGCCGACCTGCGCCAGGAGTGGCTCGGCGCCCACCACAGCCACGCCTGCGCCATGCGCCGCTGCCTGGAGGTGCTGCCCAGCCAGCAGCTGCTGCAGATCGCCATCCGCAGCGGCACCCGCGAGGAATTCAGCGAGTTGCGGAGCAGCGGCCGCCTGGTGGCGATTGAGCGGATGGCCGAAAGCCTGAAACCCCTGCGCGGCAAGCCCCTCTATCTCACAGTGGATCTGGATTGGTTTGATCCAGCGGTGATGGCCGGCACCGGCACCCCGGAGCCCGGCGGCTTCCTCTGGCGGGATTTCGCCGCCCTAGTGGAGGAGCTGCGCCACCACAACCTGGTGGCCGCCGATGTGGTGGAGCTGGCGCCGATGCTGGATGCCACCGGCGTGAGCAGCGTGCTGGCCGCCAAGGTGGTGCGCAGCCTGCTGTTTCTGCTCGACCGTTAATGCCGAAAGCCGATCAGTAGCAGCAGGTGCCGCTGGTGCGCTGTTCGCGCAGGCGCTCGTGCTGCTGGCTGATCAGCAACACCGCCAGAGTCGGATGGTTGTGGAGCAGGTTCAAGAAGCGCAGGCGATCTAGCCGCAGAATCTCAACAGGGGTACAGGCCACGGCTTCGTTGCGATAAATGCCGTCGCGCCAAAGGATGTCTTGATAGCTGAACAGCTCTCCGGGGCGGTAGCAAAGCTTCTCGCCGCTCTCGCTGATCACCTCGATGATGCCGCGGCGCACCCCATAAATCGAGTCGGCCCGGGAGCCCCTGGAAAACACCTTGGAGCCGGTGGGCAGGGTAAGAACCTCGCAGTCCACTTGAACCGCCATCAGCTCTAGTGGAGTGGTGATCGCCACCGAAGCAACCATGCCCCACACCCCCTAATCGATACCAGTGATCCTTAATACAGCTCTGCCGCCCATGGCGGCTAGCCATGGCGAGCACAAAAGCCAAAAAAGCCCCAAAACGAGACAAAATTACAGATTTTCTTCAGCTTTTGCCAAAGGCTGATTCAAGGCTGAGCTGCTGATTCGGCTGGGCTGGTGTCCCCCCAGCTGCTGGCGCCGCATTAATCGCAGGCAGCCGCGGCGGCCGGGCCGTCCAGTGGTGGCACCACAGCTCCAGCGCCAATTCAGGGTGGATCGGCAACTGGCGCAGCTGACACCAGCCGAATTCAGCGCCACTGGGTGGGGCGCAATGGCGGCAGCTGCGGCAGCAAGGGCGCTGACCCATCCAAGGGAGAGATCTGGTCTCTCAAGGTATGGACGTTTGGTCAAAGTGGTATCGAATACGGCGAATCTTCCAGGTTCCTTATTGATTCCGCAGGCCTGCATAGGATCCGGCCATGGGTTTAATACGCACCCCCCTGTTTGAAGCCGCCCAAGCCGCGGGTGGCCGGATGGTGCCCTTTGCCGGCTGGGAGATGGCTGTGCAATTTGAGGGCTTGGTGGCAGAGCACCAAGCCGTGCGGCGCCGCTGCGGCATCTTCGACATCTCCCACATGGGGGTGCTGACCCTGCGGGGCGCAGGCGCCAAAGAAGCCCTGCAGGCTCTGGTGCCCACCGACCTGTTTCGGATTGGCCCCGGCGAGGCCTGCTACACAGTGCTGCTCAACGAGCGGGGCGGCATCCGCGACGACCTGATTGTTTACGACCGGGGCTGGCAGGCAGATGGCCAGTGCCACGAACTGCTGCTGGTGATCAATGCCGCCTGCGCCGCAATCGACACTGCCTGGATCCGCAGCCAGCTAGAGCCCCAGGGCATCAGTGTTGAAGATCGCAAAAGCGATGGCGTGCTGCTGGCCCTGCAGGGGCCGGAGGCGGCCGCTCGGCTGGAGGAGTTGGCGGGTACCAACCTGAGCGGCCTGCCCCGCTTCGGCCACCGGGAGCTGAAACTGGCTGGCGCCAGCGCCTTTGTGGGCCGCACTGGTTACACCGGCGAAGACGGCTTCGAACTGCTGCTGAACCGGCCAGACGGCCTGATCCTGTGGGACAAATTGCTGGCCAGCGGCGTCAGCCCCTGCGGACTCGGCGCTCGCGACACCCTGCGCCTGGAAGCGGCCATGCACCTCTACGGCCACGAGCTGGATGAGCACACCACACCCCTGGAGGCCGGCCTGGGCTGGCTGGTGCACCTGGAAATGCCCAAAGGCTTCATTGGCCGCGAGGTGCTGGAGCGCCAAAGCGCCGCGGGGCTCCAGCGGCGCCTGGTGGGATTGAAGCTGCAGGGCCGCGCCATCGCCCGCCATGGCTACCCGGTGCTAGCTGCCGGGGCTCCAGTGGCTAGTGAGCCGTTGGGGCACATCACGAGCGGCAGCTGGTCACCCAGCCTCGAACAAGCGATCGCCCTGGCCTACGTACCAGCCAGCGCCGCCAAGCTGGGCACCGAACTGGCGGTGCAGATTCGCGGCAAGGCCCAGCCAGCGCTGGTGGTGAAGCGTCCCTTTTACAAGCGCTGACGCCACCGGGTGGGACAATCGCCCATTCACTCCGGATCTCAGCATGCGCAGCCACGGATGCGGCGACCTGCGTCACGACGCCAGCGGCCAGACCGTGCAGCTCTGCGGCTGGGTAGACCGATGTCGTGACCACGGCGGCGTGATTTTTGTCGACCTGCGCGACAGCAGCGGCAGCGTGCAGATCACCGTCGATCCCGACAATGGCGCCGAGATGTTCGCCATAGCGGAGCACCTGCGCAACGAAACGGTGATTCAGGTGGAAGGCAAGGTGCGGGAGCGACCCGCCGATGCCATCAACGACCGACTGGCCACCGGCCGCATCGAAGTGCTGGCCAGCGCCATCACCGTGCTCAACGCCGTTAAGGGCAACCTGCCCTTCCCCGTGTCGGTGCACGACGAGGAGAACACCCGCGAAGAGCTGCGGCTGCGCCACCGCTACCTCGACCTGCGCCGCGAGCGCATGAACAGCAACCTGCGCCTGCGCCACCGCACCGTGCAGGCGATGCGCCGCTTCCTGGAAGACCAGGGCTTTATCGAGGTAGAAACCCCGGTGCTCACCCGCTCCACCCCCGAGGGCGCCCGCGACTACCTGGTGCCCAGCCGGGTGTGCGGTGGTGAGTGGTTTGCCCTGCCCCAGTCGCCCCAGCTGTTTAAGCAGCTGCTGATGGTGGGCGGGCTGGAGCGCTACTACCAGGTGGCCCGCTGCTTCCGCGACGAAGATCTGCGGGCCGATCGCCAGCCGGAATTCACCCAGCTGGACATCGAAATGAGCTTCATGGACCAGGAGCAGATCCTGGAGCTCAACGAGGCCCTGATCGCCTCGATCTGGAAGGCCGTGAAAGGGGTGGAGTTGCCCCGTCCCTTCCCGCGCCTCACCTGGCACGAGGCCATGGCCCGCTACGGCACCGATCGCCCCGACACCCGCTACGGCCTGGAGCTCACCGATGTCTCCGACCTGGTGGCCGGCATGGGCTTCAAGGTATTCAGCGGCGCCGTGGCCGCCGGCGGCTCCGTGAAGTGCATCGCCGTGCCTGGTGGCAACGACGCCATCAGCAACGTGCGCATCAAGCCCGGCGGCGATGTGTTTTCCGAGGCTCAGAAGGCTGGGGCAGGCGGCCTGGCCTTCATCCGGGTGCGCGAGGGCGGCGAGATCGACACGATCGGCGCCATCAAGGACAACCTCACAGAAGACAAAAAAGCCGAACTGCTGGCCCGCACCGGTGCCACCCCCGGCACCCTGCTTCTGTTCGGCGCGGGCGATACCGCCACGGTGAATAAGGCCCTCGATCGAGTGCGCCAATTTCTGGCCCGCGAGCTTGGCCTGGTGCCGGCCGACCGTGACAACGACCAGTGGAATTTCCTCTGGGTGGTGGATTTTCCGATGTTTGAGTTCAACGCCGGCGAAAACCGCCTAGAAGCCCTACACCACCCCTTCTGCGCCCCCAACGCAGACGACCTTGGGGCAAATCCCGCCGCCTGGGCCAACACCCTGCCCACGGCCCGCGCCCAGGCCTACGACCTTGTGCTCAACGGCCTCGAGCTGGGCGGCGGCTCGCTGCGCATCCACGATTCAGCCCTGCAGCGCCAGGTGCTGCAAACCATTGGTCTGCCCCTGGAGGAGGCCAACCAGCAGTTCGGCTTCCTGATGGACGCCCTCGACATGGGTGCCCCACCCCACGGTGGCCTGGCCTACGGCGTAGATCGGATCGTGATGCTGCTGGCGGGCGAGGAATCGATCCGCGACACGATCGCCTTCCCCAAGACCCAGCAGGCCCGCTGCCTGATGACCGGCGCGCCTGGCGGCGTGGCCACCAAACAACTCGACGAGCTGCATGTGGCCAGCACCTGGAGCGAAGAAGACGAAAGCTGAAGCCCAAAAGAACAACTGAAAGCAAAACTGAAAACCAAAACCAAAAACCAAAACAAAACGGGGCATTTGGCGCCGCAGCTGCCCAGCGCAGCAACGGTGAAGCACCACTAATCCATTGGGCGTGCCCCACACCCCCACCAGCACCGATCCGGTGCGGCTTTACCTGCAGGACATCGGTCGGGTCGACCTACTTACCCAGGAGCAGGAGCTCACCCTGGCCCGGCTGGTGCAGCGGCGAGAACAGCTACTGCGCGAGGGAGATCCAGACAAAGACGAACTGGCCAAAGACGAACTGGCCGACAAAGAGCGACGGCTGACCCTGCACCGCGGCAAAAGGGCCAAGGAGCGGATGATCCAGGCCAATCTGCGACTGGTGGTGTCAGTGGCCAAGAAGTACCAGCGCCGGGGCATGGACCTGCTGGATCTGGTCCAGGAGGGCACCTTGGGACTGGAGCGGGCCGTGGAGCGCTTTGACCCGACCCGGGGGTTTCGCTTCAGCACCTACGCCTACTGGTGGATTCGCCAGGGCATCACCCGGGCCCTTGCCAGCCAGAGCCGCACGATCCGGCTGCCGGTGCACATCACCGAGAAGCTCAACCGAATTAAACGGGCCCAGCGTGAACTCAGTGCCCGGCTAGGCCGCCTGCCCTGCGTGGCTGAAATCGCCCAGGAGCTGAATCTCAGCGAAGCGCTGATCCGCGAAACCCTGCTGCAGCTGCCCAAACCCGTCTCCCTGGAGGCCCGGGTGGGCAAGGAACACGATATGCAGCTCGGCGATCTGCTGGAAGATGGCCACGGCACACCTGAGCAGGAACTCGCCCGCGAGCAGCTGCACAACGACCTCGAGGCCCTGCTTGAAGACCTGAGCAGCCGCGAAGCCGAGGTGATCCGTCAACGCTTCGGGCTAGTAGACGACACTCCCCGCAGCCTGACTGAAATCGGCGCTGCCATGCAGCTCTCCCGGGAGCGGGTGCGGCAGATCGAATCTCGGGCCCTGCTGAAACTGCGCCAACCCCAGAATCGCTGCCGCGTGAAGGATTATCTGGGCAGCCTCGACTAACCCAAGCAATCCGGGCTAAAACGAAATCACTACGGATAAGTCGCCATGGCAACCGACATTGACATCGGCATCCCGGAAGCCCAGCGGCTGGAGATCGCCGCAGGCCTGGGCCGCGTGCTGGCCGACAGCACCGTGCTCTACGCCAAAACCCACGGCTTCCACTGGAACGTCACCGGGCCGATGTTCAACACCCTGCACCTGATGTTTATGGGGCAGTACACCGAGCTCTGGAACGCCCTAGACGCCATCGCCGAGCGCATCCGCGCCCTTGGCTGCCCGGCCCCCTTTGGCGGCGCCACCTATAGCCAGCTCTCCTCAATCGCCGAAAGCCAGGGCATCCCGGCAGCCTTGGAGATGGTGCGCGAGCTGGTCCTCGGCCACGAGGCTGTCGCCCGCACCATCCGCGGCGTCATGGTCACCGCCGATGGGGCCAACGACCAACCCACCGCCGACCTGCTCACCCAGCGGCTGCAGATCCACGAAAAGACCGCTTGGATGCTGCGCAGCCTGCTGGAGGCGTAATCCGCTGGTGCCTCTGGGATCGGCCGGTCGGCGCCCGCTACGCGGGCCATACCGGCCTCACCGCAGCGGCACCAGCGGACCAGCAAGCCTCCGCAGGCCGGGCCGAGTATTCAACACCCGAACCAGGCCCCAAGAACGCATGTAGCTCCTGTGGGGTTGGCTGCGGTGAGCGCGGTGTTGCCCGCGAAGCGGGCGTGACCGCCGAACCCAGCCAGCCCCCGCAGGCAGCGCCCGGTACATTGAAGGGGCAGCCACCGGGATATGAGCAAGTTCGTCTTTGTCACCGGCGGCGTGGTGTCGAGCATCGGCAAGGGCATCGTGGCCGCCAGCCTGGGGCGCCTGCTCAAGAGCCGCGGCTACAGCGTTTCGATCCTCAAGCTCGACCCGTATCTGAACGTGGACCCGGGCACGATGAGCCCGTACCAACACGGTGAGGTGTTCGTCACCGAGGACGGCGCCGAGACCGATCTGGATCTGGGCCACTACGAACGCTTCACCGATACCGCCATGTCGCGCCTCAACAGCGTGACCACTGGCTCGATTTACCAGTCGGTGATCAACAAGGAGCGCCGCGGCGACTTCAACGGCGGCACCGTGCAGGTGATCCCCCACATCACCCGCGAAATCCGCGAGCGCATCCATCGGGTAGCCGCCAACAGCAATGCCGACGTGGTGATTGGCGAGATCGGCGGCACGGTGGGCGACATCGAATCGCTGCCGTTTCTTGAGGCGATACGCGAATTCCGAGGCGATGTGGGCCGCCAAGACCTGGCCTATGTGCACGTCACCCTGCTGCCCTTCATTGGCGTTTCGGGCGAGCTCAAGACCAAGCCCACCCAGCACTCGGTGAAGGAGTTGCGCTCGATCGGCATCCAGCCCGATGTGCTGGTGTGCCGTAGCGACCGGCCCGTGAGCGACGAGCTGCGCCGCAAGATAGGTGGCTTCTGCGGCGTGCCGCAGCGGGCCGTGATCCAAGCCCTAGACGCCGACAGCATCTACGCGGTGCCGCTGGCGATGGAGCAGGAGGGGCTCTGCCGCGAGGTGCTCGATGTGCTGCAGCTCAGCAACGCTGAAAGTGACATGGCCCGCTGGCAGGAGCTGGTAACCAAACTGCGCCACCCCGGCCCGGCGGTGAAGGTGGCGCTGGTGGGCAAGTACGTGCAGCTCAACGACGCCTATCTATCGGTGGTGGAGGCCCTGCGCCACGCCTGCCTTGATCGGGATGCTTCGCTTGATCTGCACTGGGTATGCGCCGAGCAGCTTGAAAGCCAGGGCGCAGAAGCCCTGCTCGCCGGCATGGATGCGGTGGTGGTACCCGGCGGATTCGGCAACCGCGGTGTGGACGGCAAGGTGGCTGCAATCCGCTGGGCACGGGAACAGCAGGTGCCCTTCCTGGGCCTGTGCCTAGGCATGCAGTGCGCCGTGATCGAGTGGGCCCGCAACCAGGCGGGCCTGGCCGGTGCCACCAGCGCCGAACTTGATGCCGACACGCCCCATCCGGTGATCCACCTACTGCCTGAGCAACAGGACGTAGTTGATCTGGGCGGCACGATGCGACTGGGCGTTTACCCCTGCCGGCTAGCTGCAGACACGATGGCTCATCGCCTTTATGGCGACGAAGTTGTATACGAACGCCACCGCCACCGCTACGAATTCAACAATGCTTACCGCAGCCTCTTCACCGAATCGGGCTACACAATCAGCGGCACCTCGCCTGATGGCCGCCTAGTTGAATTAATTGAATTACAGAGCCACCCATTTTTTACAGCCTGCCAATATCACCCCGAATTTCTCTCCCGCCCCGGCAAGCCTCACCCCCTATTTCGCGGTTTGATTGAGGCCGCCCAGCAGCGCCTGCCCCACCAAGCTCAACAGGGCTGACTATTTCACCAAACTAACTTAACGGGCAAATTAGCTAGATTTGCTTAAGGGAGTCTGTTTTATCTTTAAATTCTCCAAGCAGAAGCTGCAGGTAAGTTACTTTGCGCAGCTTGATATTGGCCGTAAGTGACATACCCACTTGCAAAGGCAGGCTCTTGCCAGATTTCAGCTTGAGCTGCTGAGTATCGAGGGCAATCGTGGCGGGGAAGCGATAGGTCTGATTGCGCTCATCTGGGGGTAAGGCATCGGAGCCAATGCCCTTAACGGTACCAAGCAGCACTCCGAAATCGGTAGCAGGGAAGGAATCGATGCTGATATCGGCAGGGCGACCAACTCGCACAAAACCGATATCGCTACTCTCAATTTCTACCTTGGCCTGGAGCGCATCAAAGGGAACAATCTTCATCACCGGCTCACTGCCTTGGGCCACAAAACCTGGGCCAGTGGGCTTGAGATCAAACACCACCCCATTCACCGGGGAGCGAACATCCTGGTAGCGGATGTTGACCTGGAGCTCAGTGAGCTTGCTGCCGAGATCGGCCAGCTCTCCTTTGACCTGCTCCAGCGCCTGCTCGATGATCGCAGTTTGACGCAAGCGATCTACTTTGAGCTTGGCGATCTCTCCATCAACCTCACGCACCTTGTTGCGCTGTTGCAAATACTGCAACTCCGCAGAGGCCCCAACTGCCTTGAGGCCCTCAAGCCGCTGCAGGATTTCGGTTTCAAGCACGAGGTTCTGGCGTGTAACCGTCTGCTCGGTGTCGTTGAGGTTGAGATAGCGAGCAAGCTCTACCTCCTTGAGACGCAGCTGGGCCTTCTTAGCGGTGATGGTGGTACGCAAACTCTCCTGACGGTCGAGGGTGGCCTCGTTATCGAGGCGCAGCAGCACCTGGCCCTGGCTAACCCGCTGACCGTCCTTGACCAGCATGGTTTCCAGCACACCACCCACCGGCATTTGGATGGTTTTGACATCGCCGATCGGCTGGAGCTTGCCAGAGGCGACCACCACCTCGTCGGTTTTGGCGAAGGCCAGCCAGGCCAGGCCAGCAGCTGTGGTGCCCAGCAGGGCCCAGGTGATAGCTCGCGCTAAAAAGCGCGACTGCTGCAGCGCCATCTCCTCATGGCTGGTCTGAACCCGGCGCTCAATAGCGTTTTGGGCGCGGCGCACAATCGACATCAGTTGACCTCCTGCTGGCGGTAAAGGGCGTAATAGCGACCGCGGCGCTCCATCAACTCATCGTGGGTGCCCGTTTCCACGATGGCTCCTTCGTGCATCATCACGATTAGCTCGGCGCGGCGGATGGTGGAGAGCCGGTGGGTAATAAAGAAAACGGTGCAGTGCTTGAGGTTGTCGAGCAAGTTGTCGCAAACTCGGCGCTCGGTGTCGTAGTCGAGGGCGCTAGTTGCTTCATCAAGCACCAGCAGCCGGGGCTGGGAGAGCAGGGTGCGGGCGAGGGCCAGCCGCTGCCGCTGGCCGCCGGAAAGGCCGGCGCCGCGTTCGCCCACAGTGCTGCTGTAGCCCGCAGGAAGCTCCATGATGAAATCATGGGCGCAGGCCAGACGTGCCGCCTGCACAATCGAATCACTGCTGGCATCAGGATCGGTGAGGGCAATATTTTCTGCCACTGTGCCGGTGAACAGCAGGGGCTCCTGGGGCACAATGCCAATTTGGCGCCGCAGAGAGTAAAGCTCAACTTTGTCGATGTCGTAGTTGTCGATCAGGATCCGGCCACTACCTGGTGAATAGAGGCGTGCCAGCATTTTGGTGAGGGTGCTCTTACCGCTACCGCTCTGACCCACCACCCCCACAAAGGTACCGGCGGCGATGGTGAAGTCGATGTGACGCAACACCTGGGTCCCGCCGGGGGTGAAGGAGAAGCAGAGGTCGTCAAAGCGCACCTCGCCGGCGATGGGCGGCAGAGGAATCTTCTGCTTATCAGCCTCGTCTGATTCCTCCGGGGTGTCGACCACATCGGCAAGGCGCTCAAAGGAAACCTTGAGCTCCTGGATGCTCTGCCAGATCGAAGAGAGCCTCAGCAAAGGCTGGGTGACGTAGCCGGAGATGATCCGGAAGGCGATCAACTGGCCCAGGGTCATGTCGCCGGATAGCACTAAAGAGGCACCAACCCAGAGCACCAAGAGCTGGGAGAGCTTCTGAAGAACCTGGGAGGTTTCGTTAAGGGCCGTACCGGTGATTGTTTTTTCAAAGGTGCGGGAGATGTACTTGCCGTAAAAGTCTTGCCACTTCCAGCGGCTGATCATCTCGACGTTCTGGGCCTTCACCGTCTGGATGCCGGTGAGCACCTCAACTAGGTGGCTCTGGGTGCGAGCGTTCTCCTGGGCCGCATCGCGGTATTGACGGCGGAAGAGGGGAGCCCCCAGCACGGTGAGGCCGATCTGAATCGGCAGCACGCACAGGGCGATCAAGGTAAGCAGCCAGCTGTAGATCAGCATCACGGCGATATAGATCACCGAGAAGGCAGTGTCGAGCAGGGTGGTGAGCGCTTGGCCGGTGAGGAAATTACGGATCTTCTCCAGCTCAGCGATACGGGTACCGAGTTCGCCCACGGGACGGCGGTCGAAGTAATTGAGCGGCAGCCGCAGTAGGTGGTCGATCACCTCGGCGCCTAGGCGCAGGTCGATGCGATTAGTGGTTTCGCTGAATAGGAAGGTGCGCAGGGCGCCGATCAAACCCTCCATCAAGGTCACCACCACCAGGGCAAAGCCCAGCACCTGCAAAGTATCGAGGCTGCGCTGGTTGATCACCTTGTCGATGATCACCTGAATCAGCAGGGGGTTGGCCAGGCTGAACAGCTGCACCACAAAGGAGGCGATCAGCACCTGGGTGAGGATGCCGCGATAGCGCTGCAAAGCTGGCCAGAACCAGGCAAAACCAAAGCGCTGCTCTGGGGTGGCGGAACTGCGCTCAAGCAAAAGCACGTCGATGCCATCGGGGAAGGCCTCCGGAAGCTGGTCGGGGGAGAGCTCCACCCAACCCTCCCGCGGGGAGGCCAGCAGCAAACCGCGGGCATTGGAGCCCCGCACCACGGCAAACCCGCCCTGCCAGGGGATCAGGGCCGGGGTCTGCAGGCGCGTGCCCTGGATGGCAGGCACCCGCACGCCGCTTACGTGCAAACCCATCATCGCGGCGAGATTGCCGCAGAGCTGCAGGTCCGGCGTCTGGCCGCGGCGCAACACATCGCGCAGGATCTTCTCGATCGCATCGCGCCGGAAGGGCAGCTTGAGCTCCGCCGCCAACATCTGGAAACAGGCGAGGGTTTCCTCGAGGGGGCCGTTGCCTCGCAGCAGTTGCAGGGCCGTGCGATCCCGCTGGCCCAGATCAAGGGCTGAAGCCAAAGGCGGATTGGAGCCGCCAGGTTGGCCGGAGCTGCCAGAGCCCTCCGGCATCAGCTCGGCTTCCAGCACTGGAGCTACCGGAGCCAGCAGCTCCGCAGGCAGGGCGATCAGGCGTGGCGGTAGTGGTGGGGTGGCAGCCGGCACACCCTGGCGGGGATTTAGCGCTGCCCCGAGGGGGTGATCGATCAGGTTGTGGCTAGCGGCCAGCAAGCTGAAATCAATCGGCAGAGCGGCTAGGGCCGAAGGCTCAGGCGGAACCAGTCGAGCCTGGGGGCGGGCCTGATCCAGCAACTCCTGGAGCGAAGTGCCGGCCTGGGGGTGCTGCTCAAGCAGCAGGGCCAGCAAGGCTGCCAATTCAGCGGTGAATAGGTTTGAGCCACACCACTGGGCAAAGGAGGGTTCGCTGGCCAACAACTCCAGGATCAGGGAATCGGCCAGCACCAGGGCCTCCACTTCGGAGCCCGCACTTACCTCCTCACAGGGAGCTGCTCGCAACAGGGAGGCCAGGCCCACAAAGCTGCCCGGTCCCAGCTTTTCTGCGGTGCGCAGGCGGCCCTGATCCCGCACTAGCAAGCGAGCTGTGCCGGATTGAAGCAGCAGGATCTCAGAGGGGATCAAGCCCCTAAGGCAAAGGGGATCACCAACAGCAAACTGACGCCGGCTGAGCTGCTGCTGCAAACGCTCGGCGCTGGAGTCGGACAACCCGGCAAAGGCGGGATGGGTAGGCAGCTGCGAAGGGGCGGAATCGTCCATGGCTCTCATGATGAGCCTAGGCTGGCCTTCTGGCTCGCATCGGCGGATACGCGCTGCTCCAACAGGGGCCGCAGGTCCACTAGACGTCGTTCAACCTGCTCAGAGATCCACTGCTCGAACAGCTCTTCAGCCATGCGGGCGGCGGTGGCCTCGTCGAAGGTGGCGGAAGTGAGGCTTTCGAGCCGCACCACCAGCCACCAGGATTCGATTTGGAAGGGCTCGAGCACTACGCCAGGGGGAGCGGTGCGCAGTCGATCTACCAAGGCAGGGTGGGCTTGGGTGAGGGGCACCGGGCCGACAATGCCGCGGGTTGCCTGCTCAGGTCCTTCCGCGTAGCGAGCGGCTAAATCGGCGAAGTTGGCATCGCCGTCATCAATGCGCAAGTAAAGCTCGCGGGCGAGACCACCATCGCGGAGGCGCAGCAGGCTGTAGACAACGCGATCTAGTTGATTCTTGCGCTGCAGAAAGCGAGCTTCTGCCTTGGCGGAGAAATCGCGATGGCATAGAAGCTGCAGCTGCAGGGGCTGTCGCATCTGCGCCTCGAGGGCAGCAGGGCTGAGCATGCGAGCTATCGCCCAAGCCTTGAGGGCCTCGGCGTCGCGGATTTGGTGCTGACGACAAAAAGCCTGCCTGGCCGCATCTATTTGCTCATCGCTTAGTGCAACATCGCTAGCCGCAAAGGCCAGCAGATTGGCTCGCACATAGGGCTCAAGCAAGCCGAGACGGGCCAAGTCTTCGAATGAAACCGCGAGACTCTCTTGAGACTCAACCGACATGAATAAGCCTGTCTTTGAGAGATTTACAAAGAATAAAACATTTGCACGAATTTGCGCGATTGCGCAAAACTCTCCAACAGATGTCAATTATTCTATCAATATAATTTGATGGATTTGCCCCGTGCTGTCCAGTCTTGAATGCAAGCAGATGCAAATAAAACTCCATTAGCCCGGGCTGGCATGCACGCAAGCACTCCAAACCAAAAGGTACGCCAAGCGTTAGACCAATCTGGCAATTCCATTCCCCTCAGCCCGGTGCCCCAGCCCCTGGCCGCCGATTCGCTGCCAGCAACTGCCCTGCCAGTAGTGGAAACCTTCCGCTCTCTCCAGGGTGAAGGCCTGCACGCCGGCCGCAGCGCTTTCTTCATCCGCCTGGGGGGCTGCGCGGTGGCCTGCCCCTGGTGCGACACCAAACACTCCTGGCCTGCCGATCTGCACCCCCAGCGCCCCCTGGCTGAGCTGGCTGGCGAAGCCGAGGCCGCCGCCGAAGCCGGTGCCGCTTTTGTTGTGATCACCGGCGGTGAACCGCTGCATCACAACCTGGGCTTGCTCTGCCAGGCCCTGGAGCCCTCGGGCCTGCCCCTGCACCTGGAGACCAGCGGCGTGGATGAGCTCAGCGGCCGATTCGCCTGGATCACCCTTTCGCCCAAGCGCCACCGCCCCCCCAGCACCGAGCTGCTGGCCGCCTGCCAGGAGCTCAAGGTGGTGGTGCACGAGGCCGCCGATCTGGCCTTTGCCGCAGCCATGGCCGTCCAAGCCCGGGAGGCGCGCGGCGGGAGTCCTGGCCCCGAGCTGCTGCTGCAACCAGGCTGGGACTCCCCAGCCGGCCAGGCCCTGGCGATCGATTACGTGCGCCGCAACCCCGAATGGCGGCTCAGCCTGCAGAGCCACAAGTTGCTGGGATTGCGCTGATCACTGCAGCTGCGCCGGGCGCTCCTGGCTTTCCGCCTTCCACAGCCGCCAGCGCAGCTCCAGCGGCCGAGGGGCATCGACCACGATCGGGCGGCTGGCGTTGTAGGGCACCACAAACGCCTTACCGGCCATCGGCACAAAGCCGAGGCGACGCGGCTGGTCCGCCGGACAGGCCATGCGGGTGGAGGCCAACTGCCCCACATCCGTGACCCGATAGATCACCGGGCCACCCTTCTGGGCGGGTTTCACGGCGCGGAGCTTGCCGCCGAACATCTGGCGATTGCAATCCAGTTGCACCATCTGTCCCACCAACAACTGCACTCGCCAGTCGGCGGAGTTTGACGACATGGTGGAATCGGGGTTGAGGGGCAGCACCCCCGGCAGCTGAATCACCCAGCGCCGGTCGCCGGCAGCGACTTTGGGGTAACTGGAAAGATCCAGCCGCGGAACCGCCGAGACGGGCGCTGCAGCGAGCAGCAAAACAAGCGCCGCGTTCTTGATGCCCCTGGCCCAATTCATGTCCACATATGCGCTGTTATGGCCATCGTGGCGGCCGCAAGCGGCGCTGGCATTGGGGAAGATGTACTTCTGTACAAGTGCCTCAACGCCATCGCCAGCCCAGTAGCCGTGTCTGCCGCAACCATGCCCGCCCCACCCCTCGCCATCGCCCTGCTCTCCGGCGGCATGGATTCAGCTACCGCCGCGGCCCTGGCAATCGAAGCCGGTTATCAGGTGATCGGGCTATCGCTTGATTACGGCCAGCGCCATCGCCGCGAACTGCAAGCCGCGGCTGAACTGGCACCGCTCCTGGGGCTGGCTGAACACCACACCATCGCCGTCAACCTGGCCGCCTGGGGTGGCTCCGCCCTCACCGACACCGCCATCGCCGTGCCCAGCGCCGGGGTTGAGGCGGGCGTGATCCCGAGCACCTATGTGCCGGGACGCAACACCGTGTTCATCGCCCTGGCGCTGAGCCTGGCTGAGGCCCGCGGCGCCGAGAAGCTGGTGTTGGGCGTGAATGCTGTCGACTACTCCGGCTACCCCGACTGCCGTCCCGACTACCTCGAAGCCTTCCAGACCCTGGCTGAGCTGGCGAGCAAGGCCGGCCGCGAAGGCCACGCCGCCCAGCTCTGGGCACCCCTGGTGACCTGGAGCAAAACCCGGATCGTGCAAGAGGCCCGGCGGCTCGGCGTACCGATCGAGCGCACCTGGAGCTGCTACGAGGGCGGCGAGCAGCCCTGCGGCGTGTGCGACAGCTGCCGCATCCGCGATGCCGCCCTGCTGGCAGCCGGGGTATGAGCCCGCCCCGCCACCGCGAGATCCTGCATCACCCCCTGCCCTGGCGGGATCCCTGGCCCCTGGTGCAAGCCCTGGCGGCCGAGCTGGGGAGGGAAGGTCTGGTGTGGCTCGATAGCGATGGCAGCGCCCAGGGCCCCTGCAGCCGCCTCGGCCTGGCGCCCCTGGAGCAGTGCATCTGCCGCGGCCTACCGGGGGAGACCGGAGCCAGTGATCCCTTTGCGCTGCTAGCCGATCTGGCCGCTGGCGGCGGCCATTGGATGGGCTGGCTCAGCTACGAAGCCGGGGCCTGGGTGGAGCCGGCACCCCATTGGCAGTCGCCCGACATGGCCCTGCTCTGGGCCGCCCGCCACGACCCGGTGCTGGTGTTTGACCATGGCAGCCAGCAGCAGTGGCTGGAGGGTCAAGATCCAGCGCGGCTAAGCAGCTTCGCTGCCCTGTTGGAGCGGCTTGATCTAGGCACCGAGCCAGGGAACCAAGCCCCGGCCGCGATCGCGCCAGCCTCCTGGCACTGGCACACCCCACCGGAGCGCTTTGCCGCCCAGGTGGAGCAAGTGTTGGCCTGGATCGCCGCCGGCGATCTTTTCCAAGCCAATCTCACCGCCTGCTGCGAGCACACCTTATTAAGCCCCGCCGATCCCCTTGGCCTTTACGGCCGCCTGCGCGAGCTATGCGCCGCCCCCTTTGCTGGCCTGGCGATCGCCGGCGGGGCGGCGGCGGGGGAGGCGGTGCTGTCGGCCTCGCCGGAGCGATTTCTGCGGGTGGGGGAGAGCGGGCAGGTGGAAACCAGGCCGATCAAGGGCACCCGGCCGCGCCATGGCGATGCCGACGCCGATGCCGACGCCGCCGCCGACCTGGTGACCAGCCCCAAGGACCGGGCCGAGAACGTGATGATCGTCGACCTACTGCGCAACGACCTGGGCCGGGTGTGCAAGCCAGGATCGATCCAGGTGTCCCAGCTGGTAGGGCTGGAGAGCTACCGCCAGGTGCACCATCTCACCTCGGTGGTGCGGGGCCAGCTGGAGCCGGGACTGACCGCGATTGACCTGCTGCGGGCCTGCTGGCCAGGCGGTTCGATCACCGGCGCCCCCAAGATCCGCGCCTGCCAGCGCCTGCATGGCCTCGAGCCGGTGCCGCGGGGGCCCTACTGCGGCTCCCTATTCAGGATTGGCAGCGACGGCCAGTTCGACAGCAACATCCTGATCCGCTCGCTGCTGCTGCGCGGCCAGCGCCTACGGGCCCACGCCGGCTGCGGCATCGTGGCCGACTCCGACCCCGCCGCCGAAGCCGAGGAGTTGGGCTGGAAACTGCAGCCGCTGCTGGAGGCCCTGGCATGAGCACCCCGATCGCCTGGCTGGGCGACGGCACCGGACAGGGGCGCTGGGGGACACCGCAGACCCTGACCCTGCCGATCAGCGATCGGGGCCTGCTGCTGACCGATGGCCTGTTTGAAACCCTGCTGGTGGAGGCAGGCCATGCCTGGCTGCTGGAGGAACACCTGGGCCGCTGGCAGAGCTCGGCGGCGCTGCTGGGGCTGCCGCCACCGCCAGGAACGGCGACCGTGCAGCCCCTGATCGCCGCAGCGATCGAGCGCAGCGGCATCGGCAAGGCCCTGGGCAGCAGCGGCGCCCTGCGACTCAACTGGAGCCGCGGCAGCGGTGCACGGGGCATCGACCCGCCCAGCAACTGCAGCCCCAGCTTCTGGCTGCAGCTCAGTGCCATCAAACCGTGTTTTGAGCCGGTGCGAGTGATCGTTAGTGCCACCGAAACCCGCAGCGCCACCAGCCTGCTGAGCCGCTGCAAGAGCTTCGCCTACGGGGCCTCGATCCAGGCCCGCCGCCAGGCCCTGGAGGCGGGCGCCGACGACGCCCTGCTGGCCAGCTCCGCCGGCGGCCTCTGCTGCGGCACCAGCGCCAACCTGCTGGTGTGCCGCGGGGGCTCCTGGATCACCCCGCCCCTGAGCAGCGGCTGCCTGCCGGGGGTGATGCGGCAGCGGGGTCTGGATCGGGGCCTGATCACTGAAGCCCCGGTCAACGAGCAAGATCTGGCCAGCTGCGAGGCGGCCATATTGATCAACAGCCTGGGCTGCCGGCCGATCAGCCACCTGGGCGCCCTGCTGCTAGCCAACCACGCTCCATCTGGCTGCGGCAGCCAGGAGGCGGAGACGTTCTGGCGACAACTCCTGCAGGCCAGCCCATGACCCGGCGATGACCACCTCCGAACTCTCTCGCCAGCTGGGGCTGCGCAGCCTCACCCTGGCCGTGGTGACGAGCACTATCGGCTCAGGCTGGCTGTTTGCCCCCTTTTACGCCGCCCGCAGTGCCGGCCCAGCAGCCCTCGGCGCCTGGCTACTGGGCGGAATGTTTGCCTTCAGCCTGGCCCTGGTATTTGCCGAACTGGGCTCCCTGGTGAGCAGTTCCGGCGCCCTGGCCCAGATCCCCCTTCTGAGTCACGGCCGCACCGCCGGCTTCATCGGCGGCTGGAGCGCCTGGATCGCCTACCTGGCCCTGCCCACCATCGAGGTGCTGGCGGTGATGCAATACCTGGCCAGTAGCTTCCCCTGGCTGACGGCCGATGGGGGCAGCGGCCAGGTGCTCAGCGGTCCGGGCCTAGCCCTGGCCACGGCCCTGCTGGCATTGCTGACCTGGATCAACCTGTCAGGGGTGGGCTGGCTAGCCCGCTGGATCGACGGACTCACCGCCTGGAAACTGGCCGTACCCCTGGTGATCTCGGTCACGCTGATGCTGGCTTCGGGCCACTGGGGCAATCTCGCCGCCAGCCGCCTACCGCCGGGCGAAACCCTGCAGGGCATGGTGACGGCGATCAGCAGCGGCGGGATTTTGTTTTCGCTGCTGGGCTTTCGCACCGCCATGGATCTGGCCGGCGAAACCCGCCGTCCCCAGCGCACCGTGCCCCTGGCCATGGCCCTTGGTCTAGCCATCTCCCTTGGCATCTACCTAATCCTGCAGCTGGCCTTCCTGGTATCCATCCCCCCCGACCAGCTGGCTGGCGGCTGGGCCCGGCTTGAGCTCACAGCCCACGGCGGCCCCCTGGTGGCCCTGGCCATGGGCCTGGGCCTGGGCTGGGTGGCGCGGTTGCTGCTGCTAGATGCGGTGATCTCCCCGAGCGCCACGGCCATGGCCTACATGGGCGCCTCGGCGCGGGTTAGCTGGATGATGGGGCGCTGCGGGCTGCTACCCAGCAACTTTGGGCGGCTCAACCGCCAGGCCGTGCCCTCGGTAGCCCTATTAGTGAGCCTGGCGATGGGGGTGTTGATGCTGCTCAGCGGCCCCAGCTGGCAAACGGTGGTGAGCTTCCTCACCGCCACCTTGGTGATCGCCCTGGCCATGGGCCCGGTAAGCCTGATAGCCCTGCGCCAGCAGTTGCCCGATGCCCAGCGGGCCTACCGATTGCCCTGGGCCGGTGCCTGGTGCAGCTCCGCCTTCGTGCTGGCCACCTGGGCGATCAGCTGGTGCGGCACCAGCTCCCTGCGAGGAGCCAGCCTGATCGTGCTGGTGCCGGCCGGGCTGTTTGCCCTGGCCGATCGTCAGCACCTACGCCATGGACTTTGGTGGTTTCTATACCTCGGCGGCATCGTGGCCATCACCTGCGTGCCGCTGGGCCTATTAGCCCAGCTGGCTGCGCTAGCTATCTGGGCCCTGGTGGTATTTCCGATCGCCACCAGCTCCCGCCTACCTCAGTTGCAACCCATGGTGGAAATTCGATAGGTGAAACCAGTGGCCGCCTGGTCTGCGCTGGCACCAATCTTGAAGTTGAGCTGGCTCACGGTTTTGCCGGGAATGGCGGGGAAGGGGCCCCACATGCGGCCGGTACCCATCTGGGGTGCAAACGACTCATTGATCACCTGCAAGCTGGAACCGTCAGTGAACTTGAGATAGCCCTGGATGGGGTAGGTGGCACTCACCGAGGAGTTGGCGGTGAAGAAGAACTTGTAGCTGCCGTAGGGCTGAGTGACGAAGAAATCGGTGTTCCAGTTGGGCCGGCCAAAGGGATTGCCTGCACCAATCGTTTTGGTGACGACGTTGGTGGTGCCATCGCCACCCACTGGCGCCAGGAACTGGCAGGTTTGGGCCTGAACTGGAGCCAAACCAGCAACCAGGGTGGTGCTGCACATACCGGCCGCGAAGACCGCCACAAGGGAAGGGCGCATCGAATTTCTAGCTGACTTTGATCAGCCTATTTTTAGCCTCAAACGCTCAAGAAGCGCTGGATCATCTCCGAGCTGAGATCGGCCGTGGCGCCACTGGCCACGATGCCGCCCTTCTGCATGGCGTAATAACAGTCGGATTGGCGCACAAAACTGGCGTGATGCTCCACCAGCAACACCGAAATGCCAGTCTCTCGAATGATGCGGCTCACGGCCCGCTGGATGTCGAGCACCACCGAGGGCTGAATGCCCTCCGTGGGTTCATCGAGCAGCAGCAGACGGGGCTTGCCAAGCAGGGCCCGGGCGATGGCCAGCTGCTGCTGTTGACCACCGGAGAGGTCGCCGCCACGGCGAGCCAGAAACTTCTCCAGCACAGGGAATAGCTCAAACACCAGCGGGTCGATATGGCGATGGCGACCCATACCCCCCGGCAGGGCTTCCAGACCCAGCAGCAGGTTTTCGCGCACGCTGAGCTGGGGAATGATTTCCCGCCCTTGGGGCACATAGCCAATGCCCGCCCGGGCGCGGCGGTGGGGGGCCAGGCCGCCGCAATCACTGCCTGCCAGCTCAATGCAACCGCTGCGCTGGGGCACCAGGCCGATGATCGACTTGAGCAGGGTGGTCTTGCCAACTCCATTGAGCCCGATCAGGCAAGCCATCTCACCAGGCGCAATTGATAGATCGACGTTGCGCAGAATGTGGCTCTCCCCGTAATAGACGTTGAGCCCGCGCACGCTCAGCAAGCGGCTGGCCTCGCCCTGGGGTGGGGTTGTCATGGTGGCAGAAGCAGTCATACGTCGTCCTCAACACCGAGATAAACCTCGATCACGCGGGGATCGCTCTGCACCGTCTCCATCGTGCCCTCACAGAGCACGTGACCCTCATGCAGCACGGTTACAGGGCAATCGAGCTCTCGAATGAAATCCATGTCGTGTTCGATCACCAGCACGGTGTGGTCGCCCGCCAGGCTGCGCAGCAAGGCACCGGTGCGCTCGGTCTCCTCCTCGGATAGGCCGGCCACCGGCTCATCCACCAGCAGTACATAGGGGTCTTGAGCGAGCAACATGGCGATCTCAAGCCATTGCTTCTGGCCGTGGGAAAGGCTGCCGGCCCGCCGGGAGGCATGGGCCTCGAGGCCAACCACGGCCAGCAACTCTTGAACGCGCTGGCGCTGACGGCTATCGAGGCTGCCAAATAGCAGCTTGAAGGGTGAGTGGCTGCCCTTAACAGCCAGCTCCAGATTGCGGCGAGGGCTGAGGTTTTGGTAGACGCGCGGGGTCTGAAATTTGCGACCAATCCCGAGCCGAGCGATGCGGTGCTCGGCGATGCCTAGCAACGAGCGCCCCCGAAACACCACGTCGCCTTTGGTGGGGCGCACCTTGCCTGTGATCACATCAAGGAAGGTGGTTTTACCCGCACCATTCGGGCCGATCACAGCCCGCAGCTCGCCGGGTGCCAGGGAGAGGTTGAGATCGTTGAGGGCCCAAAAACCATCGAAGCTGACGCTGACACCGCGTAGCTCCAGCAACGGGGCGACCAAAGGGGCGGCAGTAGACGAACTCATGGGGCTCCTCCTGGAGGCAGATCGGACCTAAAGGCCTGGCGCTCCGCCTGCGCCGCAGGGTCGAGATCCAAGCCTGGATAAGTAGGAGCCAATGGTGGCCAGCAAACCATGGACTGGATATGGCGCAGGCCACCCTGACGCCACCAGCCCACCAAGCCATCAGGCAGCGCCGTGACCACCAATAGGAACAAACCACCCTGGATAAACAGCCAGGTTTCCGGCAGTTGTTCACTCACCAGGCTCTTGGCGTAGTTGATCAGAACGGCACCAAGCACGGCTCCGATCAGGGTGCCGCGACCACCCACTGCCACCCAGATCACCATCTCAATAGAGAAAGGTACGGCCATGTATTGGGGAGACACAATGCCGGACTGCACGGTGTAAAGCGCACCACTCACGCCAGCCATGGCACCGGCAATGGCAAACACCAGGGTTTTGTAAGCCGTGGGGTTGTAGCCGGTGAAGCGCAGCCGCGGCTCGTCATCGCGGATGGCGATCAAGGCATCGCCAAAGCGACCACGGGTGAGCCAGCGGCAGAGCAACCACGCAGCCATGACCAACACCACAGTGAGCCAGAAAAGGTTGCGCTGCATGGCATCACTGCCCACCAGCTCCCCAAAGATCCGCGCGGTATCAGTTTTGAGGCCGTTGGTGCCATTAATCAACTTCTGCTGGCCATTAAAAAAGTTGAAAAAGACCAGCAGGGCCGCCTGGGTAAGAATCGAAAAGTAGACCCCCTTGATGCGGTTGCGAAAAACTAAATAACCAAGCACACCAGCCACCAAGGCAGGCAACACCCAAATACACAATCCCGTGAACACAAACGACTGAAATGGCTGCCAAAAAACAGGGAGTTGCTTAACTCCATAAAGCCCGAAAAACTCTGGCAACTCCCCAGGCGCCAGAGATAAAAGCTGCAAATGCATGCCAATGGCATAGCCACCTAAGGCAAAGAAGATGCCCTGACCCAGGCTAAGCATGCCAGTAAAACCCCAGATCAGATCTATACCCAGGGCTACGATTCCAAGGGACAAGAACCGACCCAGCAGGTTGAGCCGGAACGGCGGCAAGATCGCCGGCAAGATCAACGCTGCTGCCACAAGCAGCAGCCACGGCAACCAGGTGCGCAATTTCGCCATGGCTCAGGCCTCCACCAGCCGTCCCTTCTGCGGGAACAGGCCAGCGGGCCTGAACTGCAGAAACACGACGATCAGAGCAAACACGAGCACCTTTGCCATCGAGGTGGTGGCGAAAAATGTGATCAGCTCATTTAGGCCAGCTGGCATAGCTGGCCAGAGCAGCAGTAGGGAGCCAGAGCCGATCACATAGCTGAGCACTCCAATACCCAGGGCCGCTACAACCGTGCCGAGAAGTTTGCCAACCCCACCCAACACCACCACCATGAAGCAGTCAACGATGTAGTTGCCGCCGAGGTTTGGGCCCACCGAGCCGAGCAAAGTCACAGCCACACCAGCTACGCCAGCCAAGCCCGATCCCACTAAAAAGGTGAGCGCATCGACGGTTTCGGTGGGAATCCCCAGGCAGTCGCTCATCGAACGATTTTGGGTAACGGCCCGGATGCGAATCCCCCAGACGCTCTTCTGCAGAAACCAATGCACCGCCACCAGGGCAATCGCCGTAAGAGCAACAATGAACAGGCGTGCCGTTGGCATATTGACACCGCCAAGTTCAACCGAACCACGCAACCAAAGCGGAGCAGTGACGTCTAGGTTGCGTGCGCTAAACCAGGGCTGATCCAGCACCCGAACACCACCCAATCCGGAGGCCAAGATGATGCCAATTAGGCCAGAAATTAGCCAGGTAGCCACTGCAAGCAATGGGGTCCAGCGCCGCTGAGCCCAGGAGCTGGGCCACAACCGCGGTGTCACCAGCCCTAGAGCCACTGCCACCACAAGCCCCACAACAAAGGCACTGCTCACCGAGCGTACAAATTGCTGCAAAATCAGGCTTACCCCCCAGGTTGCCAAGAGAGTTTCCAACGGCCTGCCATATAGGCGCCGAATTACGGTTTTTTCCAGCAACAAACCGGCCAAACCACTCACTAAAAAAGCAAGCGGTATAGCCACCAAAATGTAGATGGGGAAAAGACCCTCCAGAGGGCCATTTTTAAATAGGTTTTGCACCACGAAGGTGGTGTAAGCCCCGAGCATCATCAACTCGCCGTGGGCCATGTTGATGACCCCCATCAAGCCAAAGACAACGGCCAAGCCAAGGGCGGCCAGCACCAGCACCGAACCGATGGCTAAGCCATTGAAGAGTGTGTCGTAAAGAAGATCCATGGCGCCCAACAGGGCTCGGCAAGGGAAAGAAAAATAAAAACGAAGTGAAAAGGGGGAGCTGAGCTCCCCCGACCTGAAGTCAATAGGAAAGCCGAAGGCTCACATCTTGAACTTGCCAGCGTCAGGACGATCCTGGGTCCAATCGCAGGTGTAACCCTTGGTTTCGGGAACAAACTGGTTCCAGGCAATCGGCTTGAGAACTCCCTTGTTCTCGATAATCTTGAACATGCCGTCCTTTTGGACCTCACCAATCATCACCAGCTCGGTGGTGTGGTGATTGGGCTGCACCTCGATCTTGCCCTGGGGGGCATCGAAAGTCACACCGATTAGCGCCTTACGCACTGCGTTATCGTCAACGCTGTTGGCCTTCTCAGCCCCAGCGGCCCAGAGGTAGACCATGTTGTAGGCGGATTCAGCCGGGTCGTTGGTGACCCGATTCTCGCCGTACTTGGCCTTGAAATCAGTAGTGAACTTCTTGGAAGCGGGGGTATCGAGACTCTGGAAGAAGTTCCAGGCCGCATAGGTGCCTTCCAGATATTCGGGGCCGATTGCCGCAACCTCCTCCTCAGCAATTGAGAAGCTCATGATCGAGTAGCCATTGGCAGGGGTGATGCCAGCAGCCTTCATCTGCTTGAAGAAGGCGACGTTGCTGTCGCCGTTCAGGGTGTTGACAATCACGCCACCCTTGGGCAGGGCCTGCTTGATCTTGGCAATGATCGGAGCAACCTCGGTGTTGCCAAGAGGCAGGTAATCCTCACCCACCAGATTGCCGCCCTCAACCTTGAGCTGCTCCTTCATGATCGTGTTCGCGGTGCGCGGATACACGTAATCGGAGCCCACTAGGAAGAAGTCCTTGCCCTTGTTCTTGAGCAACCAGGAGACAGCAGGCTCAGCCTGTTGGTTGGGGGTGGCACCGGTGTAGAAGATGTTCTTGGAGCACTCCTGACCTTCGTACTGGATCGGATAGAAGAGGAAGTGATCCTTGGCCTCGAACACCGGCAGCATCGCCTTGCGGCTAGCTGAGGTCCAGCCACCAAACACCACAGCCACCTGATCCTGATCGATCAGTTTTTTGGCTTTCTCAGCGAAGGTGGGCCAATCAGAAGCCCCATCCTCTTCGACGGGAACAATCTTCAGCTTCTTGCCATCGATGGTGATCCCGCCCTTGGCGTTGATCTCCTCGATCGCCATCAACTCGGCTTCCGCCACCGTGTTTTCGGAGATGGCCATGGTGCCGGAGCGGGAATGCAGAATCCCCACCTTCACTTCACCGTCAAAATCGCCAGAGGCTTTTTCGCCGCCGCCGCCGCAGGCCACCAGCGAAAGGCTGGCTGCCATCGCCGTAGCACCAGCGACATAACGCATGGTGGTTTTGCGCATCAGGGAAGACTTCATAAAAACTCCTACGGGAAACCGCTGAATGTCCCGCTGCTATTTAGCGGTCAGTGGAAGGTATCCAGTTGTCACATGTTGGCCCTGTAGTGGTTGCTACGGTTCTCGCAAAAGCCCTGCGACCTCGAAGGAATCCAGAAAGTCCCGCAAAACAGCAGCAACAATCAGCCCCGGCGCCGTATCGCTCGACACCAATTACACAATGCCGAGATGGTCTCAGGGCTTGCTCAGCAAATGCTCACCAACTGAATTCGCCCACAACTCGCCTAACCCCGAACAATTTGATTCCTACCGAGTAGCATCGGATACTGAGATCGCCGACGGCGTGGGACTCCGAAGGCGGCTGTTTACAACCCAGGTCACTACTCTTGCCATCGTCTCTGTGGCGACTGTAGGCGGGTGGTTCCTTAGCGAATGGGTTAGCCAAAATGCCGGAGCCCAGGCCCGTGAAGTGGCCTTTGAGTCTGATGTCATAAGGCACCTCAGCTTTGAGATGCTCCAGTCTGTGCCGCACACGGCTCAGTACATGGCGCAAGGCGGGACAAGCGCGCTAAGCGATGAGCTGAACCATGACATCACGAAGCTCAAGAGCTTCCGCACCGCCCTCGATGAAAAGCTCACAACCCTGAGCCGGCTATCTAGAACCAACGCACTCCATCGGGAACTAGAGGCTATCCGGCTGCTCTCAGTCCAGGTGCAACGCAACCTGGAACAGACGGCTGCTGAAGTTAAAGAACTGCAAAAACAAAACAAACCACTTAGCCTAACGTTGATACAACGAACAACTCAAGACCGAACAATTAGTGAGATTCGGCGACACGGCGAAGTCTTGGCAAATCTGTACAACGAAAAAGCCCAAAAGCTTGATGCTCTTAAAAAAGAGCAATATTCAGCACGTCTTTTGGGTATGGGCATCTGGATGGCTGGGCTTGTGCTGGGCTGGGTAGTGGGCTTGAGCTTTGCCTGGCGCACAGCCGATCGGATTCTTAAACCGTTGCTACAGCTAGATGAGCTGATGCTGAACCCTGATAAAAATATAGCCACAACCCTGCAAAGCCCCAGCTTCAGCAAAGCCCCCCGGGAAATCATTAGCCTCAGCGGCAGCTTCTACAAATTGGTCACTGAATCCCTATCACTGACAGCACAACTCAAGGACCTAGCCCACACGGATGCGCTCACCGCATTGGGTAACCGCCGCCGCTTCGACGAAGTTTTCAGCCAGGAGTGGAAGCGGGGCCTGCGTAGCCGCCAACCCTTGAGTTTACTTCTGTTGGATGTGGACCATTTCAAGCTTTACAACGATAGCTACGGGCATGTTGAAGGAGACCTCTGCCTCGAGAAAGTTGCAGATGCGATAAAAAGCAAGGTGCTACGCAGCACCGACCTTGTCTGCCGTATCGGTGGCGAGGAATTCGCGATTCTGCTGCCGGAAACTGGGTTGACCGAAGCCTGTCGACTGGCGCAAGTCATTATTAACGCCCTGGATTCCGCCTGCATCGACCATGAATCCAGCCCAGTTGCCAGCTGGGTTACGGCCAGCATTGGGGTCGCCAGCGGGATACCTCAACAGGGGACCAGTCAACGCCAGCTGATGGAAAAAGCCGACCAAGCTCTCTATCACCGCAAACGCAACTTGGGACGACATGGCGTCACGGCCGCCGATCCCTGGCCTAGCTCGCTCTAGCCCCCGGCTTGCAAGGCCTGGCGAATGGCGGTGCCGTCAACCGAGGGGAGTGGTGATGCAGTAGGCACCAGACCCAGATAGGCCTGCACGTCACGGACTGTGCTGAGGTTGCGCTCTAGAACGCCGCCTTGCACAAAGAAAGGCTCCTGGTTGGCCAAAGAGAAAAACACCAAACCCTTCAACGAATCACGGAATCCCCGTTCAGTTACACCCTCCCGACGGGCCATGGTGGCGATCGCGGCGTCAGGGTTGGCAGCCGCCTCCTTGTGGGAAGCCTGCCAGACCCTCAAAAGCCGTGCCACTAAAGGCCGGTTGGCCGAAAGGAACTCCGGATCAGCAACCAGAATGTCGAAAATCTGGCCAGGAATTTCACGGCTAGTGAATAGGGGGCGAACCTTACCTGAAGCAATTGCTTGGTCGGAAAAGGGTGGGAACAGGGCTGCCGCGGCAACTTCACCCCTGGCTAGAGCCTTCGGCATCGCCTCCAATGGCATTGGCCTCAGTTCCACATCCTCCAGGCCTAGACCATTAAGGGCTAGAGCGCGGCTGAGCACAAAAGGGCCGAGGGTGGAAGGAGTGATGGCCACCGGGCGGGAGCGAAGCTGGGCAATAGAATTCAAAGACTGGTCAACTACCACCTGATCGGCGCCCCTGGATTCATCAAGCACCAATACCACCACTGGGCAACGCTTCGGCACCCGGTGACAGATGTCAACGGCTTCAACGGTGGTCAGCTGGGCCAGCTTCAACTCTCCCCGCAAGTAAGCGTGGACAATATCTTGGGGATTCGTATAATTTTTGAGGTCAAGCTTTAAGTCATAACGCTGATCTAGTTTACGGTCCTGGGCCAGCGAGAAATACTCATAGCCAGGCCAATTGCTGGCCGGAACGGTAACAGTGGCTACCCCAGCCCCACAGCCCGCTGCACTCAGAAGCAGGGCAGATGAAGCAACCAGGCGCAGCAAATATCGGGGAGAGGCAGACACGGGAGAGATCACCACGCCGTAAATGGACCCGGGGAAGAGAGATGCTTAATCTTGTTTCCATTCAGCAAATTATCAAAAAAATCAGGGCAGCTGGGCCCACAAAAACTTTTCCACCGCCTCCAGTCCTTCGCCGCTGCGGATGTTGGTGAAGCACCAAGGGCGCCCAGGGCGCATGCGTTCGGTGTCGGCTGCCATCACCTCAAGGCTGGCTCCCACCATGGGAGCCAGGTCGATCTTGTTGATCACCAGCAGATCGGAGCGGGTGATCCCCGGGCCCCCCTTGCGAGGGATTTTATCGCCGGCGGCCACATCGATTACATAAATGCAGAGGTCCACGAGCTCGGGGCTGAAGCTGGCGGCCAGGTTGTCGCCGCCGCTCTCCACCAGCACCAAATCCAGATCGGGGAAGGCCGCCTCCAGCTCGGCCACCGCCGCCCGGTTAATCGAACAGTCCTCGCGGATGGCGGTGTGGGGGCAGCCACCGGTTTCGACGCCGCGGATGCGCTCCGGCTCTAGGGCCCCAGCTCGGGTGAGGAACTGGGCATCCTCCTGGGTGTAGATGTCGTTGGTGACAACCGCCAGCTGCAGGCGATCGCGCAGCCGCCGGCAGAGGGCCTCCACCAGGGCGGTTTTGCCCGAGCCCACCGGCCCGGCTACGCCCACCCGCAGCTTGCTCATCCGATCCGCTCAGCTGCGAAACAGCCTGGAGTACAGCTCGGCGTGGCGCAACTGGGCCAGACCCGCACCCACGCCGCCGCTCCAGAGCTGGTCGGGATCGGCTGCCGCCAGTTCGAGGGCCCGCTGGGCAATCAAAGGCGCCAGACCCAGCTGCAGGCGCTGGGCCTCGGTGGGTCCTAGAGGCACCAGCCGCAACGCCGCACTGAGCTGGTTTGCCACCCAGCCATATAAGTAGGCCTCCACCAGCTCGGTGGCGCCAACCTCCAGGGCGCGACCCGCCAGGGCAAAGGCTGCCGGCCAAGCCAGGTTCAGGGCGGGCGGATTGAAGCCCAGATCAGCCAGCAGCCCCAGCAGCGAAGCGCCCATCTGGCGCTGCTGGGCGCGCACCTCCGCCGCCTCCCGCAGGGCCAGCAACCAGCTATCGCGCTCGCGCAATTCGGCTACCTCAGCCACCAGCAAGCCCGGCAGGCTCGCCACCTCCAGCACCAAGGTGCCGCGCTGCAACTCAGACTCCAGCCAGGCGCTCACCCCAGCCCCGTCCAGCAAAAGCCCGCGCTGCACCAGCACCTCCAAGCCCTCCGAATAACTGAAGGCCCCCACCGGCAGCGCTGGGCTGATCAGTTGAAACAAGCGCAACCGGCTAGTGGTCATGGCTATGGCTGTGGCCGTGGATGGGGCCGTAGGCACCGGACTCGGGCTGAAAGGGAGCCTGCAGCTGATCCACCTGCAGACCGCGATGCTCCAGCAGGTGGGCCAGCACGGAATCGGCGAGCAGGCGCAATTCACCAGCCCTGATCTCCATGGCCACGTGGCGATTGCCAAGGTGATAAGCGGCCTGGAGCAGGGCCAGGGGATCGGCGCTGCGCACCTGGATCAGCTCCTCCGCCGCCGCCCGCACCTGCACCAGCGGTTCGGCAGCCGTGGCGGCCAGCCACTCGCCGGGTTCCAGGGCTGAGCCCCGGGGCAGCTGCAGCAGCACCTGCCTGCCACAGACAGTGCAACGCAACCCCCGCAGCTGGGTGCGCTCCGCCGCCGAAAGGGCAAGCACCAAGGCAGGAACACCCCCCGGGCTGGCGGCCAGCCCGCGCTCACGCAGCACCAAAGGCCTGTCAGCAGGCTCGGAGCTGGCCATCGCCGGGTGCACCATGGTCTCTAAACAGCATGCCTGGTGAATCATCCCAACACCATTGCGGCAGGCCGCTGGCACGGCGCCGCTGAGCTGGAGTTCACGGCCCGACAGGGCAGTCCGGGGGAGCCGCCTGCAACTGTGCATCAGGGCTGGGCTACATCCCCTCTGAAATTGCAACGGGCCTACCCCCAGGCTGGTGGCCGCTGCGAATTGCCCCTCCTGCACACCGCCGGCGGCCTGGTGGGAGGCGACCAACTCACGGTGCGGGCCCACCTTGCCCCTGCCAGCCAGGCCCTACTGACCAGCGTGGCGGCCCAGAAGGTGTATGGCACGGTGGGGCGCTCCCGCTTGGTGCCGCAGGGCCAGTGGGCCCGCCAGAGTCTGCACTTCAGCCTTGAAGCAGGCAGCGACCTGGAATGGCTGCCCCAGGAGCTGGTGCTGTTTGCCGGCGGGCTGCTGGAGCAGAACCTCACGGTGGAGCTGGCACCAGGAGCCAGCTGGCTGGGCATGGACGTCGTACGGCTAGGCCGCAGCGCCGCCGGCGAAACCCTGGGCCAGGGCTGCTGGCGCTCACGGCTGCAGGTTTGTCGCCGCGGCCCCGAAGGTCGCCGCTGGGAGCTGGTGGATCCCCTGGAAATCAGCGGCGCCAGCCTCGCTGCAGAACACGGCATGGCGGGCCAACCAGTGCTGGGATCGCTGGTGTGGGCAGCGCCGCAGCCCCTGGGGGCCGCTGCCCTAGCCCAGCTGCTGGCCGACTGCCGCAGCGACCGCCAGGGCCTGGAGGGCGACCTGGCCTGCGGAGCCCTAGACCAAGGCCTGATCGCCCGCTACCGCGGCCCTTCCAGTCAGGCGGCCCGGTTTTGGTTCACCAGGGTATGGGCCCGGATCCGGGCCGCACGCGGCCTCAGCGCCCCAGAACTGCCGCGGGTATGGCCCTTCCAGGAACAGCCCTTGGGTTCAGGCTGAACGGGTCAGACGCCCTAAGGCTGCCAAAGTTGGGCCATGCACCTAACCCCCCAGGAAAAGGACAAGCTGCTGATCGTCACCGCCGCCCTGCTGGCGGAGCGGCGGCTCAACCGCGGCCTCAAGCTGAATCACCCCGAGGCCGTTGCCTGGCTCAGCTTCCAGGTGATCGAGGGC
The DNA here is from genome assembly GCF_024345615.1 of Cyanobium sp. Maggiore-St4-Cus. Taxonomy (NCBI): domain Bacteria; kingdom Bacillati; phylum Cyanobacteriota; class Cyanophyceae; order Synechococcales; family Prochlorococcaceae; genus Cyanobium; species Cyanobium sp. Maggiore-St4-Cus. The sequence goes on from NZ_JAGQBL010000004.1 coordinate 153,764, forward strand.
GCCCGGGACGGCAAGACCGTTGCCACCCTGATGGCCGAGGGCAGCACCTGGCTGAGCCGTGAACAGGTGATGGAGGGGATTCCTGAGCTGGTAAGCGAAGTGCAGATCGAAGCGATGTTTCCCGACGGCACCAAGCTCGTGACCCTGCACGACCCGATCCGCTGATCACCGAAAACCATGCCCCCCCTGATCCCTGGTGAACTACTGCCCGAACCCGGCGAGATCGTGCTGAACGCCGGCCGGCCCGTGACAACGCTGCTGGTGGCCAACAGCGGCGACCGGCCCGTGCAGGTGGGCTCCCACTTCCATTTCCACGAGGCCAACAGCGCGCTCAAATTTGACCGCGACGCCGCCCGCGGCCTGCGGCTCGACATCCCCGCCGGCACGGCTGTCCGCTTTGAGCCCGGCGACAGCCGCGAAGTGCAGCTGGTGCCCTTCGCCGGCGAGCGCCGCGTTTTCGGCTTCAACGGCCTGGTCAACGGACCGCTCGATTAACCCTTTTCCACATGCCATACCGCATCTCCCGCCGCGCCTACGCCGAGACCTACGGCCCCACCACCGGCGATCGGCTGCGGCTAGCCGACACCGAGCTATTTCTGGAGGTGGAAAAGGATTTCACCGTCTACGGCGATGAGGTGAAATTTGGCGGCGGCAAGGTGATCCGCGACGGCATGGGCCAGAGCCAGACTCCCCGCGCTGAAGGCGCCGTAGACACAGTCATAACCAACGCCCTGATCCTGGATTGGTGGGGGATCGTCAAGGCCGACATCGGCCTGCGCGACGGCCGCATCTGCGCCATCGGCAAAGCGGGCAACCCCGACACCCAAGCGGGCGTGACGATCGTGGTGGGCCCGGGCACCGAAGCGATCGCCGGCGAGGGGCACATCCTTACGGCCGGCTCGATCGACACCCACATCCACTTCATCTGCCCGCAGCAGATTGAAACGGCCCTGGCCAGCGGTGTAACCACCCTGCTGGGGGGCGGCACCGGCCCGGCCACCGGCACCAACGCCACCACCTGCACCCCGGGCGCCTTTCACCTAGCCCGCATGTTGCAGGCCGCCGAGGGCCTGCCGGTGAATCTGGGCTTCTACGGCAAGGGCAACGCCTCCACCCCCGAAGCGATCGAGGAGCAGGTGCGCGCCGGCGCCTGCGGCCTCAAGCTGCACGAAGACTGGGGCACCACCCCAGCCGCGATCGACTGCTGCCTGACGGTGGCCGACCGCTTCGACGTGCAGGTGTGCATCCACTCCGACACCCTCAACGAAGCCGGCTTTGTGGAAGACACGATCCGCGCCATCGGCGGCCGCACCATCCACACCTTTCACACCGAAGGGGCCGGCGGCGGTCACGCCCCCGACATCATCAAAATCTGCGGCGAAACCAACGTGCTTCCCAGCAGCACCAATCCCACCCGCCCTTACACCCGCAACACGCTCGAGGAGCACCTCGACATGTTGATGGTGTGCCACCACCTGGATCCACGCATCCCGGAGGATGTGGCCTTCGCCGAATCGCGCATCCGCCGCGAAACTATCGCCGCCGAAGACATCCTCCACGACCTGGGCGCCTTCTCAATCATCGCCAGCGACTCCCAGGCCATGGGCCGGGTGGGGGAGGTGATCACCCGAACCTTCCAGACCGCCCACAAGATGAAGGTGCAGCGCGGCGCCTTGCCCGAAGATGCCGCTTCAAGTGGAGGCCGCAACGACAACACCCGCTTAAAGCGTTACATCGCCAAAACCACGATCAACCCGGCGATCGCCCACGGGCTCGATTCCCAGATCGGTTCGGTGGAGGTAGGCAAGCTTGCCGATCTGGTGTTGTGGAAGCCGGGCTTTTTCGGGGTGAAACCGGAATTGGTGATCAAGGGCGGCTCAATCGTGTGGGCCCAGATGGGCGATGCCAACGCCTCGATTCCCACCCCCGGACCGGTGCACGGCCGGCCGATGTTTGCCGCTTTTGGGGCCGCCCTGGCCCCCAGCTGCCTCACTTTCATGAGCCAGGCAGCCCTCGATGCCGACCTACCCCGCCAGCTGGGCCTGAAACGCCCCTGCGTGCCCGTGACCAACACCCGCGGCGACATCGGCAAGGCCTCAATGAAAAACAACACGGCCCTGCCGAATGTTGAGGTTGACCCCCAGACCTATGAGGTGTTCGCCGATGGGGTGCTGCTCAGCTGCGAACCAGCCGATGTGCTGCCAATGGCCCAGCGCTACTTCTTGCTCTAATCAGCCACCGTTTTGGGGTCACGCGGGCTATTGCGCCGCTCCGGCAGCAGCTGGGGAAGCTGGGCCAGGGGTTCGCTGAAGCCCATCCCCATGGTGGTAAAGGTGCTGGAGCGAACAAACCAACGCAGAAAACCCGCCACCTGATGCAAGTCGGCGGTCCGATGCACATGGAAATCAACCAGCAATGCTTGACCTACCTGTAAATCATGGTTTCCGGTGATAAACAGGCACAAGCCACCGAGACTGATGTCGAGGATGTCGGCATAAAACCACTGGGTGCGAGCTTCACAGCCTGGGCTGGGCAGCTGAATCAGCAATGGAGGACAGGGAAGCGCCAGGAACCTTTCAAAGCAGCGCTGACCGTCGTCGTGACCCAGAATTTCTGGGTATTCATCCCCAGTAAGGATTGTTTGGGCCTCATTGCCCCCTGGACCTTTACCGAAGGGTTCTGCCCAGGAGACACCAGGCCCTCTGGAGGCATCGCCAGCAGGATTTGGGAGATGGCTGGGCATAACAAAAGCCCCAGAGAGCTGCCGTCCCTTCACCCTAATGCCCAAGAAAGAAAGCAGCCATGGACGGAGCTGGCCTTCCGTATCAACCCACACCGGCGTCAACCCAACGGGTGGACATGATCCCCCCTTAGCAGGTGGTGGAGCATGTTTGGGGAATACAGACCAAATCGGGGCTACGACGAATACTTCAGTGCGCCTGATCAGCCCCGCAGCGCCCTGCGGCCCCTGCTCTCCTCCCTGGGCCAGCTGGGGCTCGATGAACTAAATCGCAATCACGCGGCGGCCGGCGTTTTGCTGCGGCGGCTGGGGGCCACCTTTCGCCTCAATGGCTCGGGCAACCATGGTGGTGAGCGCATCCTGCCCTTTGACCCCCTGCCGCGGCTGATCGGTAGCGGGGACTGGCAACGCCTCGAGGCAGGCCTGTTCCAGCGGCTGGAGGCAATCGACCTATTTCTGGCCGATGTCTATGGACCCCAAAAAATCTTGAACGACGGCGTAATTCCGCGGCAGGACGTGGAGAGCTCCCAGGGCTGGCGACCCCAACTGCAGGGCTTCCAGCCGCCCCTGGGCCGCTGGTGCCACATCTCCGGTTTGGATTTGGTGCGCGATGGCCAGGGCACCTGGCGAGTGCTGGAAGACAACCTGCGCTGTCCCTCCGGCGTGGCCTACTTCCTGGAAAACCGCCGGGTGATGAAGCGGATGTTCCCGAGCCTGTTTGCCGGCCGCACAGTGCAACCTATCGACGATTACCCCTCCCACCTGCTGCAGACCCTGCGGGAGCTGGCCCCCTGGACCGATACCCCCAAGGTGGTGCTGCTCACCCCCGGGGTGTTCAACAGCGCCTACTTCGAGCACAGCTACCTGGCCCAGCAGATGGGCATCCAGCTGGTGGAGGGCCGCGACCTGATCTGCCAGGACGACCGGGTGTGGATGCGCAGCACGGCCGGGCCCGAACCGGTGGATGTGATCTACCGGCGCATCGACGACGACTTCCTCGACCCGGCCGTATTCCGCAGCGATTCGATGCTGGGGGTGCGGGGCCTGATGGCCGCTTACCGGGCCGGCCGGGTGGCAATCGCCAACGCACCAGGCACCGGCGTAGCCGACGACAAGCTGATCTACGCCTACCTGCCGGAGATGATCCGCTACTACCTCGGCGAAGATCCAATCATTGAAAACGTGCCCACCTACCTCTGCTCCAGGGAGGATGACCGGGCCTACGTGCTGGCCCACCTCAGTGAGCTGGTGGTGAAGGCGGTGGCCGAAGCCGGTGGCTACGGCATGCTCATCGGCCCCCACGCCAGCAGCGAGGAGATCGCCGAGTTTGCCGTCAAGATCCAGGCCGATCCCCGCAACTACATAGCCCAGCCCACCCTCGAGCTCTCCACCGTGCCCTCGCTGAGCGAGGGCGAACTGTTCCCCTGTCACGTGGATCTACGGCCCTATGTGCTGCGCGGCAAGGGAGCCTGGGTAAGCCCGGGCGGCCTCACCCGGGTGGCCCTGCGCCGGGGTTCCCTGGTGGTCAACTCTTCCCAAGGTGGCGGCTGCAAGGACACCTGGATCGTGAGTGAACAACCATGCTGAGCCGCGTCGCCGACTCCCTTTATTGGATCAACCGCTATGTGGAGCGGGCCGAAAACATCTCCCGCTTTGTGGAGGTGAGCGAAGCGATGGCCCTCGACTGCCCGCCCGGCAGCGCCGAACCCTGGCTGCCCCTGGTTGATGCCAGTGGTGATCGGGAACTGTTCGACCGTCTTTATCCAGAAGGACGCCCGGAGCAGGTGGTGGAGTTTCTAGTGCGGGCAGAGGCCAATCCCAACAGCGTGGTGAACTGCATCGCCATCGCCCGCGAAAACGCTCGCCAGATCCGCGATGTAATCACCACCGAAATGTGGGAGCAGCTCAACGACATCTATTGGACGCTGTTCGACAACAAGGGGTTCTGGGATCAGCCCCCCCAGGAGCAACTTCGGGACATCCGCCGGGCCTGCCAACTTTTTTATGGCATCACGGATGCCACCCTCAGCCGCGACCTCTCCTGGCAATTCAGCCGCCTGGGGCGGGTGCTGGAGCGGGCTGAAAAAACCACCCGCATCCTCGATGTGAAGTACTTCCTGCTGCTGCCTTCACCTGATGAGGTGGGCGGCGTACTCGATGAACTGCAGTGGATCTCCCTGCTGCGTAGCGCTGGGGCCTATCAAATGTTCCGTCAGTCGCGCCAGCAGGCGATCGAGCCCAAGGCGGTAGCCAGCTTCCTGCTGCTCGACCCGATCTTTCCGCGCTCGGTGCGCTACTGCCTGGAGCGCATCCACGAAACCTTGAGAATCGTGCGAGGCCAGGCGGTGCCAGCAGCTCCAGACGAGCTCGAATGCCTCAGCGGCCTCACCCTGGCCCGCTGGAGCTACAGCCGCATCGATGAACTGATTGCGGGAGGTTTGCACGAGTCGATCGACGGCCTGCAAAGCGACCTCAACCGGCTCCATGATCTGATCGAACAGCGCTACTTCATCGCCGACCACGCATGCGTGCCCGCGTAACCCACACCTTCACCTACCGCTACAGCGCCCCGGTGCTGCTGGGTCCGCACCGGTTCTGCCTCAAGCCCCGGGGCCACGGCTTTCAGCGGCTACTGGACTTCCAGCTGGTAGTGACGCCGGAGCCTGGGCGGCTCTACCCCTTGGTGGCAGCCAGCGGCGATGAAATCCTGCGGGCCCGATTCAATGGGCCAACAGATGCGTTCATCGTGCGGGCCAGCAGCCTGGTGGAAACGGAACCGGCACCGCTGCTGCAGGTTTGCCTGGAGGGCAACGAACCGATGCTGCCCTACCCAGTGGGCCACCTGAACGGTGACCTGGCCGGCAGCCTGGAGGGCTGGCTACCCAACGGCCAGCACGATCCAGCCGCGGTGGACATGGCCCAGGAAGCGCTGATGGGCAGCGATCAAAGGGCGCTGATGTTTTTGCAACAGCTGGTGGAAATCATCCAAGACCGGGTCAAATACACCCAGCGACACGTGGGTCCGGCCTGGCCCGCCGGCCGCACCCTCAAGGAAAGGGTGGGATCCTGCCGCGATCTCGCCATGCTGATGGTGGAAGCCTGTCGCTGCGTGGGTTTACCGGCCCGCTTCGTGAGCGGCTACCACCTGGTGGAACCAAAGCCTGAGAGCTACGACCTGCACGCCTGGGCCGAGGTGTATCTGCCAGGTGCCGGCTGGCGGGGCTTTGATCCCAGCGGCATAGGCGTGATCGACGATCGCTACATCACCTTGGCCACTTCCTCCAAGCCGGAGCTGACCGCTGCAGTCACAGGCAGCTTTTCGGGACCGAATGGCGTCGAAAGCCTGCTGGAATGGAGCATTGAGGCAGACATCCAAGAGCCGGCTGCAACCATGCAGTCCGCCTAAGCAAAAGGTGCCTGCAATTGGGTGTCCTCCATTTCCAGACAAACCACCTGATGGCGGCCGCGATCCTTAGCCACGTAAAGCGCGCCATCGGCTGCGGCAATCGCAATGCCCTGTTCTTAAGGCTCAAAGAGGAATGCCTGCGCTGCCGCCGCACCGGCGAGCCCCTCAGCTGCATCACTATCGACGTGGATGGTCTCACCAAAATCAATGACCGCTTTGGCCATAAAATCGGCGCCCTAGTTCTGAAACGAGTGGCCAGCGCGGTACGCCAACGGCTGCGCATCACCGACCACTTCTTCCGCAGCGGCGGGAATGAATTCGTGGTGGTGGCCACAGATTGCAATAGGGCCGCCGCCCAGGAAATGGCTGCGGATCTACAAGCCCTGGTGAGCCAGCTGGGGCTAGGCAGCAAGCAGGAACCAGTGCCCACCAGCATCAGCACTGGGATCAGCACCATGGAAGGCGATGAGCTCAAACCTGACACCCTGCTGGCTCGCTCGGATACAAACATGCGCCGGGCGAGACAAAATAGGAACTGCTGACCTAATGTTGTTGAGAGGTTTTGACATCTAGCCCGCGTGCAGGAAGCGTCCATACCCGAAGATGATTCGGCTCGCCTCAAGGAACTGCAGAGCTACGGCGTACTTAATACGCAATCGGAAGCAATCTTTGACGATATCACCCACCTAGTTCAAGATATTACTGGCGCAAAAATAGGAGTTATAAGCCTTATCGACGAAAATCGTCAGTGGTTCAAGTCTTGCGTTGGCCTCGAAGACGCACCCAAGGAAACGCCCAGAAATATTTCATTTTGCGGCCACACAATCGTTCAGCGCCGGCCCTTAATTATAAACGATGCCCTTGAAGATGATCGCTTTGCCGATAATCCACTTGTATTAGGCGAGCCTCGCATCCGTTTTTATGCCGGCTTCCCCTTAATCGCCGCCAACGGCTTCGCATTGGGCAGTCTTTGCGCCATTGATATCGAACCGAAGGCCCTCTCGCCTAAGCAGGTCACCTCCCTAGAGCGACTGGCTCGCCAAGTGGTTAGCCAAATGGAACTGCGGCGAGAAGCCCACCTACTGCAATCCGCCGAATTAGCACTGCAGGCCCAAGGGGGAAATGGCCAGGTCAAGCCAGGCATCCAGCTGCTTAGTGAAATCAATCCAGTAATGAATCGGGAGCAGCTACAGCAGATGCTGAGCCTGCTGCTAGGCCTAGATCAACCACCCTGCTTTGCACTGGCGCGCTGCAAGTTCAAGGAGTATTCCCGCGTCAGCGCCACCATTGGGAGCGCTGCGGCGGAGAACCTAATCCAAACTGGCTTAGAGCGCCTACGGGACTGTCTACCTGCTCAAGCATCAACCGCCTACTTCTCGGATGACGAGATAGCAATCGTGCTACCACACCTCTCAGAAGAAAGTGCTCTCACAGCGATTGCAGAAAGATGCATGGCGAGACTTGAGGCACCATTAAAACTAAACGACCGTGATATAGAGCTGGGAATAAACATGGGCATTGCAATCTTCAGAAAAAACTATAGCGATGTTGATTCTCTACTCTCTGACGCCAGCATCGCCCAACGCATAGCCATCACCGATCGCAGCAAAAACAGCAATTTCAACTTCATCGATCTGCCCGCACGACTGGCGGCACAGCAGCACTACCAAGTGGAAACCGATCTACGCCGCGCTATCCGACGCAACGAAATCACCCCCTATCTGCAACCGATTGTTGATCTCGCCACGGGCAAGCCTGTAGGCCTGGAATGCCTGATGCGCTGGCGCACCGACAGCGGCGAAATGATGCTTCCCAATAATTTTTTGCCGATATCTCACCTGGCCGGGCTCAGCGGTGAACTTGATCTTCAGATAATCCAGAAAGCAATTCAAGCCATCCATGATCTAGCAAGCGCTGCACCAGGGCAGCCGCTGCAACTCTCAGTGAATCTCTCCGGCGTACTGCTGGAAAGTGAGGGCCAGCGCCAACGGTTGCTGCAACTGATCCGCTCCACCCCCTTGCCAAAAAATTGGCAGCTGCAAGTAGAACTGGTCGAGGATTATTTAGATGACAATGGCTCGGAACTGGGCATCTTCCTCGACTCCCTGCGCCGCCTTGGAGTTGCCATCGCCATCGACGACTTCGGCACGGGTTATTCCTCGCTCAGCCGCCTCCACAACTATCCAGTGCGCACGGTGAAGGTCGATTGCAGCTTTGTTGAGCGCATCGACGACAGTAGCAATCCCAGCAACCAGTTGCTAAAAACAATCCAGAATCTCTGCGCTGATTTAGGTCTGGACAGTACCGCTGAAGGTGTTGAAACCGACTCTCAACGCGCCTGGCTACTGCGGAACGGCTATAAGCATGGTCAGGGCTACCTATTCAGCCGGCCGATGTCGGTGGCTGCTATGGCCCACTACTTAGCCGAAATTTACCAGGAAACTACCAACTAACCCCGTGCAACTTAGGCAAGGGGGCCGTTTTAAACGTTGTAGCAAATAATCGGGGAATGAGGCGGCTGTTATATACCCGAAACTCCCGCACCACGCTGGCACCCTCCTCACGCACAGCCTGATTAAGCACCACCGAACCATCGTGATCAGAAACGGAGCGGTGAAACGTTCCCGGAGGAATGCGCAGGATGTCGCCACCTGTTTCTAGGCGAACAATGTGATAGGGATAATTCCAGCCCAAATTGACCAAGTAAAAAGTTCGGCCGCCGTGCAGGGCCAACAAATTATCTTCCTGGTGGGGATGCAGATAAAACTGCCAGGCACCAGTCTTCTCCTCATCCGGAGGGCTCACCGCCGGACCGGCATGGATCACCAGATCGCGGGCATTGGAGCTGGCAACGGTGATATCAAAGAAACGAACAGCGGGGGTATCGCGGAACTTCTCGTAGGGAATCAGCTCAAACATCGGCGCAGACCGGGAAGGGCCAGACCGGGGAAGGGCAGACATTTGGGTAAGAGCAGCGGGTGCTGCCAGATCAAGACCTAATGAAACTCACCACCGGGGGGCCGGCCGTCGCAACCACTACCTATCAAGGAAACTTGCTTGGCTCAAAAGGGGATCGGCATCTCCACATCAGCTGGCTCGGGGGCACACACCGGCACCCGCTGGGCCACCACTTCGCCCAGCACCACGATTGAGGGCGAAGCAAAATCCTGCTCCTCAGCCCGGTCGGCCAGCTCACCCAGCACGCTGATCAACTGCCGCTGCCCCCGCACCGTGCCCTGCTGAATCACGGCCGCAGGCGTGTCGGCCGCCAGGCCACCCGCCATCAGCTCCTCGGCGATGCGGCGCAGGTTGTGCAGGCCCATGTAGATCACTAAGCCATCACTGGCCTGGGCCAGGCCGCGCCAGTTCACCCCGGGCCGGCCCTTGTCGATTTCCTCGTGGCCCGTCACGAAGGTGACGCTGGAGCCGGCGCGGCGGTGGGTAACGGGAATGCCCGCATAGGCCGGGGCCGCGATGCCAGCCGTTACCCCAGGCACCACCTGCACCGGCACTCCCCTGGCGGCTAAGTGGGCCGCCTCCTCGCCCCCGCGGCCAAACAAAAAGGGATCACCGCCCTTAAGCCGCACGATCAGGCGATGGCGGCTGGCCAGTTCCACAAGCACCGCGTTGGTGCTTGGCTGCGGCACGGAATGGTGACCGCGGCGCTTGCCGACAAAGTGGAGCTCGCAGCCCTGGGGCACCAGATTCAGCAGGGCCTGCGGCACCAAGGAGTCGTAGACGAGGGCGTCGCACTGCCGCAGCAGCCGGTGGGCCTTGAGGGTGAGCAGCTCCGGATCACCGGGACCCGCCCCCACCAGGTAAACCGTGCCGAGCTGGGCCGGGGCACTCATGGCAGGGCCTCGAGTTCAGCCAGCAGCAGCTGGCGCAGACCAGGCCGCTGCAGCAAAGGCGGACCCACCTGCTCCACTAGCTGGTCGGTGAGCCGGTTGGCGGCCAAGGCCAGAGGCAGAGCTGGAGCGGTCAAGGCTGGAGCGGCAAGGGTCAGCTTCAGCTCCGCGAGGTGTTCTGCACTGTATGGAGTGGCGATGCAGTGGGCGCCGGTGCGCCGCTCCAAAGTGGTGAGGTAGCGGGCGGCCAGGGGGCCCTCCAGGGGGTGATGCAGCAGTAGGGGCCGGGCATCCTGCATGGCCAATCCGGCTAGCTCCATAGCGAGGGCAGCCTGCCAGCGGGGCCAGGCCCCCAGGAAGGGCCAGTGCTGCACGCGAGCAAAAGCCGACCAATGGCGCACGATCGCCGGCAAATCGTGGCGCACATGGCCGCCGGGCAGCAGCAGCAGCGGCACCAAGCCGAGAACCTGACCAGGCTGCAGCAGCTCGCTCGCCGGCGGCGGCGCCGCAGCCGAAAGGGCCTGTAGCCGCACGGGCGCACCACGACGACACTCCAGCTCGGCGGCCAAGGCCACCAACTCGGCAGGCAGCTGGCCGCCCGCACGGCCGTGCACCACCAGCAGCAGGGGTTGGGCTGGCGTAGCAGCCAAGCGGCGCCCCAAGCGCTCGGCCACCCGCGGATCGAGCCGGCGACGGCGGAGGGGCACCAGGGCGCGGCGGGCTCCTGGCAGACGGGCCAGCAGATCCACCGCCGGGGCAGCCAGCTGGGGATCGAGGTCGCTGGCCAGGGCGCTGAGACCTTCCACCAACTGGGACCGGGGCCACACCGACAAACCACGGGCTACCCCTTCGAGAGCGGCGCGCCGCAATGGGGTGGCGATTGGGGCCTCCAACCAGCACAGCAGCACGGGCCAAGCCGCAACCTGGCGCTGGTGACCCAGCAGGGGCAGCAGGGCTGCCGACACAACTTGGGGCAAAGCCGAGAGGGGCAAAGCCGAGAGGGGCAAAGCCGAGAGGGGCAAGGGCGAGCCAAGGGCGCCAGGGCCGGGAGCCAATTGCTCAAGCAGCCAGGCGGCACTCGCCCCATCCCGGTGGCGCAATACCTGGCTGGGCAAGCCTGGGTCCGGATCGGGCTGCTGGCGCCACCAGCGCAGCAGGCGCAATTGGGCCGGCGGATCCAGGCGCTCCGCCAGGACGGCCAAAAGATCCTGGTCTGCCCTCAAAATTCCAGCCTCCAGAGCCGCCAGCCAGGGTTCTGCGTCCAGCTCGGGCTGGCTGCGCAGCTGTTGCAGCCAGGGCCAGCGATCCGCGCAGCCACTGGGTGGCAGATCCGCCGGCATTAGCTGGGGCGCAAGAGGGGCAAGGGCCATCAGGAGGCTGCCGACTCGCGGCGGCGAGCTCCAAAGTGCTCTACGAAGAGCTGCTCCAGCACATCCGGCAGGTCGCTGAGGGGAACGCCCTTGTGGTGCAGCTCGGCCAACTTGGGCTCGGCACCCATGGAGCCGCCAAGAAAGATCTTGGCCGCCTCCACCATCTGACCATCCTTACGGGCCTTGGCCCCCATCAGCCCGATCTGACCCATGTAGGGCTGGCCGCAGGCATTGGGGCAGCCGGTCCAGTGCATGCGCACCGCCTCGGGCAATTCGATGCGCTGCTCCAGCTCTTCGAGCACCTGTTGGGCCACGCCCTTGGTGGGAATTAAAGCGAAGCTGCAGTAGGCGCTGCCGGTGCAGCTCACCGCTTCGGCCTGCAGGGTCGAGGGGGCGGGGCGGAAGCGCTGCAGCAGGGGTTCGGCCAGCAGGGCCTCGATGCGATCGCCTGGCACATCAACAATCAAGGCGTTCTGCGCCTCGGTGAGACGCAGCTCGCCGCTGCCATAGGTGCGCGCCAAAGCGGCAAGTTCCAGCATCGAAGCCGCGTCCAACCGGCCCATCGGCACGTGCAGCCCCACCCAGTGGAGCCCCTTCTGCTTCTGGGCCTGCACACCCAGGCCCGAGCGGGGAGCCCGGTTTACCAGGTGGGAGCCATCGTGGGGGAGCACGGATTCGGCAAATGCTTCAACCAGCTCAGCCCGGTAAGCATCGATCCCGAGCTGGTCGATCAGATACATCAGCCGGCTTTTGTTGCGCTGCTGGCGGTTGCCGTGGCACTCGAAATGGCACAGCAAGGCCAGGGTGAAGTCGGCGAGCTGCTCAGGCCGCAGCCACAGGCCTAGGGGGATCGCCAACTCGTTGCGCTGGGCTGAGAAGAAGCCCCCCACCAGCACCGTGAAACCGAGCTGACCGTTGTGCTCAGCCGGCAGAAAGGCCAGGTCGTTGTGCAGCAGGAAACTATCTGGGGCTCCGCCCACGGCCACATTGAATTTGCGCGGCAGGTTGCGGGGGCCAGCGGGGCCCAGCAGCCGCACCTGAATCGCCTCCACCAAGGGGCGGGTGTCGACGATCTCCTCCGGGTCAATGCCCGCCAACGGGTTGCCGGTGATGTTGCGAGGGTTGTCGTGGCCCGATTGGCGGCTGGTCAGACCCCCAACCTCCAGGGCCTGCAGAAGGGGCGCCATGTCCTCCAGCAGCAGGCCTCGCAGTTGGAGATTTTGGCGGGTGGTGATGTCGGCACTGCCCTGATCGCCACAACGATCGATCACCTCAGCCAGCAGCTCCAGCTGGTCGGCCGAGATCACGCCGTTGGGCAGCCGCAGCCGCACCATGAAGCGCCCCGGGGTCACCGGACGGAAGAAGATCCCCAGCCACTTGAGCCTGATAGTGAGCGTGGCTTCGTCGAGCGATTCCCAGCCCTGGCGGCCCAGCTCCTCGAGGCGAGGCGCCAGCTCCAGCCCACAAGGCTCGACCTTGGCCTGCTCGATTTTGCTGAGCTCCGGCTGGCTGGCCGCAGAAATGGTGGGGCTCGTCATGGGGCGGACTCTCGGAACACGGAACAACCTCGGCTTGCCCTCCCTGCCGCCACAGAGCTGCAAGGGGGTCCGAGCAAGCGCCGATGAGAGCTACGCCGCCGGATAACAAAAATGGGAAAAAGCTCCCCGCAGGGAGACAATTGGAATTGTCTGCAGTGCGGGTCGCTTCCTGTGTCGCAACCGCTACAACCCGCACCAGCAGCGGCGGTGGCAGAGCCCAGACGCCTGCAGCGCCTCGAAGCCCTCGGCCCTGAGCGGGCCCGCTTTCGCGAACTTATTGCCAAGGTGGGCAGTGGCGAGCACACCAGCACAGGCCTCAGCCGCGATGAGGCCCGCGACGCCATGGACCTGATGCTCCAGGGCCAGGCAAGCGATGCGCAGCTGGGAGCCTTCCTGATCGCCCACCGCATTCGCCGGCCGCTGCCGATCGAATTGACCGGCATGCTCGACAGCTACCGCAGCCACGGCCCAAAGCTGCAGACCCCTGGCCGCCAGGCCATTTGTTTCGGCGTGCCCTACGACGGCCGCAGCCGCACCGCCCCCCTGCTGCCCCTGCTCGCCCTGGTGCTGGCCGGCGCCGAAATACCGGTGGTGCTGCACGGCGGCGACCCGATGCCGGTGAAGTACGGCGTCACCCTGGCCGAGCTGTTCGCCACCCTCGGCATTGAATGGCGTGGGCTCAACCTCGCCGCTCTGCAGCAACGGTTGAGCACGCACCACCTGGCCCTCACCCACCAGCCCGACCACTTCCCAGCGGCGGAAAGGTTGCTGCCGGTGCGCGATGAAATTGGCAAGCGCCCCCCCGTAGCCAGCCTGGAACTGCTTTGGACCCCCCACTGCGGCGACCATCTATTAGTGAGTGGCTTCGTCCATCCCCCCACCGAAAAACGGGCCTGGGAGGCCCTAGCCACCGCCGGTGAAACCGAGGTGCTCACAGTGAAGGGACTGGAGGGGTCAACCGACCTGCCCACCAGCCGGGCCGGCATCACCGGCCGTGTCCGCCAGGGCTCGCTGGAGCGGCTGCTCGTGCACCCCCGCGACCACGGCCTCCACGGCGATGAGATCGCCTGGGTAAATCTGGAAACCTGGCAGCAGCAAGCACTGGCCGCTCTCGGTGGCGAAGGCCCCCTGGCTGGACCGCTGCTCTGGAATCTGGGGGCCTACCTCTGGCTAGCCGATCGCTTCGAAAGCCTTGCCGATGCCATCGAGCAAGCGCGGGCTCTGCTGGCCTCTAGATGCGGCGAGCGACTGCGGCAAACCCTTGCCGATCCCAGCGAAAGCGGCAATTGGTAGCAATTGCAACCCTCAACTTGAAGCCAGCCGTGGTCTTGTAAACGGGTCGGTCAGCTTGTGCGCCGGCTCGATTTTTAGACCGGTTCGGTGCGCTTCTTTGTGGAGCCCGTCCGGAGTGCAATTGCCACCACTCCGGCCCATCCCAATCCAGCCATGTCCAACCTTTCGCGCCGCAAGTTTCTGATCACCGCCGCCGGTTCGGCAGCTGGAGCTATCTGGCTAGCCGCCTGTGGCAGCCCCAGCAAAAAATCTGAAAATCAAACCCCAAGTCCAGCCGACGGTGCGGATGCGCCTGAGCTGAAGACCGCCACTTTGGGCTTCATCGCCCTCACTGACGCCGCGCCCTTGATCATTGCCCTGGAGAAGGGTTTGTTCGCCAAGCACGGCATGCCCGAGGTGAAGGTGGTGAAGCAGACCTCCTGGGCCGCCACCCGCGACAACCTGGAGCTAGGCAGCAGCCGTGGCGGCATTGATGGTGCCCATATCCTCTCGCCGATGCCGCTGCTGCTAACTGCCGGCACGATCACCAAGACCAAGCAGCCCCTGCCGATGTACACCTTGGCGCGGCTCAACTTGCAGGGCCAAGCCGTGTCAGTTTCAAAGGACTACTTGGACAACAAGCTCAGCATCGACAACAAAGCGGGCTTAGCAAAAGCAACTCAACAAGCCATTAGTAAGGGCAAGAAATTCAAGGCGGCCGTTACCTTCCCCGGCGGCACCCACGACCTATGGATGCGCTACTGGCTCTCCGCCAATGGCATCGATCCCAATAAGGATGCCGACCTGGTAGTGGTGCCACCCCCCCAGATGGTGGCGAACATGCAGACCGGCACAATGGACACCTTCTGCGTTGGTGAACCCTGGAATCAGCGCCTGGTCAATAAGAAGCTGGGCTACACCGCCGCCGTCACCGGCGAACTCTGGAAAAACCACCCCGAGAAAGCCTTCTCGATGCGCGCCGACTGGGTTGATAAAAATCCCAAGGCCGCCAAAGCCCTGCTGATGGCCGTTCAGGAGGCTCAGATCTGGTGTGAAGACCCAGCAAACCTTGATGAGCTCTGTGAAATCACTGCCAAGGACAAATACTTCAAAGCCAACGTGGCAGATATCAAACCCCGTCTAGCCGGCGACATCGACTACGGCGATGGCCGCGTAGTTAAAAACAGCCCCCTGAGAATGCGCTTCTGGAGCGAAAATGCTTCCTTCCCCTTCAAGAGCCACGACCAGTGGTTCGTTACCGAAGATATGCGCTGGGGCTACCTACCCTCGGACACCGATATCGATGCCTTGGTGAACAAGGTGAACCGGGCTGATCTCTGGAAGGAGGCTGCCACTGCAATCGGTCAAGAAAAGGCCATTCCCGGCAGCGATTCGCGCGGCAAGGAAACCTTCTTCGACGGTGTGGTGTTCGACCCGGAAAATCCCAAGGCCTACCTAAACGCCCTGGCAATCAAGGCGATGAAATGAGCTCCAACGCCTAGCAACTTCCCCGTTCCCACTCCCGCCATCCGTGACCCCCACCGCTTCCCCGGGCCGGCCCTCCCGCCGGCGCCGGCTGCTGCCGGCACTGCCCCAGATCCTGCCCTACCTGCTCTGCATCGGTGCCTTTCTGCTGGTTTGGCAGTTGCTTTCGGGCGCCCTTGGTTCTGCGCGACTGCCCGGCCCGATCAACGTGCTGGTTGATACCTGGGATCCCTACATCAGCCAGCCGTTTTTCGATGACGGTGGCACCAGCAAGGGCCTGGGCTGGCAGATCCTGATCTCGCTGCAACGAGTGGCCGTGGGCTACGGCCTGGCGGCGGTCGTGGGAGTCGCCATCGGCGGCCTGCTGGGATTAAATCGCTTCGCCGGCAAAGGGTTTGATCCGGTAGTGCAGGTGCTGCGCACCGTGCCACCGCTGGCCTGGTTTCCGATTTCGCTGATGGTATTTCAAGACGCCAATACCTCGGCGGTATTTGTGATCTTCATCACGGCGATCTGGCCGATCATTATCAATACGGCTGTGGGCATTCAAGAGATCCCCCAGGACTACACCAACGTGGCCCGGGTGCTGCGACTCAGCAAGCGGGCCTACATCAGCAACATCGTGATTCCTGCCACGGTGCCCTACGTATTCACCGGCCTGCGCATCGCCGTGGGCCTGGCCTGGCTGGCAATCGTGGCTGCAGAGATGCTGAAGGCCGACGGCGGCATCGGCTACTTCATCTGGGATGCCTACAACGCCGGCGGCGATGCCAGCTCCAGTCAAATAATCCTGGCGATCATTTATGTGGGCGTGGTGGGCCTGCTGCTGGATCGCCTGGTGACCTGGGTGGGGCGCAAGGTGAGCAAGGGAGCCGCCTAAATGACCACTCCAGCTGGACTGATCAGCGTCGATGCCGTAACCCAGGTATTTCCCCTCGATGACGGCGGCCGCTACGTAGCTCTGCAGGGCATCAATCTCGATATCGCCGCTGGCGAATTTGTGTCGCTGATTGGCCACTCCGGCTGCGGCAAGAGCACCCTGCTCAACCTGCTAGCCGGGCTCGACCAGGCCAGCGAGGGCGGTATCTTGATAAATGGCCGTCAGGTGACCGATCCAGGCCCTGATCGCATGGTGGTGTTTCAGAACTATTCGCTGTTGCCCTGGCTCACGGTGCGCCAAAACATCGCCCTTGCCGTAAACACCGTCTACCCCTCCAAAAGCAACCAGGAGCGGCGCGAAATCGTTGAGCGCAACATCCAGACGGTGAATCTCAGCGCCGCCGCCAACAAATTTCCAGCCGAGCTCTCTGGCGGCATGAAGCAGCGGGTGGCGATTGCTCGGGCCCTGGCCATTCGGCCCAAGCTGCTGCTGCTCGATGAACCCTTTGGCGCCCTCGACGCCCTCACCCGAGGCAATTTGCAACAGCAGCTGATGCAGATCTGTCAGGAATCGGGGCTTACCGCCGTGATGGTCACCCACGACGTTGACGAAGCCCTGCTGCTCTCAGATCGGGTCGTGTGCCTGAGCAACGGACCTGCAGCCGGCATCGGCCACATCTTGAAGGTGCCCCTGCCGCGCCCCCGGGACCGGCTCACGGTGATGGACCACCCCGCCTACTACCAGCTACGCGCCGAGCTGATCCACTTCCTGCAGGAGCAGCGCCGGCTCAAGCAACTCGCCGCCACCTCGCGATGACCACCGCTACCGCTAGCCCTGCCTTCCTCGAGTTTCGGGACGTGGGCCAGGTGTTCCAGACTCGGCGCGGGCCATTTGAGGCCCTGCGTGACATCAATCTCCAGGTGCGGCAGGGGGAATTTCTCTGCGTGATCGGCCACTCCGGTTGCGGCAAGAGCACCCTGCTCAACATGGTGTCTGGCTTTCTGCAGCCCAGCCACGGTTCGGTGACCCTGCACGGCAAACCGATCACAGGGCCGGGTCCTGACCGGATGGTGGTGTTTCAGAACTACTCCCTGCTGCCCTGGCTCACGGTGTGGCAAAACGTGGAGATGGCCGTCAAAGCGGCCCGGCCCGAACTGGCTGCCGGCAGCCGGCGCGAGGTTGTGACTCACCACCTGGAGATGGTGGGCCTGATGGAGGCGCGCGCCAAACGCCCTGGGCAGATTTCGGGGGGCATGCGCCAGCGGGTGGCGATCGCCCGCGCCCTGGCCGTGTCACCAGCTGTGCTGGTGCTGGATGAACCATTCGGCGCCCTCGACGCCATCACCAAGGAGGAGCTCCAAGAAGAGCTGCTGGCGATCTGGCGCGAGCAGAAACCCACCGTGCTGATGATCACCCACGACATCGACGAGGCCCTATTTCTGGCCGATCGGGTCGTGATGATGACCAACGGCCCTGCCGCCGGCATCGGCGAAATTCTCGAGGTGCCCTTTGAGCGGCCCCGTCGCTACGAAGCCATCCAGGACGACCCCCGCTACGGCCAGCTGCGCAACCACGCCCTCGATTTTCTTTATCGCCGCTTCGCCCACGACGTGGATTAGATCAGGCCGGCGTCAGCGCCACCGCCGCAGCCTTGAGCTCCGGCTGCTTCGAAATCGGGCAGCCCAGCTCATGCATCAGTCGATTGGCTTCGCAGGCCAGCTCGCCTTGGGAAGCGCCCCAGTGCATCGGCAAAAACACGGTGCCGGGCCGAATGCGATCAGTGATTTGCACCTTCACCGATACCGCACCGCGGCGGGAGCGCACCTGGGCCCGGGCCCCAGCCACCAAGCCGGCGCGAGCCGCATCGCTTGGATGCACCTCCAGCAGCGGCTCGGGGTGGGTCTTGAGCGTCCGCGCCACATGGGCCGTGCGGGTCATGGTGTGCCAGTGGCCCAGCACCCGCCCCACCGTGAGCACCAGTGGATAGGAGTCGCAGGGGGGTTCGGCCAAGCCCAGGGGCGGATCGGCCCAGAGGCGTGCCTTGCCGGAAGGGGTAGGGAAGGCCAGATCGGCGTAGAGGCGCGCTGCGCCGCCGCCGGGGGCGGTGCCGGCGGGGAAGGGCCACTGCTGGGGGCCGTGCTCGGCCAGGAGCCCGTGGCTGAGGCCGCTACTGTCGCAGAGCCGGCCGGCCGTGAGCGCCACGAATTCGGCATACACCTCCGCTGCGGAGGCGTAGCTGAACTGATCGACAAAACCGAGGCGCCGGCCCAACTCCGCAAAGATCGCCCAGTCGGGCCGGGCCTCGCCGGGGGGCTGGCGGAAGGCAGAGCAGAGGGTGACGCGGCGCTCGGAGTTCACCATTACGCCAGCCTTCTCGCTCCACTGGGCCGCCGGCAGCACCAGGTGGGCCAGGGCCTCGGTTTCCGTGCCGGCATAGGCCTCGCTCAGCACCACCAGCGGGCAGTTCGCCACCGCCGCCCTCACCCGATCGAGGCTGGGCAGGCTTACTAAAGGGTTGGTGGCCGCCACCCACCAAAGATCGAGCTCGCCGCGCTCCATCGCCTCGATCTGCTGCCACACCGCCAAGCCGGGCTCTGGCGAGATCGAGCCAGCAGCAAATCCCCAGTGGCTCTCCACCTCGGCCCGGTGCGCTGGATCACCTACGGCGCGGTAACCGGGCAACAGCTGGGCCAGCCCACCCACCTCGCGGCCACCCATGGCGTTGGGCTGGCCGGTGAGCGAGAAGGGACCGGCGCCAGGGCGGCCGATCTGGCCACTCACCAGGTGCAGGTTGCAGATCCCGGCCACGGTGGCGCTGCCCTCGCGGCTCTGGTTCACCCCCATCGACCAAAGGCTGAGCGCGCCGGTGGCTTGGCACCACCACTCAGCCAGCTGGCGCAGGTCGGCCTCGGCGATGCCGCACACCGCCGCCGCCCGGGCCGGCTGCCAGGCCCGCCAGAGGGTCTCGAGCTCGGCAAAACCCTCGGAGTGGGCCGCCACGCAGGCCTGATCCACCCCGCCATGCTCCAGCAACAGGTGACCCAGGCCACAGAGCAGGGCCAGGTCGCTGCCGGGGGCGATCGCCAGGTGCAGGTCGGCGGCATCGCTAGTAGCGGTGGCCCGTGGATCCACCACCACCAGACGCGGCCCATTCCCCTTGCGCCGGCGCTTGAGCAGCCGCTGGAACAGCACCGGATGGCACTCGGCCGTGTTGGTGCCGATCAGCAGCACCAGATCGGCCAGATCGAGGTCGTCGTAGCAGCAGGGCGGGCCATCGGAGCCGAGGCTGCGGGCATAGCCAGCCACTGCCGAACTCATGCACAGGCGCGAATTGGCATCGAAGTTGTTGCTGCCCAGGGCGCCCTTGAGCAACTTGTTGGCTGCGTAGTAGTCCTCGCTGAGGAACTGGCCGGAGCCGTAGATCGCCAGCGACTGTGGCCCCTTGGTGGCCAGGGTGGCATCGATGCGCTCCACCAAGATGGTGAAAGCCCGCTCCCAGCTGATTGGCTCAAAGGGCTGGTCGGTTCGCGCACGCCACAGGGGCTTGGTGAGGCGGTTGGGGTGCAGGGTTTCACCCACCGTGGCGCCCTTGATGCACACCTGGCCCAGCGACGAGGGATGGTGGCGGTCGCCGCGGGCGATCCAGGCACCGCCGGGCTCAGCTGGAGCCTTCAGTTCCAGGCCGCAGCCCACGCCGCAGTAGGGGCACTGGGCTAGGGCAGCTGGAATGGCGGCAGGGCTGGCGGGATCACTGGCCATGGGGCCATTGGATCAAGCCAGCGCGCCCGATGATGGTGCCAGTTGTTACCGCAGTTCCCCCTGGGCTCTCCCCAAGCCAGCACCTGCTTCCACTTCGAAGCCGACTTCAGCGCCGTCCTGCGCTGCATTCCGATGGCCGTGCGGCGCAAGCTCGATCTGGCCGGCGTGAAGCTGAAGCTGCAGCACTGGAGCGAGCTGGGCGAGGCCGAGCGCGCTGAGCTGCTGGCCTGGGCTGACGACCCCACCGCCATCGAGGCGTTGCGCCAGCACCTGCTGGCACGCACCACCGCCCTCAGCGCCGGCCAGGCCAAGGACCTGCCCCGACCCGACGCTGAACCCTGGCAGCAGTCCGACCAGCTGCCCGAAGTGCTGGCCGCCTCCTGCGCCCAGCTGGGCCTGGAGATCCGCAGCGGCGGCTGGGCGGAGCTGGACGAACTGCAGCGCTTCGCCCTGGTGAAGCTCAGCCACCCGGGCCACGAGCACCGCAACCTGCCGCGGGCCCTGGCGGAGTTTGGGCTGCTGGCAGAGGCGCCCTGACCTGCCGCCAGCCGCTCAGAGCGTCACCACTTGCGGTAAGGCAGGAACTTGCCGTTCATCGTCACCACCACCCGATCACCCTTCGGGTCTTCCTGCTTGGCCACCGTCAGGCTGAAGTCGATCGCCGACATGATCCCATCGCCGAACTGCTCCTGGATCACGTCCTTGAGCGGCAGGCCATAAATCTGCAGGATCTCGTAGAAGCGGTAGAGCAGCGGATCGGCGGGGATCACCGGATCGAGGGCCCCCTTCACGGGATAGGTGGTGAGAGCAGCCGGAAGGGCAGGCTGGCGGTCCACACCTCACCTTGACCAAGACAGTCGCCAAGATCGGCGAAGCTGAGCCCGCTGCAGCGCTTGGCGTCGAGCAGGGTCGTGGTGTGGGGAGGCAGAGCCATGGAGGAACCGGACATGCGGCGGGACCCTACGGATGGGCACGGTCATGCCTGGCAGCCGTTGCTACAACTGCCCCTGCGCGCCTGCCTGCTCAGCGGTGGGGACAGCCGGCGCATGGGCCGGGACAAGGCGTTACTGCCCCACCCTGAAGGCGGCACCTGGCTGGAGCGCAGCTTGCGCCTGCTAGCCCAGCTGAAGACGCCGATCACCCTGCTGAGCCGCCATGGGGCGCATCTGGAGCAAGCGGAAAAGTTGGCCCTCGAGCTGGCCCCGGGCTCGCCGATGACGGCCCTGGCAGAACCACCGCCCTGGGAGGGGCCGCTGCTGGCCCTGCACCGGCTGATGCAGCAACACCCGAACGAGCAGCTACTGCTCTGCCCAGTGGACATGCCGCATCTCAGCCTGGCCGCCCTGCAAACCCTGCTGGCGGGCGCAGCAATAGGGAGCCCGACCAGGCTCCATCTGGCCCACGACGGTGAGCAGCTGCAACCGCTGCTGGGCCTGTATCCGAACAGCGCCCCAATCCGCGCCCACCTGGCCGCGGCGGTGCAGCGGGGCGAACGGCGCCTGCAGAGCTGGCTGGTGGAACTGCCCTGCCAGGCGGTGCCGCTGGATCCCCGGGCCATCCGCAACGTGAACCGGCCTGAGCTTGGTCAGTTGGCCTAAGCCAAGTCAGGCGTCTTCAGCCGGCGACATACAGCACCCGGCCATCACGAGCCACATCGCCAAACACATGCCAACGGGAGCCACTCATGCGCCCGGCATCAGCGCTCAGTTGAAGCGCTTCCAGCGGGCCAGCTTCTCCGCCGGCGTGAGCTGGGGCTGGCCCACGATCACCGCAAGATCCAGATCTGAGCCGGCTCCAGCGCCAAGGGATGGCGCCAGGGAATGGTGGGCGGCGTGAAAGGCTCGGCAGCGGAGGCGACCATGTTGAAACGCTACCGCCAACATCAGCCCGCGAAACCCAGGAGCTTCGAGGCGGCCAGCAGCAGCACCAAGGCCAGACAGCGACGGATCCAAACCACAGGCCAGTGGCGGCTACCAAGCCGCGAACCCACCGCACCGGCCAGCAGCACTATCAGCAACATCCAGCCCAGCTGGGACGGCAGGGCCGGCAGCAGGGCTTGATGTTGCTGGCGGGCCAGCAGCAGGCCGGCCAGGCCGCTGAGCGAGTTGCCGAAGATGAACAGCGACGACACCGCTGCCGCCTGGCGGGTGGAGGCCCAGCTGCAACACAACAGCAGGGGCGTGAGAAACACGCCGCCGCCGGTACCGGTGAGGCCGGCCAGCAGCCCCAGCCCAGCACCGCTAAGCACCAGCAGAATCAGCGGCGGTTGCGTCAAGCGCTCGGGATCGCCGGGCTGGCACAAAAAGCGCAGGGCCGAGGCCAGCAGCACCAGTGCGACCAACCGCTGAAACCAGAGCGTGGGCAGATCTAGCCACCCCCCCAGAAAGGCCATCGGCAGGCCGGCCAGCAACACCGGCCAGAACAGCCGCCAGCACAGGTGGCCGGCTCGCCAGAACTGCCAGCTGCCCTGGGCCGCCACCGCGGTGTTCAGGATTAAGGCAAGCGGCTTGATCTGCTCCGCCGGCAGACCTGCCAGAGCCAGGACGGCGATATAGCCGGAGGCGCCAGCATGGCCCACGGCGGCATAGAGAAAGGCCACCAGGGCCAGGAGCGGCAGCAGCCAGAGGGTCACAGCCAGCTCCGCAGCTTCACCACACCCTCAAGCCACAATCAGCCCTCTGCCGCGCACCAGCACGGGCACCCGCTTGAAAGCCGGCGTGCCGCTCTCGGGATCGCTAACCGCCCGCATCAAGACGTTGGCCTCTGGATAGAACATCAGCGCCGCGCCACGCCGCACCGAGCCGGGGATCAGCTCGATCCCGTCGAGCTGGCCCGCTTCGCCCTGGACGGTCACCCGCTGGTGGGCCCGCAGACCACAGGCGGTGAGATCCTCCGGGTTGACCAGAATCGTCTGGCGGTGCGGCATGCCCCGATAGCTGTCGCCCTGCTTGTAGACCACAGTGTTGTGCTGACCGTAACTGCGTGCTGTGATCAGGTTCAGCACTAGTCCCTGCTCGCCGACAGCCAGCCCGCCGAAATGATCCGCATCCGGCAATCGGAGCTCAGGCAGCGGCGTGACCGCCAGCTGGGCCCGGCCAGTGGCGGTGGCGAAACGGGGCTCCTGGAACACCCGGCCGGGCACCTCGAATTCCTTCTTGCTGGCGTCAATCTCGGCGATCGCGGCGTAACCGGGCACGGTGCGGGCGATGAGCTCGCGCACATACACGGGATCCTGCAGCCGCCGCCAATCGATCGGCTCGATGCCGTGCAGGCGGTGGGCCAGCTCGGCCAGGAACTCCACCTCGCTGATCAGCTGGCCGCTGCCCAGGTGGGTGCTGCCGGGCTCGTTGATTCGCACCCAATTATTGCCCGATTCCACCGTGGTGCGGTGGGGGGTTTCGAAACGGTTGAACACCGGCAGCAGCAGGGTCTGGCGCGCCGCCAGGCCGTGGAAGTGGCCGGTGTTGGGCTTGGTGGCCAAGTAGATAATCGTGTCTATGCGGCCGAGGGCGGCCTGGGCCTGGCGGCTGTCGGGGTTGGCGCCGTACAGGTTGCCGCCCAGACAGAGCAGGGAATCGACGGCGCCGGCAGCGGCCGCCTCGATCAGGGCGCGGGTGTCGTAGCCCCGGGTGGGGCTGAGGGGCCGGCCGAGCAGCTGCTCGAGCGCCAGCCGCATCGGCTCGCGCAAATTCACCGTCACCCCCATCGAGCCGAAGCCCTGCACGTTGGAGTGCCCGCGGATCGGCATCGTCCCCGCCCCCGGCCGGGCCACGTTGCCCGTGAGCACAGCCGTGTTAGCGATCGCCTGCACGTTGGCGGTGCCGTTGGCGTGGTGGGTGATGCCCATCGCCCAGGCGAACACCACCGCCTTGCACGCAGCCAGCCGGGTAGCGGTGTGCTCCAGCTCCTCGCGGCTGAGGCCGCAGCAGCCCGTGATCGCCTCCCAGCTGGTGGTCTCGATCTGCTCGATCAGGGCCTGCCAACCATCGGCATGGGCCTTCACGAAGTCGAGGGCGATGGCGCCACGCTCCAGCAGGGCCTTCTGCAGCCCCAAAAACACGGCGGTGTCGGAGCCTGGAATCGGCTGCAGGAACAGCGAAGCGATCTCACTGCCTCCGCCGAGCATCGAGCGGATCGGGAAGGCGGGCGAGCCGAACTTGAGCAGCCCCGCCTCCAGCACCGGATTAATCACGATCACCGTGCCGCCGCGCTCGCGCAGGCGGATCAGCTCGTTCATCAGCCGCGGATGGTTTGCCGGCGCATTGGAGCCCACCAACACCACTCCATCGGCTTGCTGGAGGCTCTCGAGGCTCACCATCGAGGTGCCGCTGCCAAACACCCGGCCTAGGCCGATGCTGGAGGGGGCATGGCAGAGGTCAGAGCAGTCGGCCAGGTTGTTGGAGCCGAGAGCCCGCAGCAGCAGTTGCAGCAGGTAGGCGGCCTCATTGGAGGAGCGCCCGGAGCTGTAAGAAGCAACCCGCTCCGGCGACGGCCTAGCGAAGGCCGCGGCGCTGAGGTCTTGCACTTCTTCCCAGCCGATCGGCTCGTAGTGGTCGCTGCCGGCTCGCTGAATCAGGGGTCGATCGAGCCGGCCCAGCTGGTCGCATTCGGCGGAGCTGAGCTGCTGCAGCTCGGCCAGGCTGCGGCCGGCAAACACCTCCGCTGGCACCGCGGACTGCAGTTCCGCTCCGATCGCCTCCACACTCTTGAGGCAGCGCTGCAGCCGCTCACCCAGTTCATCGCGAAAGCCACCGTTCTGGCCGCCCGTGCCCCAGGCGCAACTCAGGCAGGCGCTTTTGTGGTTGAGGGTCTGCCAAAGCCGCAACCCCGTTGGTGAGAGGGTGGCGCGGGCCCAGCCGTCGATCAGGGGCCAGCCGCCCCCGCTGGCGGCGTCTTCTGGGGCCGGTGGCTCAGACGATGCCTTTGACTGGAAAGCGGCTGGCGAACCAGATTGCTCAGGCGCCATGGCTGCTATGCCGGTGTTTTTCAGAGCCTAGGGGTATGGCAAGGTCGCTCTTTATGAATCGCAGCCCAGCCAACGCAGCAAGCAGCGCCCGAAACCCCGAGTGGTAAGTGGGGCTGGGCTGTAGCTATAGCGTTGCGGCCATGGCCAGCGCCACTAACCATCCCAAAACCGTAGCCAGCCGCGTCCCCCCAAACGACCGACTGGGCCGGCCACTTGGGGTGCTGCGGCTGTCGCTCACGGCCCGCTGCAACCTGGCCTGCCCCTACTGCCTGCCGGATGGCAAGGAGCCACCGGGCCTGCTGACGCTGAAGCAGCGGCTGGGGGTGATCGGGGCGGCGGTGAACCTGGGAGCCCGCAGCCTGCGGCTTACCGGCGGAGAGCCGCTGCTGCACGGGGGCTTGGAGGAGCTGATCGCCGCTGTGCAGCCCCTGCGCGCCACATACCCGGAGCGTCCCGGCCTGGGGGAGATCGCTCTCACCAGCAATGGCCTTTTACTAACCGCTGAGCGAGCCCAGCAGCTACGCGCCGCAGGCCTCGACCGGATCACCCTCAGCCTCGATGGCACCACGGCTAGGTCTGTTGCCCACATGGCTGGCCTGGCCGATGCCGCCGCCGGCGAGCGGGCCTTGGCGGCGGTGCTGGCGGCGATCGAGCACGCCCGCGCCGCCGGCTTTGATCCCGCCCGCGGCGCCCTCAAGCTCAACGCTGTGATTCAGCGCGGCGCCAACGATGACCAGGTGCTGCCCCTGGCGGCTTTGGCACGGGAGCGGGGGCTGGAGCTACGGCTGATCGAGTTCATGGACGTGGGCAGCCGCAACGGCTGGCAGTACGAGGCGGTGTTGAGCGCCGCCAAGATGCTGGAGCAAATTGGCAGCAGCTGGCCGCTTGAGCCGCTGGGCCGCACCGCCCACGGCACCGCCAGCCGCTGGCGCTACCGGGATGGGGGCGGCAGCCTGGCTGTGGTGGCATCGGTGAGCGCACCTTTCTGCGGGGACTGCAACCGTCTGCGGGTTACCGCAGATGGCGTCGCCTACACCTGCCTTTTTGCCGCCCCGGGCAGCGGCTTAGATCTCAAACCATGGCTGAAGGAGGAGTCAGACGCCGCAGAACTCGAGCTAGCCATGGCCGCCCTCTGGAATCAACGAAGCGACCGCTATAGCGAAGAGCGCAACACTGCAAAATCTGCCAACAGCACACACGCCGAGATGGCCTACCTAGGGGGCTGAATGGATAACCAAACAGCATCAGCCTCGCCAAGTGGGCATACCTCCAGCCATGAAAGTGCCCCGATGGCGCCATAGGGCCTCAGGAGTCACAGTGATGTGGTTGGCGGCTGCCAACTCAGCGGCCTCCTGGGTAGACCGGGTGGTCAGCAAAGCGGCAGTAAATGCAGGATCGCGCCGCGCCAGCTCTTTGAGATCGTGCAGAGCAGCCGTAGATTGCGCTTGGCAGGTAGTCATCTCACTTTCCTCAACTATCTGTATTCAGGCTAAGAAGCCTTATTGAGTTCAGAGGTGAGTAAAAACACCCGTCTTGTCTGACATCTAAGGACAAGGCTCATACCTCCCGCAACCGCGGCAGGAGCTGCACCAGATTGCAAGGGCGGGTATCTGCATTGAGCTGGGCAGCAATCAGCCGGTCCCAGGCTGTCTGCACCGCATCAAGGGAACCCGGCAGCACAAAAATCACGGTGCCATTAGCCACCCCCGCCAGGCAGCGGCTCTGCAGGCTGCTGGTGCCAATCGTTTCAAAGGAGAGCACCCGAAACAACTCACCAAAACCATCGATCGTCTTATCGAGCAGGGGTGCCACCGCCTCCGGGGTGCCATCCCGGCCGGTGAGCCCGGTGCCGCCACTGCTGATCACCACCTGCACAGCAGGATCAGCAATCCAGCTACTGATGGCGGCACGGATCTGGTAGCGGTCGTCCGGCACCAGCAGGCGCTCCACCAGCCGGTGACCGGCCGCCTCTAAGCGCTGCTGCAGGGCATCACCGCTGGAGTCCTCAGCCAATGTGCGCGTGTCCGACACCGTGAGCAGGGCGATGGCGAGGCTCACGGGCAGGTCTCAGGCGTTTGGGGCATTCTGGGCGGCGCAGCTAGGAGCTCCCTAGCGATCACTTAGCCCCAACCCTGCTGCTGCAAGCCATGGCCGTCTCCACCGATCCGGCATCGCAAGTGCAGGTACGCCTTTTCGCCGGCTTGCGAGAAGCGATGGGCTGGAGCGAGCAACTGGTCGAGCTAGCCCCAGCCGCTGGGGAAGCCAACCCTGCTGGCACAACACCTGAACAGCTCTGGCGGCAGCTAAACCTGCAGCCCGCCTATCCCCCCGCCGGCGTGCGGGTAGCAATCAATCAGCAGTTCGCCGCCTGGGACTCAAGCCTGTTCGCTGGCGATGAGCTGGCCTTCCTGCCGCCAATCAGTGGTGGCTAACGCGATGTTGGCAATCCAGCTGGAAACGGTGCCGTTCGAGCCGCTGTCGGTCCTGGCCGAGTGGCAGGCGCAGCTAGCCCTTTTGCCTGGCGGCATGCCGGCGGCCGAAAGCCAGTTCATCGGCAGGGTTCGGGGCTGCGATGCCACCGGAGAGCCCCTGGAAGCTTTGGAGCTGGAGCACTACCCCGGCATGACCGAGGCCTGCATCGCCTCCCTGTCAGCCGCCGCCGCGGGCCGGCACGGGGCGACTGCAGTGCTGGTGAGACATCGGATCGGTCTGGTGTTGCCGGGAGACCCAATCGTGCTGGTGGCGGTAGCGGCTGATCGCCGCGGCCCGGCCCAGCGCTGCTGCCAAGAGCTGCTGGAGGCCCTCAAGCACGAAGCCCCATTCTGGAAACGGGAATGGAGCCAGGGGGTGGGTAGCTGGATCACGGGCAATACGCCCCTATGAAGCTCGGGCCCAGGGAGAAGTCCGCGACTCAGCAGACCCCAGCTGTCTGTGCCACATTCAGAGAAATAAAAACTTGGAGAGCTGGCCGTGCACATGGTGGCGAATTTTTGGCCCGGAGCGACGCTGGAGCAATTCCAAGTGGAACTGGCCCAGCTGGAGGGGAAGGAGCAACCTCAAGCCCAGCTGCTGCGCACGGTGGCGGAGGTGGAAGGGGGTCTGATGATCGTGTCCCTTTGGGAAGGGCAGGCGCAATACGAGAGCTGGGCTGAAGCCACCCTGATGCCCCAGATCGATCTTCCAGGGGGCATGGACGGTCGCCCGGAACAACGCAAGGGGCTGGTGGTAGATCACTACTCCGTGCTGGCAGCCAGCTGAGCAGTTGGGGCCGCGGCAGGCTCGCGGCTCAGAAGATCGGCAACCGCAGCAGCTGGGCCCAGAGCTGCGTTCCCGCCGCAAGATTGCCCAGCTCCGCCGGGATTTCCAGCAGCAGATCGGCCCCCTGCAGCGAGCCGATGCGGGAGGAGGCCTGGGAGCCCTCCACCCGGGCCAGCAGAGCCCCATCTGCCGCCACCACCAGCTGGGCGCGGGCCAGCTCCGGCCTCCCCGCCCCGCGCCGCAGCTCCTGATCCAGCCGCACCCGCAGACGGGGGAGCACCTGGATCACGCCACCCTCCAACCGCTGCAGCGCCGGCCAGAGCAACTGCAGAGCCGTGATCGCCGCCGCCACCGGATTACCCGGCAACCCAAAAAAGGGCACGCCTGCCACCTCTCCCCAGGCAAAGGGCCGCCCCGGCTTGAGGAACAGCTTCCAGAAGCTCACCTCCCCCAGCTCCCCCACCAATTGGCGGATCCAGTCGCTGTCGCCAGCGGAGACGCCGCCGGTGCTTACCACCAAATCGCAGCCGGCCGCCAGCTCCCGCAGGGCCTGGCGCAGGGGCTCGGGCTGATCGGCTACCAACCGCTGCTGCGTCACCCCATAACCCAGCTGCTCCAGCAAAGCGGCAAGCAGGACCGAATTGCTCTCCCAGATCTGGCCAGGGCCCCGAAGCAATCCGGGACTGAGCAATTCATCACCACTGATCAACAAACCCAGCCGCGGCCGCTTGGTCACCGTGAGCTGCTGCACACCGCAGCTGGCCAGCCTGCCCAGCTCGGCAGCCCCCAGCCGGCAGCCCACCGCCACCAACTCCTGCCCGACGGCAGCCTCCTCCTCTGGCCCGCGGATCCAGGGGTTAGGACCGGCCGGGCGCACCAGCTCCAGGCTGGGACCTTGGGGCAGCTCCAGCGGTTGCACCAGCTCTTGGGGCAGCACCCGAGCGCTGCCCGTGGGCACCACGGCGCCGGTGAGGATGCGCACCGCCTCACCCGCTGCCACGGCCGAGCCATAGGGGGCACCGGCGGCCGAAGTGCCCCGCAGGCGCCAGCGGGCACCCACCAGCGGCTGCTCGGATCCGGCAATGGCGTAGCCATCCATGATCGAAGCCCGGAAACCCGGCACGGCTGCCGCCGCCAGCACCCGTTCAGCGGTGATGCGGCCCAGACAGGCCGCCAGCGGCAACGCCTCGCAGCGCCCCAGGGGCTGCAGCGACTCCAGGATCTGGGCCCGGGCCTGGTCGAGGGGCAGGCCCTCCGGGCCGAAGGGCTCACTCATGCCGTTGCCAATCCCCGCTGCGGCCGCCACTTTTGGCCAGCAGCCGCACCGGACCGATGGTCATGGCGGGATCGGCGCTCTTGAGCATGTCGTAGAGGGTGAGCAGGCCCACCTGCACGGCCGTGAGCGCCTCCATCTCCACTCCGGTGGGACCGGTGGTGCGGGCGATGGCGCGCAGCCGCAGGCCACTGCCATCGGTGGCAGGCTCCAGCTCCACGCTCACGCCGCTGAGGGCAATCGGGTGGCAGAGCGGAATCAGTTCCCAGGTGCGTTTGGCCGCCTGGATCGCTGCCACCCGCGCCACCGCCAGCACATCGCCCTTGGGGGCCCGGCCCTCCAGCACCAAGGCCAGTACTTCGGGGGCCATCTGGATGAACCCCTCAGCCGTGGCCTGGCGGGCGGTGGCGGGCCGATCGCCAACCTCCACCATGTGCACCTCGCCAGCGGCATTGAGGTGGCTCAACTGAGCTGCCGACATCTCCTAGTCCTCAAACCGAGCGCCAGGCCCAAGCATGGATTGCCCGACGCCAAACGTCCCCACCTTCCCCCATAACGTGAGGGTCGCTTCCCCCTCGCGATGACCGCTCGCCGCACCATCCCGGTCCTGCTGCTTCTGGCCGCCGGCCTCGCCCCCCTGGCGCCACCCAACGCCCAGGCCGGCCCACTGCTGCGCCGCGCCCAGGAACGCAAGGCCTGCCAGGAATTCGCCGGCAAACTCCAGGCAGCATCCGCCAATCTCCAGCAGGCCCAACTGGTGTATCAGCAGGGAGTGCTGAAGCTGGTTGAAACCTTCGGCGAAAACCCCTGTGGCGACATCCCTGCACCCACCGCAGCTGCTCCAGTCACCGCACCAGTCACCGCGAAGCCCGCCAATCCCCAGCAGGCTCAGGCCTGCCAGGAGTTTGCGAGCAAGCTGCAGGGCGCCCAGGGCAACCCGGCCCAGGCCCAGCAGATTTATGCGATGGGCAGCCAGAAACTGAGCGGCATGTTCGGCCCGAACCCCTGCCCCAACTTGCCCAAGCCCTGAGCGCCCCCCCTTGTCTTTACCCCGCCCCTCCACCTTCTTCTGCGCCTTCCTGACCCTGCTCAACGACCGGCTGGGGGAAAGCATCGTCTTTCCGCTGCTGCCCTTTTTGCTGGCGGGCTTCACCAGCGATGGCCGGGTGCTGGGGCTACTGGCGGGTAGTTACGCGGTGGCTCAGTTCGCCTTCACGCCCCTGATCGGTGCCCTCAGCGACCACTACGGCCGCAAACCGGTGATCAGCGTCTGCGTGGCAGGCTCGGTGCTGGGCCTGGCCCTGTTTGCTCTCACCATCAGCTTGCCCTGGGCCAACCTTTGGCCCGCCGCCCAGGCCGCCGGGTTGCCCCTGGCCCTGCTGTTCGGGGCTCGGTTGATCGATGGGGTGAGCGGCGGCACCGCCGCCACAGCCAGCGCCGTGCTGGCCGACATCTCGCCGCCAGAAAAACGGGCTAAGGCCTTCGGCTTGATCGGGGTGGCCTTTGGCCTGGGCTTCATTCTTGGCCCCGCCCTAGGCGGGCTGCTTGGCCAGATCAACGTCACCCTGCCGCTGCTGGTTGCCGTAGCCATCGCCGTGCTCAACCTGGTGCTGGTACTCACCGTGCTGCCAGAAACCCACCCGCCAGAAGCACGCCGGGCCATGCCGCGCAAACGGGATCTCAACCCATTTGCCGCCCTGCAACGGGTGTTCACCAACCCCCAGGTGCGGCGGCTTTGCGTGGCATTTTTTCTGTTTTTCCTGGCCTTCAACGGCTTCACCGCCGTGCTGGTGCTCTATTTCAAGCAGGCCTTCAACTGGGGGCCCGGCCTCGCGGCCTCAGCTTTCCTGGTGGTGGGCGTGGTGGCCACGGTGGTGCAGGGCGGCCTAATCGGCCCGCTGGTGAAACGCTTCGGCGAATGGCGCCTCACCCTCGCTGGGTTGGGCTTCGTGATCGCCGGCTGCCTGCTGATTCCCCTGGCCACCCGGGCCAACGCCCAACCAGTGGTATTCAGCGCTGTGGCGATCCTGGCCCTCGGCACCGGCCTGGTCACCCCCTGCCTGCGCAGCCTGGT
The DNA here is from genome assembly GCF_024345615.1 of Cyanobium sp. Maggiore-St4-Cus. Classification (NCBI taxonomy): domain Bacteria; kingdom Bacillati; phylum Cyanobacteriota; class Cyanophyceae; order Synechococcales; family Prochlorococcaceae; genus Cyanobium; species Cyanobium sp. Maggiore-St4-Cus. Next base: position 185,633 of record NZ_JAGQBL010000004.1, read on the forward strand.
CTCCCGCCGCCTCGACAGCGAAGGTCAGGGCGCCGCCCTGGGCAGCCTGCAGGGGCTACAAAGCCTGGGCAGTTTTCTAGGCCCCCCGCTGGCGGGCCTGGCCTACGAGACCACCGGGCGCCAGAGCCCCTTCTGGCTTGGCATCGCCTTGCTTGTGGGCGTGGCCCTGCTGGTGGCCGGTGGCCTACCTGGCCGAAATTCAGCGATGACAGCAGGACTACACGGATCGGACAGTTGAGATTGCTACGTTGCCGCTAATCACAGTCAGGATGCGGCATGGCGGAATCAACGGCTGAAACCCAGCTAGCTCCCGAGCTGTATTTAAACCGTGAACTTAGCTGGCTGGAATTCAACTACCGGGTGCTGGCACAAGCCCTAGACGAGCACACACCGCTACTTGAGCAGGCGAAGTTCAGCGCCATCTTCAGCAACAACCTCGATGAGTTCTTCATGGTGAGGGTGGCCTCGCTGAAGTCCCAGATCGATGCCGGGGTGAGCAGTCTTAGCGATGACGGACTCACCGCCCAGCAACAGCTTCAGGCGATCCGCACCAAGCTGCGCCCCCTGCTGGAAATGCAGCAGCAGCACTACCGCCACTCCCTTAAGAGCCATCTCTGCGACTACGGCGTTCACCTCACCGACTACGCCAACCTCAACGCAGCCCAACGGGATTGGCTGAACGCCTACTTCCAGAGCGCCATTTTCCCGGTTCTCACCCCCCTGGCGGTGGATCCCTCCCACCCCTTTCCCTTCATCAGCAACCTGAGCCTCAACGTGGCCGCCCTGGTGCGTGACCCCGATACGGGTCAACAGGAATTCGCCCGGGTGAAGGTGCCGCAGAAAAACCTGCCCCGCTTCGTCCAGATCCCCCCCCATCTGAGCGGCAAGCAACCCGAAGCCGTGTACACGGCCGTGCCTCTGGAGCAGGTGGTGGCCTTCAACCTCGGCCTGCTGTTCCCAGGCATGCACGTGGAGGGTCACTACTTCTTCCGCGTCACCCGTGACGCCGACCTGGAATTGCGCGACCTAGAGGCCGACGATCTGATGGAGGCCCTTGAGGAGGGCCTACGCAAACGCCGCCGCGGCGGTGAGGTGGTGCGGCTGGAGGTGGCCGATGAGATGCCGGAAGCGGTGGTGCAGCTGCTGATGGAGGGCACCGCCGTCGAGGCGGAAGACGTCTACCGGGTCAACGGACCCCTGGGTCTCGACGATCTGATGAGCCTGCTGGCCATTCCCTTGCCCCAGTTAAAGGAGAAGCCCCACAAGGGCCGCACCACACCAGCCCTGGCCCGCACCCAGAAGAGCCAGCTGGAAGACGGCTCGATCAAGGCGGAGGAATTTGAAAGCATCTTCTCGGTGATCCGCCGGGGAGATGTGCTGCTGCATCACCCCTACGACCTGTTTTCCACATCGGTAGAGGAATTCCTCAACCAGGCCGCCGATGACCCCTCGGTATTGGCCATCAAGATGACCCTCTACCGCACCTCTAAGAATTCAGCTGTGGTTGCGGCACTGATCCGGGCCGCTGAAAACGGCAAGCAGGTGATGGCCCTTGTTGAATTAAAAGCCCGCTTCGATGAAGACAACAACATCCAATGGGCCAAGCAGTTGGAGGCATCTGGGGTGCACGTCGTCTACGGCGTGCTGGGCCTGAAGACCCACACGAAAATCCTGCTGGTAGTTCGCAAGGAGAAGGAGCGCCTCAACAGCTACGTACATATAGGTACGGGCAACTACAACTCCAAAACATCCAGCCTCTACACCGATATCGGCCTACTCACAGCCAGGCCGGAATTCGGTGCCGACTTAGTGGAGTTGTTCAACTACCTAACCGGTTTCTCAAAACAGCAAAGCTTCCGCCGCTTACTGGTAGCTCCAGTGACGCTGCGCAGCCGCATGGAAGGCTTGATCCGCCGCGAAATCGAGCATGCCCAGGCCGGCAGGGGCGGCCATATCCGGGCAAAGATGAATTCCCTAGTGGATCCATCGATCATCGCCCTGCTGTACGAGGCCTCTCAGGCTGGCGTCATGATCGAGCTGGTGGTGCGTGGCATGTGCAGCCTGCGGCCCCAACTGGAGGGCATCAGCGACAACATCCAAGTTGTGAGTGTGATCGGTCGCTTCCTCGAACACTCGCGGCTGTTTTGGTTTGGTAATGGCGGCGAACCCGAACTTTTCTTCGGCAGCGCCGACTGGATGTCTCGCAACCTAGACAGACGAGTTGAAGCGGTAGCCCCAATAGAAGATCCAAAACTGCGCCATCAGCTTGAGCAGGTCATCGATCTCTACCTGAATGACACCGGTGCCTGGCACATGGACAATCAAGGAAAGTTCAGTCAACGACAGCTCGAAGGCGAACAACATCTGGTTCAGCGGGAGATGATGCGTCGCTGGCGAGGCGGTTTGGTGGCTTGATCTGCAGCATTCCATACAGGAAATCTTCCAAATCAAGCAGACACAACCAACGCAACAGTGCTACATTTCGGCCAAATTCAATACGGAGGCTTGGGTGTGGGGACGCCTTTGCAATCCGCTTCAGACGCTGTTGACAGCAGCGTCTCGAAGCAGTCGCCATCATTGATGGCGCCAAATGCTGCAGCTAGCAAATCTGCCTCGGCAAAGGTACGCGCCGCCACAGGCCCCAAAGCCGGGGGCCGGCTTAGTGCCGATTCAATCGGCTGGTATCTAGGCACCATTGGCCGGGTGCCCCTGCTCACGGCCGCCGAAGAAATTGAGCTGGCCCACCACGTGCAGGCTGGCAAACGCTTGCTGGAGCTGCCTGCAGGGGAACACACCCCCAAGCACAAGCGCCAGCTGCGCATGGCCCAGCGGGCACGTGATCGCATGATGGCCGCCAACCTGCGCCTGGTAGTGAGCGTCGCCAAAAAGTATCAAAACCAGGGGCTTGAGCTGCTGGATTTGGTGCAAGAAGGGGCGATCGGCCTAGAGCGAGCCGTTGACAAGTTCGACCCAGCAATGGGCTACAAATTTTCGACCTACGCCTATTGGTGGATCCGTCAGGGGATGACCCGGGCCATCGACAACAGCGCCCGCACGATTCGTCTGCCGATTCACATCAGCGAAAAGCTGTCGAAGATGCGGCGGATCAGCCGGGAGCTTTCCCATCGCCTCGGCCGCCAGCCGAATCGCCTCGAGCTTGCCCATGCCATGGACATAGCCCCGCGGGACCTCGAAGAGCTGATGGCCCAAAGCGCTCCCTGCGCCTCCCTCGATGCCCACGCCCGCGGCGAAGAAGATCGCAGCACCCTGGGCGAACTGATCGCCGATCCGGCCAGCAACGAGCACCTGGACTCGATGGACCGGCACATCCAAAAGGAGCACCTGGGCACCTGGCTCTCCCAGCTAAACGACCGGGAACAGCAAATCCTCAAGCTGCGCTTCGGCCTGGAAGGGGCCGAACCTCTCACCCTCGCGGAGATTGGCCGACTGATCAATGTGTCTCGGGAGCGGGTGCGGCAGCTGGAGGCAAAAGCGATCATGAAGCTGCGCCTGATGAGCGACTACCAGCAGGCCGCTTGAGCCCATGGCCGCTGGATGGTCGCAGCAGCTGCTGGGAGTGGCGGCCGTTGCTGGCTGGCTAGCCCTGTTGGCGCTAGCGGCGCTGCAGGTGCGGCGGCGCTGGAATGGTCAACGGGAATGGAGTCGCAAGTTGGTTCACATCGGCACCGGCGCCGTGGTGCCGATCGCCTGGGCCAGCGGCATCGATCGCCTGATCGCCATCCCCGCCGCCGGCATGGTCACGCTGCTGGCGGCAATGAACCATCGCTTCCGCCTACTGCCAGCCATCGAAGATGTGGGTAGGGCCAGCTACGGCACCATCGCCTATGGGGCCTCAATCACCCTGCTGCTGCTGCAGTTTTGGCCGCAGCAACCCGCTGCCGTAGCCGCTGGCGTGCTGGTGATGGCCGTGGGTGATGGCCTCGCCGGACTGCTGGGTCCCCTGGTGAGCTCCCCTTGCTGGCTGGTGTGGGGCCAGCGCAAATCCGTCGTTGGTACCGGCGCCATGGCCGCTGGCAGCCTGGCCATGCTGCTGCTGGTTCGCCAGCTGGCGATCGCGGCTGGCCTGCCCCACCCGGAGCTGCCCGCCCTGCTGGCCATTAGCACCACTGCAGTGGTGCTGGAGCAGGTGGCGGTGGGGGGCCTCGACAACTTCACCGTGCCGCTGGCGGCCGGCTGGCTCTGGCAACGGCTCAGCTAGCGCACTGGCTTAGCTAGCGCACCGCCTCAGCCAGAGTTTCGAGCACCTCCGCGGTGGTGGCCAGATCGATGCAGGCATCGGTGATGCTCTGGCCGTAGGTGAGCTGGCTTAGGTCTGACGGAATCTTCTGGCTACCAGCCACAAGATGGCTCTCCAGCATCACGCCCATCACGTGGCCAGAGCCGGCGCGCAGTTGTGCGGCCACCTGGGCTGCCACCTCGCCCTGGCGGCGATAGTCCTTGTTGGAGTTGCCATGGCTGCAATCCACCATCACCCGAGGGGGCAGACCGGCTTTAGCCAGCTCAGCAGCGGCTTCCTGCACCGCCTCTGGGTGGTAGTTAGTGCCACGCTTGCCGCCCCGCAAGACCAGATGGCCATCGGGATTGCCCGTGGTGGTCACAATGGCGGCGTGACCGTCGTGGTTGATGCCCAGGAAATGGTGGGTCTTTGCCGCCGCTTCCATGGCATTGATGGCGGTAATGGCACTGCCGTCGGTGCCATTTTTAAAGCCGATCGGCATCGACAAACCCGAAGCCATCTCCCGGTGGGTCTGGCTTTCGGTGGTGCGGGCGCCGATGGCCGTCCAGCTGATCAGATCGGCGATGTATTGGGGCACCACCGGATCGAGCAGCTCGGTAGCCGCCGGCAGGCCCATCTCGGCTAAATGCAGCAAAAGGCCGCGAGCCACCCGCAGTCCCGTATTGATGTCGTAGCTGCCATCGAGGTGGGGGTCATTGATCAGGCCCTTCCAGCCCACCGTGGTGCGGGGCTTCTCGAAATAAACCCGCATCACGATCTCGAGCGCGTCCTTGTAGCGCTCATGGGCCTGGGCGATTGCCGCGGCGTATTCGTGGGCCGCGGCCACATCGTGCACCGAGCAGGGCCCCACGATCACCAGCAGGCGGGAATCGCGGCCATGCAGGATCGCCTTAATACGTTCTCTGGCTTGCTGGACCGTTGCCGTTGAACGATCGCTGATCGGCAGTTCGCGGTGCAAGAGCGCCGGAGGCACCAGCGGCCGGGTTTCCACCACATGCAAATCGGAGGTGGTGGTGGTCATGGGCCTGAGGCCGTCAGAACGGCGCCGCGGAGTCGCCTTCCACCCTAGTCAGCAGCGATTGCGACCACCAAGGGGCCGGCTGCCAAGAACAATGGGGTGTAGATCGACGCGACCGGGCATGTCTGCAGCCACCTTCCTCCCCAGCTACCGCGCCGCTGCGGCCGAGCGCGAAGCCCTGGGGGTGCCGGCCCTGCCCCTGAGCGCCACACAAGCCAGTGCACTCACGGAGCTGCTGAGCGCACCGCCCGCCGGCGAGGAAGACTTCCTGCTGCACCTGCTTAGTGAGCGCATCCCGCCGGGAGTGGACGAGGCGGCCTACGTGAAGGCCGACTGGCTCGCGGCTGTGGCCCAGGGCACGGCTACTAGCCCCCTGGTGAACCCAGTGGCGGCAGTGAAGCTGCTGGCCACAATGATCGGCGGCTACAACGTCAGCGCCTTAATCGAGCTGCTCAGCAACTCCGATCCAGCCATCGCCAGCGCCGCCGCCGAAGGGCTGAGCACCACGCTGCTCGTCTACGACGCCTACAACGAGGTGCTGGAGCTGGCCTCCAGCAACGCCTACGGCCAGCAGGTGATCGACAGCTGGACCGCCGCCGAGTGGTTCACCGCCAAAGCCGAGCTGCCCGCCGAGATCACCGTGACCGTGTTCAAGGTGGAGGGTGAAACCAACACCGACGATCTCTCCCCCGCCACCCACGCCACCACCCGTCCCGACATCCCCCTGCACGCCATGGCGATGCTGGAAACCCGCATGCCTGGCGGCCTGGAGCTGATCACCCAGCTCAAAACCAAAGGTCACCCGGTGGCCTACGTAGGTGATGTGGTGGGCACCGGCAGCTCGCGCAAATCCGCGATCAACTCCGTTCTCTGGCACACCGGCAGCGACATCCCCCACGTGCCCAACAAACGCGGCGGCGGGGTAATCCTGGGCGGCAAGATCGCACCAATCTTCTTCAACACCGCCGAGGATTCCGGCGCCCTGCCGATCGAGTGCGACGTGTCCGCGCTCAATTCCGGCGATGTGATCACGATCCGCCCCTACGCCGGCACGATCGAGCGGGCCAGCGGCGAAGCGAATGCCGGCGAGATCGTGGCTCGCTTCGAGCTCAAGCCCAGCACGATCACCGATGAGGTGCGCGCCGGCGGCCGCATCCCCCTGTTGATTGGCCGCTCGCTCACCGATAAGTTGCGCGCCCAGCTGGGGCTACCCGCCAGCGAGCTGTTCATCCGCCCGGTGGCCCCGGCCGACACCGGCAAGGGCTACACCCTGGCCCAGAAGATGGTGGGCAAGGCCTGCGGCCTGGCGGGCGTGCGCCCCGGCAGCAGCTGCGAGCCGCTGATGACCACCGTGGGCTCCCAGGACACCACCGGGCCCATGACCCGCGATGAGATGAAGGAGCTGGCCTGCCTGGGCTTCAGCGCCGATCTGGTGATGCAGAGCTTCTGCCACACCGCCGCCTATCCCAAGCCAGTGGATCTCAAAACCCACGCCGAGCTGCCGGATTTCATGGCGTCGCGCGGCGGTGTGGCCCTGCGCCCCGGCGACGGCATCATCCACAGCTGGCTCAACCGCATGCTCCTGCCCGACACCGTGGGCACCGGCGGCGACAGCCACACCCGCTTCCCCCTGGGCATCAGCTTCCCGGCCGGCTCGGGCCTGGTGGCCTTCGCCGCGGCGATCGGCGCCATGCCGCTCGACATGCCCGAATCGGTATTGGTGAAGTTCTCCGGCTCCCTGCAGCCGGGCGTCACCCTGCGCGATGTGGTGAACGCCATCCCCTACGTGGCGATCCAGCAGGGCCTGCTCACGGTGGCCAAAGAGGGCAAAAAAAACGTATTCAACGGCCGAATCATGGAGATTGAAGGGCTGCCCGATCTCAAGCTTGAGCAGGCCTTTGAACTCACAGACGCCACCGCGGAGCGCTCTTGTGCCGGCAGCACAATCAAGCTCAGCGCCGAAACGGTGAGCGAATACCTAAACAGCAACGTGGCACTGCTGAAAAACATGATCGCCCGCGGCTACGGCGATGCCCGCACCCTGGCCCGCCGCATCAAGGCCATGGAGGCCTGGCTGGCCAACCCGGAACTGCTAGAGGCCGATGCCGATGCGGAGTACGCCGCCGTGATCGAGATCGATCTCGATCAGATCACAGAGCCGATCCTGGCCTGCCCCAACGACCCCGACAACGTCAAAACCCTCTCCGAAGTAGCCGGCGCACCTATCGATGAGGTGTTCATCGGCAGCTGCATGACCAACATCGGCCACTACCGCGCCGCGGCCAACGTGCTCGAAGGCCAAGGCGAAAACGCCGCCCGCCTCTGGGTGTGCCCCCCCACCCGCATGGACGAGGAGACGCTGAAGCAGGAGGGCTACTACGCCACCTTCGAAGCGGCCGGCTCCCGCATGGAGATGCCGGGCTGCTCGTTGTGCATGGGCAACCAGGCCCGCGTCGAAGACAACACCACGGTGTTTTCCACCAGCACCCGCAACTTCAACAACCGCCTCGGCAACGGCGCCCAGGTGTACCTGGGCAGCGCCGAACTAGCGGCGGTATGCGCCCAGCTGGGCCGCATCCCCTCCAGAAACGAATACCTGAAAGTCGCCGCCGAAAAAATCGACCCCTACGGCGCCGAGCTCTACCGCTACCTCAACTTCGACCAGATCGAAGGCTTTGAAGACAGCGGCCGCGTGCTTAGCGCCGAGGACGAGGCGAAGGTGCTGGAAGGGGTATGAGGGAATAGGGCTGCGCCCACTGCACAACCTGGCGCAGTTTGGTATCAATCCTTACAACAAATCGAAGAAATCAGCTGGCCTAACTGACGTCCCTAGGGTCCAGAGGTTGGCTGAACAGCATCTCCATGCGTCGCATTTCTCTGCTCGCCGGCGGCATCGCCCTAGCCCTCGCGGGTGGCCTAAGCCTCACCGGCTGTGACCAGGTCACCCAGAACGCCAAGGACGCCGCCACCTCCGCTGCCACGGGTGCCGCCCAGACGGCCCTAGGGCCGGCCGTGACCCCGGTGCTCGACCTGCTCAAGCAGGGCCAAAGCAAGGTGGCCTCCGGCGATCTAGCCGGTGCCGCAGCCTCCATGGGCGGCTTCCAGGCCATCTGGGAGAAGGCCGCACCAGTGGTCAAGCCCCTGGCCGGGGATAAGTGGACCTCCATCGAAAGCGCTGCCCAAGGCTTAAGCGGCACCTTCAGCAAGGGCACTCCATCAGCTGCCGATGCCAACACCGCAATCAGTGGCCTGCTTGGCCCCCTTTCCGCCCTGGCCGGTAAGTAAGTCATGCCTGCCGTGGTGAGACGCTGGATGCCTACAGCCGTCGTCTCATCTGAACCAGGAAATCCTGCTGTTCGAACCCGCCCCAGCTGAGGCCGGTGCCCTGCGTGCCGTGCTGGCCTTTCCCAGCACTTACACGGTGGGCATAACCAGCCTGGGTTACCAGGTGGTGTGGGCCACCCTGGCCCAACGGGCCGATGTGGATGTACGCCGCCTATTCACCGACCAGGGCGATCCAGCGCACCGCCACTGCGACCTGTTTGGCCTGTCGCTGAGCTGGGAGCTGGATGGGCCGGTGCTGCTGGATCTGCTGGAGCAGCAGCGCATCCCGATCTGGGCGGCCGAGCGCGGCGAAGACGATCCGATCGTTTTCGGCGGTGGGCCGGTGCTCACCGCCAACCCCGAGCCGCTGGCACCATTTTTTGATGTGGTTTTGCTGGGCGATGGCGAGCTGTTGCTGCCCGCCTTCATCGATGCCCTGCAGGCAGGCCGCGGTGCACCCCGGGCCGAACGGCTCAGGCAGCTGGCGGCCGTACCCGGCGTGTACGTGCCCAGCCTCTATGCCCCCCGATACAGCCCCGAGGGCGATCTGCTCGCGGTGGAGCCAACAGAAGCGGGTATCCCGGCCACGGTGGCCAAGCAGACCTGGCGCGGCAACACCTTGAGCCACTCGGCTGTGATCACCCCGGAGGCGGCCTGGCCCTCGATCCACATGGTGGAGGTGGCGCGCAGCTGTCCGGAGCTGTGCCGCTTCTGTCTGGCCAGCTACCTCACCCTGCCGTTTCGCACCCCCAGCCTGGAAGACGGCCTGATCCCAGCGGTAGAGAAGGGTTTGGTCGCCACCCAACGCCTGGGATTGCTGGGGGCCTCAGTAACCCAGCACCCCCAATTCGCCGACCTGCTGGCCTGGCTCGACCAGGACCGCTTTGAAGGCACGCGGGTGAGCGTCAGCTCGGTGCGGGCCGCCACCGTGACCGCCGAGCTGGGCCGAATTCTGGCCAAACGGGGCAGCAAATCGCTCACGATCGCCATCGAGAGCGGCAGCGAGCGCATGCGCCAGGTGGTGAACAAGAAACTCGCCACCGAAGAGATTTACGCAGCCGCCCGCTACGCCAAGGAAGGCGGGCTCACGGGCCTGAAGCTCTACGGAATGGTGGGCCTGCCTACGGAAGAAGAAACCGATGTGGAAGCCACCGCCGAGCTGCTGCTAGCTCTGAAAAAAGCCACTCCCGGCCTGAGGCTCACCCTGGGAGTGAGCAGCTTCGTGCCCAAGGCCCACACCCCGTTCCAGTGGCAGGGGGTGCGGCCCGAAGCCGACAAGCGACTCAAGCTGCTGGCCAAGCGGCTCAAGCCCAAGGGCATCGAGCTGCGCCCCGAAAGCTATGGCTGGAGCGTGATCCAGGCGCTGCTGTCGCGCAGCGACCGGCGCCTAGCACCGGTGATCGCCGCCGCCCGCGGCAAACACGAGAGCCTGGGGGGCTGGAAGCAGGCATATCGGGCGGTGCGGGAGCAAACCTCAGGCCCCGAGAGCCCACCAGCCTGGGAGGAAGTGATCCACACCACCTGGCACCCGGAACGGGTCCTGCCCTGGGCGCACCTCCGCGGCCCGCTTGAGCCGGCTGTGCTGCTGCGACACCGGCAGGAAGCGCTCGCACCTCGCCCCTAAGCCAGGGCCAGGTGACGTTAATAGCCCAGCAGACGTGGCAACGGTCGTCATGCCCTAGGAGTTTGCAGAAAAACCGCCTAGACGCCCGTGCTTTTCCCGCTCGAGAGCTCATCTGGCTCCGATCGGGGTGGTTTTCGTCGTTTCAGGGGCTGAGGGCGGCCGATTTCATGCCTTTTGGCCGGTGAGGATCCCGGATCGCGGCCGCTTGGCCACGCCTCTGGGCAACCCACTGCTTGATCCAGCAGTCGCTGAGGCGGAACTGAGGGGCGAGCTTCTGTCGCGTAGAGATAACAGAAGGTGGGATTGAGTCGATCGAGAGCCTGATCCGCCCGCCAGTTTCCGGATCCACCGCAGCGGATGACTGACCGGGAGCCGCTGCGCTCCCGGTGAGCTCGCATCAAGGCTGGGCAGTTGTCCTATTTCGCGCAGGCTTGGTTTTTCACCAAACTCTTAAAAAAACCGCTCGCCTGCGCCAGGACCGTGGTTCTGGCCGGTCCTCCCCGGGGACCCCGGAAAGGGTTGCCGCCTGTGGGTGTGTTCTTGTAAGCTTGGTCTAAGAGTAGCCAATGGGCTTGACAAGTTCGGGCCATAGGCGCTAAGAATAATCAATTTTTTAAAGGTTATGAAGTCTCTGTCAATGGCACTTTTGCTGGCTCCGGTGGCCCTGATCCCGCTAGCAAGTACCCCTGCCTCTGCCCTCTCGATCGTTTCGTACACCAGCCAAGCGAGCTACGAAGCGGCACTGATCCCGGGCAGTTTCTCAACTGATAATTTCAACGATTTAACTGATGGATTTAAAGCTTCTCCTCCCGGCATTAATAGAACGGCGGGTAGTTACAGTTACAACATTTCTGCACCGGTTGGATTGTATGTCGACTCTCCAGATAACCCTATTAGTTTAAATAAAGCCATACAGGCCGCCCAACAAAAAACGCCTTTGTTGATTAGCTTTACCGGCGTCAGCCCTACGGCTGTTGGCGGTAGAATTTTTGTTTCAGATGATACTTTATTACCTCTCTCTGGTATCCTTAATGTGAAAATTAACGACACTTTCAGTCAGAATTATTCTACTACCGATTTGGCTTCCAATTACCTCGGTTGGACGAGTGCTGACGGGACGCGCATTACGTCAATTGCCTTTACTTCGACGGCTGATGCCACTTACGCAGCCGTTGATAACTTCACCCCAGGGCAAGCCGTCCCCGGGCCCCTGCCAGTGCTTGGTGCCCTCGTGGCCTTCCGCTATTCCCGCAAGCTGAGGAAGCGGCTCGCCGCCTCGACTCTGGTATCTGATTCCACCTCCGCCTAACTCTGCGGCGTTGCCGGCCGTCTCACGCCAACCATCCACCTGTGCGGCGGCCCCCGCCTCCTGCCTCGCCCTGCGCCGCCGGCTCTGGCTCACCCTGGCGGCGCTCACGGCGGTGGGCCACATCACGATGGTTAGCCTCACCCAGGAGAGTCCAACACGGGCGTTGATGTCGCTATTGATCTGGGGTGGCGCCCTGATCTGCCTGGAGGACCAGCTGCCGGAGCTGGCACCGGCCCCCAGCGCCTTCAGCCTCGGCCTCGGCAGCTTGCTGCTGGCGGTTGGGTTGCAGCGCACAGCCGCGGTGCTGCACCTCGATTCGGCCGCGGTGCTGCTGCCGATCTGGCTGGGCACCGGCCTAGCGCTGCTGTGCTGGCCGCTGCGGCGCCTTTTGCGCTGGGGGCCGTCGCTGCTGGTGTTGGCCCTGCTTCCGCTCTCTGAGCTACTCACTCGGGTGCTGCCTGAGCCGCCCCTCAGCCACCTCACCGCCCGGCTCTGCCAGGGGCTGCTGCTCCTGGGCGGCGTCGATGCGGCCGCCGCAGGCCGCCAGGTGACACTCAGCGGCGGCAGCGTGCTGATATCCGAAACCTGCGCCGGCATCGATGTGATCGCCCAGCTGCTGGTGATCGCAGTGGTGTTCGTGCTCGCCTTCCCCCTGCCGCTGCGCCGCAGCCGCTGGCTGCTGCTGGCGATCGCACCGCTGGTGGCCTTGCTCGGCAACGCGTTCCGGATTGCCCTGCTGGCCCTGATCAGCGCCAGCCAGTGGCCTAATAAGGACTGGTGGTTTGGGTTCTTCCACGAGGAGAGCGGCTCGCTGATGTTCTCGGGCCTCAGCGTGGCGGTTTTCGGCTGGATCTATCTGGCCGTGCTGGAGCGGCAGCTACAGGCACGCGAACAGCGCATCTGACTGCAAAGGATTTTGGAAGTAAGGATTTTAAAGGTATATTTTCATGGTATTACATGGGCAAGCTTGGGTTAACGTAGTATATCCAATTGGGATCACTCCATGAGCCTTCCGCCAGAAGCCTCAGCCAGCAGCGATCGCAGCCGCCGCGAGGGCTCATCCCGTTCGCGCTCCTCGTTGAGGCGCTCGTCTTCATCCCGGCACCAGAGGCGCAAACCCTGGCTGGGGTTCATTGCGCTGCCCAGTCGCCGCCGCCTGCTTCACGAACGGCGTCGGCTGGTAAAGGCCATCAGCGGCCTGCGGCTAACCAGTATCCGCCTGCCGAAGCTGCCCAGTAGCCGCCGCCTGCGTCATGAGCGGCGTCGGCTGGTAAAGGCCATCAGCGGCCTGCAGCCGACCAGTATCCGCCTGCCGAAGCTGCCCAGTCGCCGCCGCCTGCTTCACGAGCGGCGTCGGCTGGTAAAGGCCATCAGCGGCCTGCAGCTGACCAGTATCCGCCTGCCGAAGCTGAAACTCCAGCTGCGCCTGCGGCTGCCGGCGCTGAGAAGCCCCTTCGCCAACCAGGGCAGCGGCCTTAATCGCCGCCAGCTTCTGGCGGTGAAATGCGGGATCCTGTTCCGGGCGCTGGCCGTTGTTTATGCGATTTCGGTGCTGGCCGGCCTGATCCCACCCCAGTTCACAAACCCCGGCTGGTATCTGCGCTTCACCACCCAGCTGGTGAACAACGGCTCGATCATGCTGCTGGCGCTCCTCTGCGGCAGCCTGGGCAACTATTTCGACCCCGCTGCCAAGGGCGGTCGCAATCTGGCCAGGCCCCTGCTCTGGGCCAGCCGGCTCACCACGGCCCTGTTCGCCGCCACGGTGGTGATCCAGCTGGTGGCCGGGGGATTCTTTGTGCAGCAGGTGGTGGCCCAGAACAGCGCCCAGATGCGGGGGCTGGAACGGCAGCTGGCCGTGGTGGCCGCCGAGATCAACGACGCCAAGGAGGGCGCCCAGCTCAACGGCATCATGCAGCGGCTCGGCGGCCTCTCGATCCTGCCGGCCTCGATCACCAACCAGCCCCTGGCGGTGCGCAAGCAGTCAATGGCCAACAGCCTGGCCGTAAACCTCAAAATTGCGGAGGACCGCTTGGCCCAGCAGACCCGCCAGCGGTTCGTGAGCCTGGCGATCGACTCGCTGCGGATCGTGATCACCGCCCTGGCTATGGCGGTCGGCTGTCAGGCCTGTGCGCAGTGGAACGGCAGATACAAACCGGTGAACCCCAGCACCAACCTCGCCGCCTGAGGCCTTGGCGATTTCTCCCCGGCTACAGGTGCTGCTGCTGGGCTGTCTCACGGCAGCCGCGGCGGCGGCACTCGGGTGGATCGTGCTGGCGCCCACGCCCCTGCCAGCGGCGTTGTCTCCGCTGCCGGGCGCCCACACCATCCCCGGCTATCGCATCGTGCCTGCCGGCGGCCTGCCCGCCGCCGCCGGCCGCCGGCTGGCCCGCAGCGCCCTGCTCCGCTATCGGGTTCTGCCGCTGAGCGGCGGCCCGCCGCTGGCGCTAACGCTGGTGAACCTGCACAGCCGCAGCCACAGCAGCTTCCAGCTGGCGGCGCTCACCCGTGGGCCCGATGCCCCCGCCGGCCTGGCCCTGCGTCAGCGGCGGCTGCTGGGGCTAGGCCCGCCCATGCCAGCCAGCCTTGCCGCCGGCCGCCTCAGCGGGGGCGAGGCGGCCTGGCAGAGCTGCCTGGTGGCCTCGGCCGGCAGCAGCCGCGGCGGGGTCACCCAGAAGCAGCTCACCGAGCTGCAGCGACCCACCGCCCAGACGCCTGGCTTCCGCCCGTTCTTCAACAACCCCAGGCGTGACGCGGCTGTGGCGGAGGAACTGGCCCAGCTGGTGGGCCTTCGCGCCAACGTGCGCTGGCAGTGCCTGCTGGTGAGCGCCAGCACTGCCGCCGGCCCCGGCAGCCGGGAGCGGCTGCAGCGCTTCTGGCAGGCGGCGGCGCTGCCGCTGGCGGCCTGGGCGCGATGATCACGGTGGTGAGCGGGCTGCCGTGCGGATGCCGCCAACCGGCGTGGCTACTACGAAGCCGAGGGACGGGCGGTGAAGGTGATCCACCAGCTCCTCGAGCAAGGGGATGGCCTGGTTGGGCCGGCCGCTGCGGGAGCAAACCTCAGGCCCCGAGCGCCCACCAGCCTGGGAGGAAGTGATCCACGCAACCTGGAACAGCGAGCGGGTGCTGCCCTGGGCGCACCAAGAGGGACCGCTGCCTGCGGCGACTCTCGCCAAACACAGGCTTGATGCGTTCAGCGAAGCTGCCTGAACCTCAAGCAAACACCGCCGTCCGCCCCCGGTAAACCATCACCTGGCGCTTGAGGTGCAGGCGCACGGCCCGGGCTAGGGCCAGGCGTTCGCAGTCGCGGCCGAGGCGGATCAGGTCTGGGACCTCATCGCGGTGGCCCACGGGCACGGTGGATTGGGCAATGATCGGCCCCCCATCCAGCTGCTCGGTCACGTAGTGACCAGTGGCACCGATCAGCTTCACGCCCCGCTCCCAGGCCCGGTGATAAGGCTGGGCGCCCTGGAAAGCAGGCAGGAAAGAGTGGTGGATGTTGATCACTCGATGGAAAGCATCCGGTGGATCAAAGCTCTCCAAAAATGCCGGCGTCAGCACCTGCATGTACTTGGCCAGGATCACTAGCTCGATGCCGTGCTCGGCAAGCAGCTCCAAGTGCCGTGCTTCTGCCTCCTCCCGGTTGGCGGCTGAGATGGGCACATGGGCAAAGCGGGCCCCAAATTCCTCGGCCAGGGCGCCAAGGTCGGGATGGTTGGAGATCACCAGCGGCACCTGCATGGGCAACTCCCCCGTGCGCGTGCGCCACAGCAAATCCAGCAGGCAGTGGTCCTGCTTGCTCACGAAGATCGCCACCGGCGGGCGCACATCTGAGAAGTTCACCGTGTATTGGCCACCCAGGCGCTCCGCCAGGGCACTGGCCGTGGGACAGATCGCCTCCCGCGGCAGCCCGAAACCCTCAAGCTGCCACTCGATCCGGCTCAAAAACAAGCCGGCGCCCTGATCGCTGTGGTGGTCGGCGTGCACGATGTTGCCGCCGTTAGCCGCCACCCAGCCAGACAATTCCCGCACCAGTCCGGGTTTATCCGGGCAGATCATCTGCAGGATGGCAGTGGCGGTAGTCATGGCCATGGTCAACGTCAGTTCAGACGTAGCACCTCGGCGGCATGTAGGGCCAGGTTGCGAGGGGCAACAGACAGGCCGGAAGAGCCAGCCCGCCCCGATAAACTCACCCCCACGAAAAGGTATTGGTACCTGCTGATGGCTTCTGCGCGGATTCCTGCGGTTTTCACTGCTTTCAGCCAAAGTGCTTTCAGCCAAGCTGCTTTCACCCAACAGCTGCGCCGTTTGCTGGTGCTCTGCCTTGCCACCGTGCTCTGCCTCGGCCTGAGCGCCTGTGACGGCAGCCAGGGCAAGAAGCCGCCGACCATCAGCCCAGAGGACATGGCCCTGATCGAGCGCCAAGCGGAGGGCTTCCTGGCAGCCCGCAACCGCCTGCCCGAGTTGGCCGCCCTCGTAAATGATCGCAACTGGGTATTCACCGCCAATTTGATCCACGGCCCCATGCAGGAAGTGGGCCGGGAAATGAGCTACATCAACCAAAGGCTGCTGCCCGCCGACCGCCCCGAGGCCGAGAAGCTTGCCACCGCCCTGAAAACGGCCCTAGCCCAGCTCGATGAGGCGGCCCGCCTTCAAGACGGCGACAAGCTGCGCAAGGGTTACATCAAGGTGGCGAGCGGTTTTGGTCTCTATGCCCAGGTGTTGCCCACCCAAGTGCAGGAAGACCTCAAGCAGATCTGATTAAGCAGACCCATCCCGTCGGATCAGCCGTTAGGCGCCTTTCGATCGCTGTAATCGGCGCCGGCTTAGTGGGCCGGGCCTGCGCCTGGCTACTTCTGCAGCGTGGCCACCGAGTTTTGCTGATTGATCCTGGCCTGGACGGCCAGCGCGACCCCAGCTCAGGCAGCGAGGCGGCCCTGGGGGTGCTCATGGCCCAGGTGTTTCACCGCAACAGCGGCCGAGCCTGGCGGTTGCGTCAACGCAGCCTGGAGCTCTGGGGCCAATGGCGTCAGCAGTTGCAGGGCCAGGGCTGGGAGCTGCCCTGGCGGCCCGGCTTGCTGCTGCTGGCCAGCACGCCTGAGGAGCTGGAGCGCCAGCGCCAGTTGGTGGCAAGCCGGCGGCAGCAGGGATTTGCCTTGGAGCTCTGGGACCAGCCCCGGCTTGACGCCCTGGCACCAGCCCTGCCGATCGGAGCCCTGGGCGGGCTCTACTCTCCGGCCGACGGGCAGCTGGATCCCGGGCCCGCCCTCGCAGCCCTGCTAGCCGATGGCCTGCGGCTGGGTCTGCAGACCTGCTGCGATCGGGTTGAGCGCCTCGAGCAACGCCCCGGTGGCTGGAGCGTGCACACTCGCAGCGGCGAGCTTCTGAAGGTGGATGCTTTGGCGCTGAGCGCCGGGGTGGCCAGTGCCGCTTTGCTGGCGGACATAGGCCACCAGGTGCCCATGGAGCCGGTGTTAGGCCAGGCCCTGGAACTGGAGTTGCCACTCCCCACAAACTGGAGTAGCGCCAAAACCTGGCCTGGGGCACTCTCCTGGCCAGGGGCAGTGGTGTGGCAGGGGCTCAACCTGGTGCCCCGTGCCAGCGGCAGGCTTTGGCTTGGGGCCACCCTGGAGCCTGGCGATCAAGCCGATCCGGCCGCCCTCGCCAACCTGCAACAGCTGGGTGGTGCCGCGCCAGAGTGGCTGCAACAGGCCACCGTGGTACGCCAGTGGCAAGGCCACAGGCCCCATCCGATCGGCCGCCCTGCGCCCCTGCTCGAGCAACTGGAGCCGGGCCTGGTGCTGGCCAGCGGCCACTACCGCAATGGCGTGCTGCTGGCACCGGCGACAGCGGAATGGGTGGCCGACCAGCTGGAGCAAGGCTGACAAACCAGCCAGGCCCCTGACCCAGCAAAAAGCCCCCCTTTCGGGGGGCTAAATAAAGATCACCTAAAGGCGCTCAGTGATTCTGATCACTTGCTCTCGGTGAATTCCGCATCGATCACGTCGTCGCTGGAGGCAGAGCTAGCCGCATCGGCACCAGCACCATTGCCACCAGGAGCGGCGCCGCCGGCCTCAGCTCCTGCAGCCTGCTGGTACACGGCGGCACCAGCGGCATACAGGGCCTGCTGCAGGGTCTCGAGCTCAGACTTCATGGTGTCGAAGTCTTCCTTAGCGATCGCCTCCTTGAGCTTGGCGGAGGAGGATTCCACCTTGGCCTTGTCCTCAGCTCCCACCTTGTCGCCGAGCTCGCCGAGCTGCTTCTCCGACTGATAAACGAGGGTTTCGGCCTGGTTCTTCAGGTCGATCTTTTCGCGCTTCTCCTTGTCGGTAGCAGCGTTGCTCTCGGCATCCTTAACCATCTTCTCCACCTCGTTGTCGCTGAGGGTGGAGGCTCCAGTGATCGAGATGCTCTGCTCCTTACCGCTGCCCTTGTCCTTAGCGGTGACGCTGAGGATGCCATTGGCATCGATATCGAAGGTGACCTCGATTTGGGGCACGCCGCGGGGTGAAGGAGGAATGCCGTCGAGGCGGAAGGTGCCGAGCGACTTGTTGTCGCTGGCCATCTCGCGCTCACCTTGGAGCACGTGGATCTCCACATTGGTCTGACCATCCACCGCCGTGGAATACACCTCGGTCTTCTTGGTGGGGATGGTGGTGTTGCGGGTGATCATCTTGGTCATCACGCCGCCAAGGGTCTCAACGCCTAGAGACAGGGGGGTGACGTCCAACAGCAGGATGTCCTTGACCTCACCGGCCAACACACCGCCCTGAATCGCGGCACCAACGGCCACCACTTCATCTGGGTTAACGGTTTGGTTGGGGTCCTTGCCGGTAACGCGCTTGACCAGCTCAAGCACCGCCGGAATGCGGGTGGAGCCACCCACCATCACGATTTCATCGAGTTCAGCAGAGGAGAGCTTGGCGTCCTTAAGGGCCTGCTCCACCGGCACGCGGCAACGGTCGATCAGCTTCGAGGCCAACTCCTCAAACTTGGCCCGGGTGAGGGTGAGATCGAGGTGCTTAGGACCCTCCGGGGTGGCCGTAATGAACGGCAGGTTGATTTCGCTTTGGGAAGCGCTTGAAAGCTCAATTTTGGCCTTCTCTGCCGCTTCAGTTAGACGCTGCAGCGCCTGCTTGTCCTGGCGCAGATCAATGCCCTCATTGGCTTTGAAGCTGGCGGCCAGGTAATCAACGATCACCTTGTCAAAGTCATCGCCGCCCAGGTGGGTGTCACCGGAAGTGGAGAGCACCTCGAACACACCGTCGCCCACCTCGAGCACGGAGACGTCGAAGGTGCCGCCGCCCAGGTCGAACACCAGGATGCGCTCATTGCTCTTGCGATCGAGGCCGTAGGCCAGGGCTGCCGCAGTCGGCTCGTTGATGATGCGCAGCACCTCAAGGCCAGCGATCTTGCCGGCGTCCTTGGTGGCTTGGCGCTGGGAGTCGTTGAAATAGGCGGGAACGGTGATCACCGCTTGGGTCACCGTCTCTCCGAGATACTTGCCAGCATCTTCGGCGAGCTTGCGCAACACCTGGGCGCTCACCTCCTCGGGGGCAAACTGCTTATTGAGAACGGGGCACTTCACCTTCACATTGGCGCCGGCCTTTTCAACGCCATAGCTCACTTCCTTCGATTCTTCGTTGACTTCATCAACGCGACGTCCGATGAAGCGCTTCACCGAATAGAAGGTGTTCTCCGGGTTCATCACCGCCTGACGCTTGGCGATTTGGCCCACCAGCTGATCCTGGTTTTTGGTGTATGCCACCACGGAGGGTGTGGTGCGAAACCCTTCAGCGTTGGCAATCACGGTGGGCTTGCCGCCCTCCATAACGGCGACACAGCTGTTTGTGGTGCCTAAATCAATGCCAACGACCTTGCCCATGGGTTACTAACTCCTTACGGTGAGTGGATCTGACTGGAAGCATCTTCAGCAGCTGGGGCCATCCCAGGCGAGGGGTGGTTCCCGAACAGGTCCAGCCAGCCAGCCCACCTTCATGCCCCAGCCGATCTCCGGAAGCACTGCCCTTGCTGGGGTTCTCGGGGATCCGGTGCGCCACTCCCTGTCGCCGGCAATGCACAACGCAGCCCTGGCGGAGCTGGGGCTCAACTGGGTGTACTTGGCCATGCCCACCAGGGCAGACCAGCTGGCGGTGGTGGTGCAAGGGCTGGAGGCCATTGACTGCCGCGGCCTCAACGTGACCCTGCCCCACAAGCAGGCCGTGGCTGGCCTCTGCCGCAGCCTCTCGCCCCTGGCGCAACGGGTGGGTGCGGTGAACACCTTGGTGCGGCACCAGCAGGGGGGCTGGGTGGGGGAAAACACTGATGTGGAGGGCTTCTTGGCTCCCCTACGCAGCACTGAGCAGAACTGGCAGGGGCGGCGAGCGGTGGTGCTGGGCTGTGGCGGCAGTGCCCGGGCTGTGGTGGCAGCCCTGGTGGAACTGGGCTGCAGCTCGATCGCCATGGCAGGCCGCAGCAGCGATCGACTCGCAGCCCTGCTGGCCACCTGCCACAGCTGGGCGCCCCAACTGCGGGGGCTGGAATGGGCTGAAGGCAGCGCGGCCCTAGCCGAGGCCCTGGCCCTGGCAGACCTAGTGGTCAACACCACGCCCGTGGGCATGGCTGCCGCCGGCAATCCGGATGCGGCCCGGCACTGCCCCCTCAGCCCCGGCGAACTGGAAGCCCTGCAACCCGGCTCCACCGTGTACGACTTGATCTACACACCCAGACCCACAACCCTGCTGCTGGCGGCGAGCCAGCGGGGCTGCCGGGGCCTGGATGGCCTGGAGATGCTGGTGCAGCAGGGGGCCGCCTCCCTGCGGCGCTGGAGCGGACTTGAGCAGGTGCCGGTGGCAGCGATGCGCGCGGCAGCCCTAGCCCAGCTGGGCCCCTAGCCTGAAGGCCCTGGAAGTTTCTCCATCCATGCAGGATCCCCCGATCTGGCAGCGAGTGCTGGCGGCCCTGGCCTACCTGTTGCCCTGGAGCGACGCCTTCTCCTTCGGTCGGGGGCTGTTCGGCCTGTTCCCGGCCCTGCAGTGGCTTGGGGTGCCGATCCTGCCGATCGCCCTGCTGGAGCAGGCGGTGCCCTTTGGCGGGCTGGTGCTGTTCCTTGTGCTCTTCCTCGCGGTGGTGCGGAACAACAAGGTGCCCTACGTGATCCGCTTCAACGTGCTGCAGGCGATCCTGATCGACATCGTGGTGGTACTGGTGAGCCTGGCCTTCCAGGTGCTGCAGCTTGGCGCCCTGGACTTCGTCGGCAAAACCCTCAGCAACACAGTGTTTATCGGCATTTTAGTGCTGGTGCTGTTTGCTGTATTGCAAAACCTGCGGGGTAAGGAAGCCGATATTCCCAGCATCTCGGAAGCCGTTCGGATGCAGCTGTAAGGTGTTTGATCCGTCGCTGGTGGGCATCAGCCCGCCGGCCGCTGCCCCAATTCCTGAGGCGACAACCCCGAAGCGACCATGACGCAGCCCTACTACGAGACCATGTACATCCTTCGTCCGGATATTCCGGAGGAAGAGGTGGAAACCCATGTCGCCAAGTACCGCGATCTGGTCACCGAATCCGGTGGTGAAGTGCTGGATTGCCAGATGCGCGGCAAGCGCCGCCTGGCCTATTCCATCGCCAAGCACCGCGAGGGCATCTATGTGCAGCTCAACCACAACGGCGACGGCCAGCAGGTAGGTCCGCTGGAGCGGGCCATGCGTCTCTCGGAAGATGTGATTCGCTATCTCACCGTCAAGCAAGACGGCCCGATGCCGGCACCACGCACCCTGCCCGGCGCCAGCACTGAAGCCGCGCCCATGGAACCAGCCACCGTCTAACTGGGACCCAGTTTGACCTGAGTATTCAGTTTGACTTTGGGACTCCAGATAGGTGCGGAGCTAATACAGGCCTGGCTTGTAAAAAATCGGGCCCACTCGTAATCTCCGCCCATGGAGCCTGACGCCATACCACCAGCACCGAAGTGGCAGCCGTCTGTCACTTCGGTTTTTTCGTGGCATCAGCAGCAAGAGCGCCAAAACCAGCTGGAACAGGAACTTGCCAAAACTCGGGAAGAGCTTCTGGCCATGCAGGCCCTGCTCGAAGACCTACCCGGCCTCTTTGAAGACAAGTTTCGGCAGCGATTGCAGCCGATGCTCGACCAGCAACAGCGACTGATCAACGACAACGACAACCTGCGCCAGCACCTGCTGCAGTTACAGCCTGGCAGCGATACGGGTACCCAGCGCCTGCTGCTGCCCCAGCAAGAGCGTGCCAGACCACGACTGCGCCAAGCCCTACTCCATGCCTTCGGCTTCAGCCCGAACCAGGAGCCCTAGCGCCGGCGCTGATTTGCCGCCCAGAGGCGGGTGGGCAGACCCCACACGTAGATAAAGCCCTCGGCAGCCTTGTGGTCGAATTGATCTTCGGCGCCGTAGGTGGCCATATCGGGCACATAGAGGCTGTGGCTGGCACTGCTGCGGCCCACCACGGTGGCATTGCCCTTGTGCAACTTCAGCCGCACCGTGCCGTTCACGGTTTGCTGGGTGCGCTCCATGAAGCCATCAAGCGCATCCTTGAGCGGGCCATACCAAAGGCCCTGATACACCAGATCCGCCCACTGCTGCTCAAGCTGGCGCTTGGTGCGCAACACATCGGCCGCCAGGGTGAGGCTCTCCAGCTCCTGATGGGCCTTGATCAACAGCAGCAGGCCAGGGGTTTCGTAGATCTCCCGGCTCTTGATACCTACCACCCGGTTTTCGACCATGTCGAGGCGGCCGAAGCCGTGGCTGCCGGCCAGGGAATTTGCGTGGCGGATCAAGCTCACCGGATCGAGGCGCAGGCCGTCGATGCTCACCGGGTTGCCCTGCTCAAAACCGATCTCAACGGTCTGGGCCTGATCCGGCGCCGCATCCACTGACACGGTCATGGCGTAGATCTCCTCGGGCGGCTCCACGTTGGGATCCTCGAGGGGACCGGCTTCGATCGAGCGGCCCAGCAGGTTGAGGTCGATCGAATAGGGCGATTTCTTGCTCACCGGCGAGGGAATGCCACAGCGCTCGCCGTAGGCGATGGTTTGCTCGCGGCTCATGCCCCACTCCCGCGCCGGGGTGAGCACCTTGAGGTCGGGGGCGAGGGCGCCGATGGCCACATCGAAGCGCACCTGATCGTTGCCCTTGCCCGTGCAGCCGTGGGCCACCGCATCGGCGCCCACCTCGCGGGCAATCTCCACCAGTCGCCGGGCGATCAGGGGCCGGGCCAGGGCTGTGGAGAGGGGATAACGGCCTTCATAGAGGGCGTTAGCCCGGATAGCCGGGAAGGCGAATTCGGTGATGAAGGGCTCGATCAGGTCACCCACGATCGACTGGCTGGCCCCTGAATCGAGCGCCTTCTGGCGAATCGGCTCCAGCTCGTCGCCCTGGCCTAGGTCGGCGGCGAAGGTGATCACCTCCTCCACGCCCCACTCCTGCTTCAGGTAGGGAATGCACACACTGGTGTCTACGCCGCCGGAATAGGCCAGCACCGCCTTCTTCGCCCGACCCATCAACGCCTCTCCATGCGTTCAGTTGCTCGATTCTCCCCTGTCGGGGTGTGGCAGCGACCAGTGGGTCAGCAACCACAACCCCACTAGCAGGGGCGGCAGGCCCACCAGCAACCACACCACCCCCTGCTGCAGGGGCAACGGCTGGGGCCAGCGCTCGCCCGCTGCAGCCAGCGCGGCACTGAGGGCCAGGGCCAGGGCCCAGACCCTCAGCACCCCGGCTAGGGGGCTGGCCTTTTGGCTGCTGGTGGGCATGGGCTGGAGGGCTGCATTTGCTTTGCAGCTATGGTGACTGATTGGTCTGTATGGGCCTAGCCCCAGACCTAGCTACCGGTAGGCGCACGCATGAGCACACTCGCGACCAGTGACAGCAGTCGACTCGACACAATCAATCCCTCGCTGACCCGCTACCGGCGCAGCGATCCAGCTCCGGTTCTACCCCTACGCGATGAGCCCGATCTACTGAGCTGGCTGGAGAGCAGTGGCCGCCTGGTGGCCGATGAAGAAACCGCCAGCACCGAAGTGAGCACGGTGGAAGAGGAGGAGCTTTCCGCCCTGATGGGCGAGAAGGAGGACTACAACAAGGACGACGAACAACAGGACGAAGACTGGGAAGACTGAGTTCCGCAGGGGAAACTGGGGCGGTCGCCGTCCCTTTCCCTTGGTTGTTTCGACCCCGGCTGCCCTACTCAGCAGTTTGTTGTTGCTGGCCTGTCTGCTGTGCGACTGGCTTAGCGGCGCGCCCCAGCTCACCTTGCCGCTGCTAGTTGCCGGCCTGATCAGCGCTGGAGTCACCGGTTGGGGGGTGCCGCGACTGCGGCAGCTCAAGCTCGGCCAGGTGATTCGCGCAGAGGGGCCCCAGGGCCACCTCAGCAAGGCAGGCACACCCACCATGGGCGGACTGCTGGCGGTGCCCGTGGGGGTGCTGGTGGGCGGCCTGCTGAGCCCAAGCGATCCCCGCCTGCTTGCTGTTGCCGCCGTAACCCTGGCCTACATGGCGATCGGCGCCATCGATGACTGGCGCAGCCTCACCCGCCGCACCAACACGGGCCTCACGCCCCGGGGCAAATTGCTGCTCCAGGCCGGCGCGGCCCTGTTGTTTCTGATCTGGGCCGCAGCGGGCCAGTGGCTGGGTGGGGCCTCCCCCGGCGACATCGCCCTGCCCCTGGGCTGGGTGCTGCCGATCGGTTTGCTGATCTGGCCGCTGGGGTTGTTTGTGTTTATGGCCGAAAGCAACGCCACCAACCTCACCGATGGCCTCGACGGCCTGGCCGCAGGCTGCGGCGCCGTGGTGTTCACAGGCATGGGGCTGCAGCTGATGCTGCGCGGCCATGAAGGCGATGCGGCTATGGCCGGTTTCTGCGCCGCGATGGCTGGCTGCTGGCTGGGCTTTCTCGTCCACAACCGC
The DNA here is from genome assembly GCF_024345615.1 of Cyanobium sp. Maggiore-St4-Cus. NCBI lineage: Bacteria > Bacillati > Cyanobacteriota > Cyanophyceae > Synechococcales > Prochlorococcaceae > Cyanobium > Cyanobium sp. Maggiore-St4-Cus. The sequence goes on from NZ_JAGQBL010000004.1 coordinate 210,096, forward strand.
CACCCGGCTCGAGTGTTCATGGGCGACACCGGCTCACTGGCCATGGGAGCAGCCCTCAGCGCCGTCGCCTTGCTCTCCAATAGCCTCTGGCCCCTACTGCTGATGGGCGGCGTCTTCCTGGCGGAATCGCTGTCGGTGATCCTGCAGGTGTGGGTGTTCAAGGCCACCAAAGACCCAGTCACGGGCCAGGGCCGGCGCCTGTTCAAGATGGCGCCGTTGCACCACCACTTCGAGCTTGGTGGGCTCAACGAACAAGTGGTCGTAATCCGCTTTTGGCTCGCCAGCCTGCTACTGGTGGGATTGGGTTTAGTGCTGCTGCCCTAAGCCCTGCCCTCGCTTATCACCCATGGCTTACTTCACCTGGAAGGAAACCGGCCTCAGCTCCGACTGCGCCAGCCTGGCCGCCATGGCCGCCCGCTTCGAGGAGGCCGCTGCCCTGATGCGCCGCATGGCCAGCGAGGGCTTTCAGCTGGAGCGCCACAGCGATGGCCAGCACATCACCCACCCGGATCCAAACGTATTTGAGGCCTATGGCTTCATCAACGAGGAATCGCCGGTGCGGCAGCTGACGTTGCTGAGCTGAGCTGGCAACGCCCAACCTGGGGATCAGTTTCGACGCAGATAGCCCACCAACCACACCACCACAAAAGCCAGGGAGGAAAGGCCTAAGTAGATCAGGGCCCATTTCTGCAAGGTGGCGATGTCCCAGCCAAATAACAGGCCGTTGGCAGCGTCCCCAGCCGTACTGAAACCCAAGGGCAATCCCAACAGCCAAGCCATCAACGCGCCCCGGTGTGCAAGAAGATCGGTTCCATCTTGCTGTCCTGCCCGCGATCCGGGCGACCACCATGACCTTTCCCACCCCTGCCACTCTTCCGGCCACCTTGATGCTGCTCGGCAGCGGTGAGCTGGGTAAGGAGGTGGCCATCGCAGCCCAGCGCCTCGGCTGCCGGGTGATCGCGGTGGATCGCTACGCCAACGCCCCAGCCATGCAGGTGGCTGATGTCGCTGAGGTGGTCGCGATGACCGACCCAGAAGCCCTCAAGGCGGTGGTGCGCAAGCACAGGCCCGATCTGGTGATTCCAGAGATAGAAGCTCTAGCGGTTGATGCCCTCGCGGAACTGGAAGCGGAAGGCATCTGCGTGATTCCCACAGCCCGGGCCACGGCCGTGACCATGAATCGGGACCGCATCCGCGACCTGGCAACCACTGAGCTGGGGCTGCGCACCGCCCGTTTTGCCTACGCCAGCAACGCCAGTGATCTGGCAAGCGCCGCTGCGAGCCTGGGCTGGCCGGTGGTGGTCAAACCGGTGATGAGCTCCTCTGGCAAGGGCCAAAGCGTGGTGCGGGGCCCCGAAGAGATTGACGCCGCGTGGGAAGCAGCAATGGCGGGTGCGCGAGGTGCCGGGGAGCTGGTGATCGTGGAGGAGTTCCTGCACTTCGAGCTCGAAATCACCCTGCTCACCGTGAAGCAATGGCAAGGGCCAACGCTCTTCTGCCCGCCGATCGGGCACATCCAGGAGCGGGGCGACTACCAGTGCAGCTGGCAGCCAGCCCAGATGCCAGCTGCCGCTCTAGAGGCAGCCCACGTCATGGCCCGCAGCGTCACCGACAACCTGGGCGGCGCCGGCCTGTTTGGCGTTGAATTTTTCCTATGCAAAAAGCCCGGCAGCAGCTCCGGTCAGCCAGATGAGCTTGAGGTGGTTTTCTCCGAGCTCTCACCGCGCCCCCATGACACCGGCCTGGTGACGCTGGTTGGCCAGAACCTGAGCGAATTCGAACTACACCTGCGAGCGGTGCTGGGCCTGCCGATCCCATTGATCCAAAGCCTGGGAGCCGCTGCCAGCCGGGTAATTCTGGCCGACAGCGAAGGAGAAGCGGTCTCCTATAGCGGCGTGAAGGAGGCCCTCAGCGAAGCCGATACGGAGGTGCTGCTTTTCGGCAAGCAGCAAGCCCGCCCCCTGCGGCGCATGGGCGTAGCCCTGGCCCGCGGCGGTAGTGAGGAGGAGGCCCGCCGCAAGGCAGACACGGCCGCAGCCCACATCCGGGTGCGGGCCTCCAGCTGAACAAGCGGCGCTCACCCCCTGGTGTAGCAGGGATCCGGCCCTTAAGGTGCGCTGAATAGGAGCGGATATGAGCCAGGCCCAACCCCGCCCGCGTCGCAGCCGACGCGAAAGCAACCGCGGGGCTGTGGTCACCGACCTGCGCAACCGTCGCGAGCTGCGTCAAACAGCACCGAGCAATAGCGCCAAAGCGAAAACTGCCGCAAACCCTCGTCAACGCAAACCGCCAGTTCTGGTCTTCTTGCTGGGTATCGGCCTGGGCTATGGACTTGCCGGGCCCCTGCCGCAAATGGCCTCAGGGGTTTGGGCAGCCATGTTGCACGGACCCAGCCAGCTCACCAGCCTGATCAATCCATTCGGGGGCGGCAACCGGCGCGTTCTTGTGATTGGCACAGACAAGGTGGGCGAAAACACCGATGTGATGTTCACGGTGCAGCTCAAAGACGGTGTCACCCAGCTCACCCAGGTGCCGCGCGACACCTTCGTGGAATCAGCCGAATACGGCGTTGTAAAAGCCAATGCCCTCTATGCATTTGGCGGCATGGGTGCCCTGAAACAGGAGCTCACCAGCCTGCTGAATGCTCCAGTGGATCGCTATGTGCGGGTGAATATGCGCGCTGTGGAGCACCTAGCCGATGCCATTGGCGGCGTGGAAGTTGATGTGCCTAAACGGATGTATTACGTAGATAATGCTCAGAACCTATACATCGACCTCTATCCAGGACTGCAGGTGCTGAAAGGTGAGCAACTGGAAGGCTTCCTGCGCTTCCGCCATGACGAGATGGGAGATCTAGGGCGGATGGATCGCCAGAAGCTAGTGCTGGCACAGGTTTTTCGCAAACTAGCCCAGCCGTCCACCCTGGCCCAGCTACCAGAACTGCTGAAAGTCACCGGCGAAGACATCAAAACCGATCTTTCGCCAGTCGAGATGGGCCAACTGATCTCAGCGATGGCCAGCACCAAGCTCAGTACCCAGCAGCTTCCTGGCCGCCTGTTCTGGCACAACGACCTCAGCTACTGGATGCCCGACGGCAATAGCCACTACGCCGGGGTTGGCAGCGACCAAAGCAGCCCATAGGTTGGTATTGGACTTGGGTTGGGCATGGCAATCGCAATCACGCTAAATCGTTTGCTATGCCTCGGCACTGGACTGCTACTAATTGCTGGCAGCTATGGCTGCGACGAGCTCTCCCGTGCCCACCGCAAGGATGACCCCGCCTCAGCACTAAACGCAAAAACGTCAAAATGGCGCGGCAACTCCTCCGATGGTTCTTACAGCAGGGTTGACCAAGTAAGCACGGGCAAAAACAGCTTCGCCTTCACCGAAACCTGGTATAAAAAAGGTCCCAAACCCCTCAAAACATCCGGCTCTGGCCGCTTCGAAGCATCAAACAACACCAACATCTACATATACAGCAAGCCCAAGGGAGTGGTGGTGGTACGCACAGAAGAAAGCCCCGACGAGATATCCACAGTAGACACAGTAATAAACACCACCATTCCCCTATTCAAGGTAGGAGAACAGATTACCTACACGGTGCGGGAATAGGCCGACCATTCAGCGCCTCCAACACATAATGGAGCCGGACAGAATCAAAGTGTTGCTCAAATGAACAAATAGGCAACACTCTTCTGCCGACAGCGCAGTAATCCAAAGTCAACTTACCAAGCCAACAGCTCATGGCGAGAAAAAAGGGAGCTTCTCAATACTCCCCATACGTTGATTTGCCCTGATTCAGGGTGGAGTTACCCCAGAGAACCAACTATTGAGAAAGAAAATTAAAGGCTTCAGCAGCCCGCTCGTCCGGTTTACCGGAGAAACCACCAGGTTCAGGCACATGAGCCATCAGGACGTCGGCAATGAAGCGATCCGATGACTCCTTGGAGTCCCAGATTGCCACAACCAACACACCACCATCAACGGCTCCAGCTGCGTGATGGAGCTGTCCCTTTGGCAAACCACCCTTTGGATGAACGGCTGCGACTTCATCCCGATACTGCTCTTCCGTCGCACCTGGCCAGAAATGGGTAAGGATGTAAGCCATCGATCAATTTGAGATTGAGTCAAACAAATATTACCGCCAAAAAAGGCTATTTAGATTACGCAATATTAGTTTTCTGTTTCTCCAGCCCCCCTCTGCCAGGAAAGTTGACGCCTCTCCATCTCGACCACTTTTCCACCAGGGGGCTTGAAGGAGCAGACCAATGCGCCACTACAGCGAGGCCGTCAAAGCTGATATAAGAAAGCGGATGAGTCCGCCGCACCGGCAGACCGTGGCCCAGATCTCAGCAGAGCTGGGCATTCACGTGGCCAGCCTCTACAACTGGAGGAAGACCTGGCGTCTGCTGGAAAGGGACATAACTGCAGGGCGCCAAGGAATATTGGGGATATTTCTAATGGTTCTACTGGTTCTTTTGAAGCAGAAAGTACCAATAGCTGCACTTGAGAGACCACTAGCACTGGATATCACCAGTGCAGGTAGAAACAGAACATACCTCAGACAATCGCCAGATTCGTCAGTGCCCCTGAGAACCCAGTGATTTCGATCAAGCTATCACTAGTACTTGAGAATCCAGCAGTCCCATCGTTAAGTGCAAGGAAGGTACGTGCGGTTTGCCCTGCACCAAAGGAGAAGCTTCCAGCACCGTTCCTGGCAAAGTTGGCAGCTGTCAGAACAGAAGCAATAGCAGTAGCAGTTAACGCACTGACACTACCAAGTTCTCTGAGGTTGGCAGCTGTGACAGCAGTGGGACCATCAAGGATGTCCGTGCCAATCGTGAAGTCAGTGATGCGGTCAAAAGCGGCAAATCTGGAATCAGCAAGAGCAAAACGGAAGGTATCGGCACCAGTGGATCCTGTGAGGGTGTCTGCTCCTGCCCCACCAATCAGCGTGTCAGATCCATCACCACCACTGAGGATGTTTGCTGCTGAGTTGCCTGTGAGGGAATTATTTAGTGAATTGCCAGTGCCGTTGATGGCAGCAGAACCTGTAAGTGTCAGATTTTCAAGATTTGCACCAAGCGCGTAGGTGACGGAGGAATGAACAGAATCAGTACCTGCATTGATGTCTTCTGTTACCACGTCGCCAGTATTATCAAGGATATAGGTGTCGTTACCAAGACCCCCTGCCATATTGTCTGCTCCAGTGAGTCCACTGAGTGTGTTGTTGCCACTGTTGCCGGTGATGCTGTTGTTTAGAGCATTGCCAGTGCCGTTGACGTTACTAGTCCCCGTGATAATGAGGTTTTGGTACTGACTGGCAAGGGTGGTCGTTGATGCTGTGATGAAAGTATCGGCAAATCGGTTGGAGAAGGAGGCAAGGTCGTTGCCGGATAGGTCCTGGACAACTCCAGAGGTTTGGTTGCCTGTGGGGTCGGTGTAGGAGACCCTGAGGTTTACGTTGGACGCAGGGGCGGTGCCGCTGAGCGTGAGGATGATCTTGGTTGGATCGTTCTGATCAAGGGCTACTGTGCTAATTGTTCGGGCAGTTATCTGATTACTGGTATTGAGCGTGGCAACTGCAAATGCGGTGGTTGGCACTGACTGCGCAGTGATAGTTTCTGAGAACTTGAGGATGACGGTGGTTCCCTGGGTGCTGATACTGGAGATGGTGGGTGGGGTGATGTCAGCCGGGACTTCTAGTACGTCAATGACAGAGGCAGTAACTGCCTTGTCAAAGGTGAGTCCTGGAGTGCCGTTATCGGTGACGCGGATATTGAGGTTGAGGACTGGATTGGTTTCAAAGTCAATGGCTGCACCATTTTTGACTTTGACTTGATTGCCTTCGATCACCACCAGGGCATTGTCGGCATCATTGGTTCCGTTACCAGCGACCAGGGCATAGTTAAAGGAGGAACCAGCATCTGGATCCGTTGCTGAGAGAGTGCCAATGACCGTTGCAGCAGAACTGTTCTCCTGAACGCCACTGCTGGTGAAGACCAGGTCAGTTGGTGACTCATTGATGTCGATGACAGAGGCAGTAACTGCCTTGTCAAAGGTGAGTCCTGGAGTGCCGTTATCGGTGACCCGGATATTGAGGTTGAGAACGGGGTTGGTTTCAAAGTTAATGGATGCACCAGAATTGAGCCTGACTTCATTTCCAACAATGTCCACCAGGGCATTGTCGACATCATTGGTTCCATCACCTGCCACCAAGATATAGGTAAAGGAGGAACCAGCATCAGGGTCCGTTGCCGATAGGGTGCCAATGACGGTGGTAGCAGGACTGTTCTCCTGAACACCACTGCTGGTGAAGACCAGATCAGTTGGTGACTCATTGATGTCGATGACAGAGGCAGTAACTGCCTTGTCAAAGGGGAGTCCTGGATTGCCGTTATCAGTGACCCGGATATATAGAGTCAGAACAGGGTTGGTTTCAAAGTTAATGGATGCCCCAGATTTGACTTTGACTTGATTGCCTTCGATCACCACCAGGTTGTTGTCAGCATCGTTGGTGCCGTTACCCGCCACAAGGGCATAGGTAAAGGTCGAACCAGCATCGGGGTCAGTTGCGGCAAGGGTGCCGATGACGGTTCCAGCGGCACTGTTTTCGTTGATGCCGCTGGAGGTCAAGGTGAGGTCAGTTGGTGCCTGGTTGGCGGTGATAAGCACTGCCGTCTCAAATCCAGTGAGTACCAGATCCACTTCCAGCAGGTTGATGGTGAGGGTCTGCCCGGTTGGACTGCTGATGTAGGTCTGTAGCGCTGCCAGCTGTCCTGTGCTGATCAGGTTCTGCCGCTCCTGGGCATTGAGCCGGAGAGTGAGATGATCGCTGCCCAGCCCGCCATCGAGGCGGAGTTGGCGTTTGAGTGTCAGGGCAGTGGTGCCATTGAGATCCAGGTCGGCAATGTCGGTGCCGGCGTCTAGACGAATGACCTCAAAGCCATTGAAGGCAGTGGAGACCGCATTACCACTGCTGGTGGCAGTGCCCGCGCCGCTCTGGCTGAGGACGACGGTGTTGATGGCGGAGCTGAGGGTGAGATCGTCAGTGCCTGTGCCACCAGAGAGGGTTCCTGTGAGGGAGCCGACTGCCGCGAGGATGGCGTTGTCATCACCAGCAGCAAGGTTGATGTCGGAGATGTTGGTGAAAGCCGTGCCATCGGCGGTACCGGAGTTGGGACCAGTGATGGAAACGACATTGCTGTTGGTGTTGAGGGTGAGGCTGTTGGTCTGTAATCCACCACCACCACCGGAGTTTCCGCCTCCACCTCCAGAATTACCGCCACCACCTCCACCACCGATATTCTGGAAGCCGGAGAAGCTGCCGCCACCGCCACTGCCGTTATCGATCACGATTGTGCCGCCATCACCAATCGAGATCGTGTAGCTGCCATCGACGATTAAGGAGTTGCTGCCACCACCACCATCGAGGATGCCGTTAAGGCGTCCACCGGCTTGGATGGTGACGGTGTCGTTGCCGCCTTCCAGGTAGATGTTCTCGATGCTGGAGAAGGACACCAGATCGAGGGTGCCTTCATCGAGCCCAGTGAGTGTGAGGTTGTTGGCAGAGGCATTGCCATTGAGGCGATCAAAGCCTGCACCACCATTGAGGGTTAAAGCCGCGGTCGTACCTGCTGCATCGGTGAGGGTGGCTGTATCAGCAGCACTGCCGAGGTTGATGCTGCTCAGCAAGGTGCCGGCATAGGGACCGGAGGTGGCAGCAGAGCCAAAGCTGATGCCGTCGATGCTGCCGGAGGATGTGGCAGTGATCAGGAGGGTGTTTTCTGCCGTTGGGTTGGCAATGGAAAAGGTGTAGTCCGCCGTTTTGGTGGTGTTGCCGTCGGTTGCCGAGACCTGGAAGGTTTCGGTGAGGGTAGAAGTGCTCTGGTTCTTGATGGCAGTGCCGTTGCCGGTGTAGGTAGTCAGACCGGCAGAGGAGACAGCGAGGGTGCCGTAGAGCCCGCTGGTGGATGCGGGTCCATAGGTGATGGGGATAGTGCCGTTGAAATCGGCGGCATTGTTGATGGCAATGGAGCCTGTGGAGGCAGTTGGCAGCGTTGCGGAGAAAGCTGGATCGAGGAACTGGAGCGACAGTGTCGCTGGGTTCAAGTCAGGTAGTTCACCATCTGGAAGGAAGAGGTTGCTGGATTCAAAGCCCGTGAGGGTGAGGTCCAGGGTGCTCAGTGCCAGGGTGATGGACTGATTGGTTGGGTTGCTGAGATAGGTGGTGAGAGCAGAGAGAGTTTGAGCAGAATGGAGGAAATCGAGTTCTGCTTTGGTGAGCTTGAGGGTGAGCTGATCGGTACCCAGTCCGCCATCAAGGGTGAGGTACTGCCTGGACGCAGGAGCAGTGGCAGAGGAATTGATGGAAAAGACAGCAGTGTCATTGCCATCGAGAAGGTTGATTGACTCAAAGCCGCTAATGGAGGTGCCTGCCGCTGTGCCGTTAAGGGTTTGATCAATGGAGAGGCTGTTGGCGCCGCTGTTGAGGTTGAGGGTGTCGGTGCCCGCACCCCCGTCTAGAAGTCCAGGCAGTGCTCCGCCTGATGCGATCGTTGCGGTATCGATGCCGCCTTTGAGATCGATAGAATAGAAGTTGACGAAGTTTGTTCCATCAACGACACCAGACCCAATGCCTGTGAGGATGACAGAGTTGGCATTATCGTTCAGGATAAACCGGTTGTAACCACCATCCACAATCGCTCCAGGTGGCTGTGAAGGTGGCAGGACGATCGGCGGATCGGAAGGGGGTGTGATTGGAGGAAGCGTTGGAGTACCACCTCCTCCACCTTGGGTTGGAGGGTTCCCACCAGGTGGCAAGTAGACGACCTTGCTAACTGAGCCACCGCCATTTAGAAGCCCTGTAAGTTGCCCACCAGGTCGGATATAGACGGTGTCATTGCCAGTCCCGAGGTTGACATTCTCGAAGCCTGAAAAAGTTATGCCATCAAGGGTCCCTTGATTGATGCCTGTAAGGACTAAAATGTTGTCACGCGCATTGCCGTTGAGCGTGTCGGTGCCATCGCCGCCAGCAATGGTCATCTGAACATCCGCGATGACAGTATCTGCAATGGTGGCGGTATCAGCACCACTGCCTAGGTCGATGACTTCAATGTTTCCAGCGCTATTGCTAAAAGAGCCTCCGTCGATGATGGCATGGGAGCTATTCTCTATGGAAAGGCTGTTGTTCCTTGCGCCTGATAGGGATATCCTGCTAATCTTTGCGTCAAAAGCACGAGTACCGATAGCCGTTATCGAGCTCGGTATTGTGACGGAGCTGATGTTTGTGACGCCAAAAGCATCGATTCCGATTGTCGCCACTCCTTCCGGGATTATTACTCCCGTAAGCTGTGTGCTGTAGAAAGCTCCATTGCCAATCGTCAGCAGGGTGCTTGGCAGGGTAATTGATGTGACCGGGGCTCCATTGAAAGCATTGTCATCTATATGAGTGTATCCTTCGGGTATTAAGATCGTTGCCCCTTGTAGCGCCATTAACGCCTGCGCATCAGCTACTGTGAACTTAACTATAGATTCTTGTATTGGCTTCGATTTAGTGATGCCAATCTGGTACTCAGAAGTCATCGAGGCATCAGAGAAAACAGAGACCTCAAAGGATTCTCCAGAATCAGCATCGACTTTTAGAGAGTGCTGAATATCAAGTTTGCCGTTGGCAATGATGCCATTGCCACTCAGAGCGCCTGACACAAGATCATCTGCAGTGGTGCCTGTGACTTTCCACCAGACCTGAGCACCTTCTGCAAGGTTGCCTGATGCCAGTGTTCCTGCAGTGATGTTGATGGATGTGGTGAAGAGCCCAGAACCTTCTTTGACTTCTCCTTGGCGGGTTATGGAGAGGGAGAGGGGGATTTCGATAATGCCATTAAAATACTTTGCCTTTCCGCTGGGGTCAGGATTACCTCCATCGGGATAGTCTCCTATGTCATTCCACGATCCGACGCTATATCCCCAGGGATTTGAAGACCACATATGAACATAGTTTTCGCCGATTCCACCATTGGGTTCTGACGGGAAAAAGTTTCTATAAGCGCTTGTCTCGCCTGAAATCCATTTGAAATCACCCTCTAGACTCCTATCAGTCAACCCAATCCAAAGACCTTGGTACTCACCAGTCTTATTAGAGAAGTTTGATATTAGGAAGTTATTTTCACCTGAACTTGATATAGTTGCAAGGTGACCACCCAAGGCAACCGCTGTCAATTCAGCGCCAGTCCAAGTAGGACCATCTACGACTGTATATAAGGAATTTCCACGAATTGCCTCCTTGATATCATTAACGCCAAGTATGAGCACCTTTTCTGTGTAGAGACCGGCAGAATCTGTAGTACGTACACGGATTGAATAGGAAGCCTTCACTTCAAGATTGGGTGAGGTGCTGATCAGTAGTTGATCACCGCTAATTGTGAAGTCACTGTTGCCTGTCGATCCCGTACCCGAAACCAGAGAGTAGGTGAACGTGTCGCCTGAATCTGGGTCAGTGGTTGAGAATGTTGCTACAGGAGTATTGAGGGCAATGTTCTCGTCGAAATTTGATGCGGATGTGGTGATATCGGTTGGTGCTGAATTAGCGGAGACAAGTAGGGCTGTTTCAAATCCGACAACTGCCAGATCCACCTCAAACAAGCTGATGGTGAGGGTTTGCCCTGATGGATTACTGATGTAGCTCTGCAAAGCAGCCAGTTGATTGGTTGCGATGAGGTTCTGGCGTTCTTGGGCATTGAGCCTGAGGGTGAGCTGATCGGTGCCCAGTCCCCCTTCCAGGCGGAGTTGACGCTTCAGTGTCAGGGCAGTGGTGCCATTGAGATCCAGGTCGGCAGTGTCGTTGCCAGCGTCTAGACGAATGACCTCAAAGCCATTGAAGGCAGTGGAGACCGCATTACCACTGCTGGTGGCAGTGCCCGCGCCGCTCTGGCTGAGGACGACGGTGTTGATGGCGGAGCTGAGGGTGAGATCGTCAGTGCCTGTGCCACCAGAGAGGGTTCCTGTGAGGGAGCCGACTGCCGCGAGGATGGCGTTGTCATCACCAGCAGCAAGGTTGATGTCGGAGATGTTGGTGAAAGCCGTGCCATCGGCGGTACCGGAGTTGGGACCAGTGATGGAAACGACATTGCTGTTGGTGTTGAGGGTGAGGCTGTTGTTCTGAGGGGTACTACTGCCACCGCCACCGACACCACCGCCTCCGGAGTTGCCACTACCACCGCCGATGTTCTGGAAGCCGGAGAAGCTGCCGCCACCGCCACTGCCGTTATCGATCACGATCGTGCCGCCATCACCGATCGAAATCGTGTAGCTGCCATCGACGACCAGGGAGTTGCTGCCAGCACCGCCATCGAGAATGCCGCTGAGGCGCCCACCGGCTTGGATGGTGACGGTGTCGTTGCCACCTTCTAGGTAGATGTTCTCGATGCTGGAGAAGGACACCAGATCGAGGCTGCCTTGATCGAGTCCGGTGAGTGTGAGGTTGTTGGCGGAGGCGTTGCCATTGAGGCGATCAAAGCCAGCACCACCATTGAGAGAGAGTGCTGCGGTTGTGCCTGCGCCGTCGGTGAGGGTGGCGGTATCTGCTGCCGCACCGAGGTTGATGCTGCTCAGCAAGGTGCCATTGTATTCTCCATCATTAATGTATGGTCGGGAAAAATGCCTGGAATAATTAGAGGCCAACGTCCATAACGAATCCCGTCCAGGATGCCATTTCCTGTTTCCGTAATTAACAGGGTGTTTTCTGCCGTTGGGTTGGCAATGGAAACGGTGTAGGTGCCCGTTTTGGTGGTGTTGCCATCGGTTGCCGAGACCTGGAAGGTATCGGTGAGAGTGGACGTGCTCTGGTTCTTGATGGCAGTGCCGTTGCCGGTGTAGGTAGTCAGACCGGCAGAGGAAACAGCGAGGGTGCCGTAGAGCCCGTTGGTGGAAGCGGGACCATAAGTAATGGGGATGATCCCGCCAAAATCGGCAGCATTGTTGATGGCAATGGAGCCTGTGGAGGCAGTTGGCAGCGCTGCTGAGAAAGCAGTATCGAGGAACTGGAGCGACAGTGTCGCTGGGTTCAAGCCAGGTAACTCATTGACGTTGAGGACTGCAGCGGTGACTGCTTTGGTGTAGGTGAGCCCACCGTTGTCGGTGACCCGAATATTGAGGTTGAGAACAGGGTTGGTTTCAAAGTCAATAGAAGCATCAGATTTGACCCTGACTTCATTTCCAACAATGTCTACAAGGGCATTATCGACATCATTGGTTCCGTTACCAGCAACAAGGGCATAGGCAAAGGTAGAGCCAGCATCAGGATCTACAGCGGAGAGAGTACCAATGATCGATCCAGCAACAATGTTCTCCTGGATGCCATTTGTTGTGAAGGCCAGGTCTGTTGGAGCATCATTAACATTGGGGACTGAGCCTACGGATGTGGTGACGGATTCAGAGAAGCCTTGAGCGTCGGTGTAGGCGGTAAGGAGACGTAGCTGCTTGCCTTCATCAGCAGCAGCAATGGTGTAGCTAGCGCTGTTGGTGCCGACGTTGCCCCAGGTGCTGCCGTCAGTAGAGGACTGCCAGGTATAGGAGAATCCACCAGAGCCATTGCCATCAGGATCAGCTGTTGCAATAGCAGCGGTGAGGGTCTGGCCTACAGCACGGGTGCCTGTGATGGAGAAGACGGCATCACCGTTATCCACGACTGTTGGCGGGGGGGTGTCTGGATTCCCATTTACCGGGAAATTAGGATTGAAATTGGCAGCAGTAAAGGCTGTTGCGGTGGTATTGCGGAAGATGGCAAGAACGGTGGCGGACCCTGTGAGACCGGCCGTGCCATCGGGATCAAAG